>JAZRFS010000175.1:0-2617 GCA_045643765.1 Eubacteriales bacterium
AAACTCAACACCAAGGATTTTGAAACGAGAATGAACAAGGCGATCGCCGCCCTGAACAGCAACTTTGGCACTGTCCGTGCCGGTCAGGCAAGCGCCGCTGTGCTGAACCGCGTGACCTTTGAATATTACGGCGCGCAGACGCCCCTGAAGGATATGGCTGACATCCGTCAGGCGGACTCCAGAACACTGGAGATCAAGCCCTACGACGGCTCTACCCTCAAGGCAATGGAGAAGGCAATCCTTGCTTCCGACGTGGGCATTACCCCCGCCAACGACGGCACCAAGCTTCGCCTTGTATTCCCTCAGCCCACTGAGGAGCGCCGCCGCGAGCTTTGCAAGCAGGTTTCCAAGATGGCAGAGGACGCTAAGGTTGCCGTGCGTAACATTCGCCGCGACGCCAACGACCTCATCAAGAAGATGCAAAAGGACAACCAGATGACCGAGGACGAGGCAAAGTCCTCCGAAAAGTCCATTCAGGATCTGACCGACAAGTATATCAAGCAGATCGATGCAAACGCTTCCAAAAAGCAGAGCGAGGTTATGGCAATCTGATGATTGGGGCGGCTATGCCGCCCCTTTCTGTTTTGAGGAGTTATTATGAGCGAAAAAACTACAGCGCCCGAGGCAAAGCTCTCGCATATTGCCTTTATTATGGACGGCAATGGCCGTTGGGCAAAAAATCGCGGCATGCCGCGCGAGCACGGGCACCGCTTTGGCGTGAAGGCTTTTGAAAACGTGCTGGAGCATTGCAAAAAACTGCAGATCGACACCGTGACTGTGTACGCCTTTTCTACCGAAAACTGGAAGCGACCGCAAAAAGAAGTGGATGCCATTATGAAGCTGATGGATCACTATCTTTCCGAGTGCGAAAAAAAGAGCGAGGAATATGATATGCGCATCTGCTTCCTCGGGGACAAAGCGCCCTTTGAGCCGAAGCGTCGCGCGCGTATGGAGCGCCTGGAGCAGCTGACGGCAGGGAGACGCCGCACGTTAAACATCGCCTTCAATTATGGCGGGCGCGACGAGATCGTGCGTGCTTGCAACCGCTTGATTGCCGCCGGTGTGACGAAGGTGGATGAAGAGAGTTTTGCCGCAGCAGTGGATACCGCAAGCACGGGGGATCCCGATCTCATTGTCCGTACGGGCGGAGATTTGCGTATTTCCAACTTCCTTTTGTGGCAGGCGGCGTATGCCGAGCTGTATTTTACCGACGTACTCTGGCCCGATTTTGATTCCGCTGAGATCGACAAGGCCGTAGAAGCATTTTATAAGCGCAAGCGCCGTTTTGGTGGCGTTTGAGCTGAGAGGAGAACATTATGAGAACTCGTATCATCACGGCGCTGGTTGCCATTGCGGGTATTTTCCCGTTTTTCTGGTTTTCCGCGCCCGTTGGCAATGACAATCTGCTGCACTATCTGTTTCCCGTCCTGATCGCGGCGATCGCCTTCGTTTCCGTATATGAGCTATTGCATTGCGTGGGACTTGATAAAAATTACGCACTTGCCGTACCGCTGTATCTGGCGGCACTTGCATTCCCGATCCTTGCCCGTGTGCTGTATCTTGACCACGAGGCATTGATCCGCGCAGGCGTGCTGGCGATCCTTGCCTTTGGCGTGTATTTCTTCAGCGTTTTGGTGTTCACCTACGGAAAGGCGGAAAGCAACGAGGAAGAGCAGCGCCGGACGGGACGCATTGCGCTTGTTTATATGACCTCTGTGTATATCATCGGCGCCTATTCCGCCGTGATCGTATTGCGCGACACCAACCCCGATTGGGCAGGGAAGTTCGTGTACCTGATCCCGTTCCTGTTTGGTTGGGTGACGGATACCTTTGCCTACTTTACGGGACGCCTGTTTGGAAAGCACAAGCTCATCCCCGCTGTCAGCCCCAAGAAAACGGTAGAGGGCGCGATCGGCGGTGCCGTTTGCTGCGCACTTGTGGCTGTGCTTTACGGCTTCCTTACGAGCTTGTGGTTTGACGCAAGCCCCAACTATATCGTTCTGGCTCTGGCTGGTCTTATCATTGCCGTGGTTTCTCAGATCGGCGATCTTGCGATGTCTGCCATCAAGCGCCAGTACGGTATCAAGGACTACGGCAAGCTTCTGCCCGGTCACGGCGGACTTCTTGACCGCTTTGACTCCTGTATGGCTGTGACGGTGGTGCTGGCGTTCATTAACGCTTATTTCCCGCTGTTTGGTTGAGGTTTTTTATGACAGAAAACAAATTTCCCTGGGTATTGATCCTGGGATCCCCGGGCTCCGTGGGAGAGCAGGCGACCGACGTTTGCCGCCAGTGCAGCATTTCCATTCGCGGGCTTTCCGCCGGAAATAACTGGCAGCGCGTTGCCGAGCAGGCAAGAGAATTTGATATTCCCGCCGTGGCAATGGCGGACGAGGGCGCCGCCGCGCAATTGCGCGCGGCGCTTGCCGATACGCGCACGCGCGTGTACGCGGGCGCAAGTGGCATAGAGGAAATGATCCGCGAAAGCGATGCGGAATTTGCCGTGAACTCAATTCTCGGCGAGGCGGGGCTTCTTCCCACGCTCGCTGTGCTGGAAAGTGGCAAGGATCTGGCGCTTGCCAACAAGGAAAGCTTGGTGGTTGCGGGGGATATCGTG
>JAZRFS010000176.1:0-10398 GCA_045643765.1 Eubacteriales bacterium
GCGCAGATCATTCTGCAAAACGCGCTGGATCGCCTGCGCTGATGCCGAAGTATCTGCCCGTTCGTGCGGAAATTTCCGCGCAAGGATATACCTTCTCTTACGAATGGTCGCGCAAGGCGGTGAAAAACTTCAATCTGCGCGTGCGCCCCGACGGGAGCGTGGCGGTGTCCTCTCCCACAAGGGTAACGCAGGCACAGATCGAGGCGTTTTTGCTCTCGCATCTTGATTTTATCAAGCGCGCGCGGGAAAGAATGGTGGCACATCATCCCGAACAAACGCACACGCTTGCCGCGGGTGAGATGCTCCCAATTTTCGGCAAAACGCATACCGTTTGCCTGCTAAATGCAAAAAAGCACGCCGCTTATGCGGAAAACGGCACGCTTTATCTGGCGCTTCCCGATCCCGACGACGCTCGGGCGCGCGTGCGCCTTTTCTGGCGCTTTGCCACCGAGCGGGTGACGCGTGAAATGGGAAGTATGACCGCGCAATACGCGCCGTATTTCCTCGGCGATGGCGCACCGATCCCGCAGATCACGCTCAGGCGCATGAAAAGTCGCTGGGGCGCGTGCTATTACAAGCAAAACCGCATTACCTACAATACCAATCTGATCTTTATGCCGCCCGCGTGCCTTGCGTACGTGGCGTGTCACGAGCTGGCGCATTTTCGCCATCCCGACCACTCTGCGGCATTTTACACGTGGCTTGCCCGTGTCCTGCCCGATCATAAGGAGCTGCGCAAGCTTTTGCATACGGCTCTCGTTCCGCAAATCTCGGAAAAATAAAAAAGTCCCGACTTTTGTCGGGACTTTTTACGTTAAAAGAACAATTCTACCACAAACACGGCGGCGCACGCCGCTGCGGCGACCACGGGGAGCTTGCAGTTGCAAAGCGAGAGCACCACGGCAACAGCAAAGCCCGCCAGCGCCGACCAGATCACGACAGTCGCCGAGAAGATGGCAGGCACCGTCATTACGGAAAGCGTGACGTAGGGGACGTAGTGCAAAAAGGAGCGCACCGTGGTGTTTTTGATCTCGCGGCGAATGAGCACCAGCGGCAGCACGCGGATGAGGTAAGTGACGCCCGCCATCACCAGAATGGCAAGCAGAATGCTGTTAATCTGCATCGCGCACCTCCTGTTCTGCCTGTTCTTCCTTTACGGGGAAGAGGAGGGCGGCGCCAAGAGAGATGACTACTGTCAGAAGAATGATGCGGAAGCCCTCGGACAGCCACGACCACGCCAAGCGGTCACACAGATGGGCAAGCCCGACCGAGGCAAGCATCGACACGCCCACAAGTCCCGCGATCACGCGGCTTTTCCGCGCGGGGGGCAGGATGATGGCAAGGAACATCGCGTAAAGCGCGACGGAAAGGGCACTGACAAGGCTTGCGGGCAGAATACTGCCAAGCAGGGCGCCAAGCACGGTACCCAGCGTCCAACAGGGTGCCGCCACGGCGATCGCACCGTAGCTGTAATAGGGGGTGAGCTTGTCCTCGACACCCATCGAGATGCCGAAGATCTCGTCCGTTACGCCGTAGCCGATCAGCAGGCGGTGCAGGATCGAGGTCTCGGGGGCGATCTTTTGCGAGAGCGAGCAGGACATCAGTAAGTAGCGGATGTTGATGACGAACTGGGTAAAGGCAAGCTCTACGTAGGTGGTACCCGCGCCAAGCAGCACGATGGCGGCTGCCTCGCCCGCTGAGGTGAGGTTGAGAAGCGACATCAGACCCGCAAGAGGCGTGTTGATCCCCGCGCCAACGGCCTTGATGCCAAGCGCAAAGGAAACGGCAAAATAGCCAAGTCCGATGGGTAAGCCGTCGCGAAGACCGCGCACGAACCAAGTCTTTTTCGTTGCCATATCATCCCTCCTTTTTCAAATACCCTATTATTGTAACGCACGCGCGCGCGTTTGTCAAGTGAAAAAGCCGCCTTAAGGCGGCTTTTTTGTAAGATCAAAAATGGGAGTTGTAGAAATTCGAGCCGTTCCAGCCAAAGCCCTGCGGTGCATCGAACAGGCGGTTGATCTCATATTGCACGATCCCCACGGTAAGAATGGGGGAAAGGATGCCCAGCAACAGCCAAAGGATCTTGCTGTTATCGCGCGGGAAAAGCCCGCGGCGGTAACGTATATAGATCAGATTTTGATAGGCAGAAAGCATAAAAAACGCGCCGCCCACGGGCGAAAAGAAAAAGCAGAGCAGCATAAGCCACGCGGCGGGCAGATCCTCATACCCGCCCTCGCCTTGCAGGGCGCGTGCGGTATCATAGATCCACCAAAGCATATAGATGCCAAAGGTGAGAATAGAAAGTAAAACAACGCTCCAAACACTTTTTTGTCGTAACATAAGCTTTCTCCTTAATGATGCTTGCCTGTGCCGATCTCGGGGTTTTCGTAAAGCCCCAGCGTGATGCTGCCCTTGCCAAGCTTTTGGCGGATTTCGTGAAGGGCATCCTCCACGGCTTCTTTTTTGGAGGGCTCTTCGGGGTTTTGTGTGAAGATATCCAGCTGCTCCTCAGTTTCTCCCGGTGGAACAAGTCCCCCTGCCGTAACGGTCAGCGTGCGGATCGCGGTGCCGTAGCCCACGGCGGCGCGGATGAGTAGCATTGCGTGGTCAACAAGATCGGTGCGCAGCCACGTGGCGCGGGAGAGTGTGCATTGCTTTTGCACCACGCGGAAGTCCGGCGTTTTGATCTGTACCTGCACGACAGTGGCTTTTCTGTCCTCGTGGCGCAAGCGCGCGGCAACCGAGTCGCACAGCGTCATCACACCGGAACGAATTTCATTTTCGCCCGAAATATCGCGGCGAAAGGTCATACCGTTGCCTACGGATTTCGGGGGTGTGCGCTCGTAAAAGCTGCGCACGGGCTCATTATCAAGACCGTTTGCGTAACGCCATAGGGTGTCCCCGATTTCGCCAAGACGCGCCACAACAAGGGCGCGGTCAGCTGCGGCAAGCTGCCCGATCGTGAGGATCCCGAGCGATCGCAGCTGCTCGGTCGTGCGCTTCCCCGCGTACAAAAGTGCCGAAACGGGTAGAGAAAACGCCACTTCCTTATAATTGTCGCGGTCGATGACCGTGGTGGCGTCCGGCTTTTTATAGTCGCTGCCCAGCTTTGCGAATACGCGGCAAAAGCTGACACCCACCGAGATCGTGATGCCGATCTCGCGCTTTACCCGCTCGCGGATGCGGTCGGCAAGCTCGCGCGGCGTACAGCCGAACAGCTTCATGCTGCCCGTGACATCCAGAAAGGACTCGTCAATGCCGAAGGGGTCGACAAGGTCGGTATAGTCCAGATAAATCTGGTTGACAAGGCGCGAAACGCGCTCGTACTCCCCGTGATGCGAGAGCACACAGACAAGCGAGGGGCATTTTTTCTTCGCGGAATAGATGGTTTCCGCGGTCTGGATGCCAAAGGCTTTGGCGCGTTCGTTTTTGGCTAAAATGATGCCGTGGCGACTGTCGGGGTCGCCTGTTACCGCCATCGGGACGTCGGCAAGCGCGGGGTTTAGGAGCGTTTCTACCGAGGCGAAAAAGCCGTTACAGTCGCAGTGCAATATGACGCGGTTTGCCATATCAGTCCAGTGCCGCAAGGAACACCGTTCCCTCGGGAATGCCGATGCCTACGCCAAAGGGCGTACCGTCCTTATCAGGGGTGCGCGCCACAAATTTTGCAGCACCAAGAAAGTTTGCCGCTTGCGGCGCCAGCGCAGTATCCCCCCACCATTCCTTGAAAAGCACCGTGTCGTCGCTTCGCTCGTAAAGCGCGGCGAAGCGCCCGTCAAGTCCGACGGCTCCGCCAAGCGAGAAGGAAAGCGAAAGAAAATCCTTTGTCATACGGCAATAGGGGGACTGCAAAAAGCCGTCACGCGCGGCGAGATAGGCTTCCTTGGAAAGCTGAACAAACTTCGCCGTGTCGCCGTCCTCGGCGGCACCGCTCCATTCACGGTAAGGCGAGAAGGGAGCAAAGCCCGCAGCTTTATAAAAATCAAACAGCGAGGGGGACATGGGGCGCAGAAATACGGGAGTGCCGCGATCCGCCACGCGCTTCAAGAGCTTTTTGGCGTAGCCCTTGCCGCGGTGCGCTTTTGCCGTGGCGACGGCGTACAGATAATTTGCCTGCACCGTGCCGTTTTCGGTTACGATATCATAGGGGAGTGCGAACAGCATAGAGGCAAGCTCGTTGCCCTCTCCCATTGCCACAAGGTGCTTGGGATATCCGAGCGCAAACAGGGCTTCGGTAAAGCGCTCATTCTCGCCGGGGAATGCCTCATCATACAGGGCGCGGGAAAGCTTGTAAAGATCCTTCACGGTGCTCACCATCCTTTCTTTTTTTCTTATTTATAGTATAGCGCATTTGGGCGTGCCCGTCAAGGGCAAACGCAAAAAAATGCCGATAACTCACACCGTTTTGGGGTGTTTCCAGAAATTGCATTTGCAAAAAGGGGTGAAAATATGGTAAAATGTACGCAGGAAAAGGAGGTTGCTATGAAGAAAAGAAAAATCCTAAGACGGGGGCTTTGTGTGCTGCTTGGCTGCCTTTTCGTGGCGCTTTGCACACCCGCAACGTGGGCGATCGAGCCGCAATATAAGGTTTCATCGGCATATAAAAGCTCTACATACCATCAAAATCTGCGCGCGCTGCCTCTGGTGAGGGATGGTGCTTTCGATACGCTTTCTGCTGCACTTTCGCAATACGGGTATCACGAGGGTGCAAGTTCCGCCGATTATCACGGCGGCAATACGGCAAGCTCGGGCAATTATACCGAATACGGCTATGCCTACGGCACGGTAAACGGTACTTATTCTTACGCGTGGTGCGCGGTGTTTGTCAGCTGGTGTATGCAGCAGGCGGGTGAAGCGGATAGCGCGGGCGGTGCGTTTGCCAGCTGCAGCTTGTGGGTGGCGCGCCTCAAGGAGCTGGGGCAGTACACGTCGCGTAGCGCGCACACGCCGAAAATGGGTGACCTGATCTTCTTCCGCTCGGCAGGGGTGGGGCGTGTGTCCGACCACGTGGGGCTTGTGCGCTTTGTAAAGGGCGGACGTGTCTATACGGTAGAGGGCAATTCCTCGGGACAGGTCGCCTTGCGCGATTACGCGCTCTCGGATACCTATATCGTGGGATACGGGCGTCCGCAATACAAAAACGGCGCGAAGGGGATCGCCCGCACCGCACACGAGGACGAGAGTGCGGGGCACTATATCGTGACGTATGATTTTCTCAACGTGCGTGCCGCAAGAAGCGCGAGTGCCACCAAGAAGGGAAGCCTTTCCAAGGGGGAGCTTGTGCGTGTCAGCGAGGTGAAAAACGGTTGGGGACGCATTGATTACAAGGGGGGCGTGGCATATATTTCCTTGGAGTACGCCGATTTTGTAGCGCCCAGCTCGCACACGCTTTCCTATCAGAGCGAGGGGAAAACCATCCTTTCCAACACGTTTTTCAGCACGGATGGGCATAAGGTTTCCGCCTTTGTCCCCGAGCGCGAGGGGTATGAATTTGTCGGTTGGCAGGACGCGGCGCAAAAGGAGTATCAAAGCGGCGCGGCGGTCGCTGCCGAGGATCTGGTGCTGAGCGCCGTGTGGCGCGAGCTGCCGCCACCACCCGTGGAGGAAACGCCCGAAAGTGTGCCCGAGGATACGCTGCAGGACAGTGTCATGGACGAGGCACCGCCCGTGCAGGGAAATCCCTCCGGGAACGAACCTGTGCCCGAAGCTTCGCCGCTCGATGCGCTTGCGCCGCAAACGCCCGATTTCAGGATCGCCTCGATGGTCGCGAGTGTGCTTAGCTTTCTCGTTGCCGCCGCTTGGATCGGTGCTTTCGTATGGTTGAAATATAAGAAGAAAGAGGAATAAAAAAAGCCCCGTTACGGGGCTTTTTTTATTCCATCTCCTCCGCCACGTTAATCAGGCGCACACCGTTTTTCAGCGCATAAGAGCAGGTGTAAAGCGTGCCGCCGCGATTTGCCGTTAAGTATGCCAGGCAAAGGTCGCTTCCGTCCACCAGTGCGCGGTTTCGCGCGTGCATACAGTCAGGGGAGTAATACTCGCGCACGTAGGAAACCCGGTCTGCTTTGGCAAGAATATCCGCGAGCTCTGCGCGGTCGTGAGCGCTCCAAGCCTTATCGTGATCGCGGCAAGGCAAAAACAGATGCAGACGGCACGTGGGGTGCTTTTCGCGGAAGGCGAGCACACGCTCGGCGGCAAGCATATCAAAGCCCAGCGCGCCGCCCGCGCGGAATTCGGTAAATCCCACGTCAAAAAGAGCGGCAATACGCCGATCCAGAATGGCGGATAGCGCCAAGCGCTTTCCAAACGGGATCAAACGGTGCCCTGTAAAGCAACAAACGGTCATCATTGCCTCTCCTTTCCTTGTGATACTTACAGTATACCACAAAACGCCTCCTTGTGGGGCAAAAATGCAAATCTTTTTTTCAGGTGTGCGATTTAGCGGTGATATGCCAAAAAAATTCCGACGTTTTGTGCGCAGATCTGCGTCGGAGCGTCGCGCTTTTCCTTTTTTGTTGCCAACCTTCGCTTTTTTTCTTTTTCTCGCGGACAGGATCTGCGTTTTTTCTCGTCCCCCCGGTGGTAGAATGAGAAAAAACGGAGGTGGGAAAAGATGGAATATGCGGAAAATCTTTTGTCGGAAAAGCGTGCGCATCGACACGCTGCGATCTGGGAGAGGATTTTTATATATTTGTTGTTTGCAGGGCTTGGTGCGCTTTTGGGCGCCACGGAGCTTTTGCTTGGCGTGCGCCCGTTTTCGATTGCACTGGCGGCGTCTGCGGGGGTGGTATTTCCCGCGATTGCGGCGGGAAGTGTGCTTTTTGACGCTTTGGCGGGAGATTATATCGGCATTCTCGGGATGGGCGTTCTGGTCTTGGGGCGCCTGGCGCTCTCGCTCGTTCCCAACAAGCACGGTGAGCGCTCACCCTTGTTTGGCGAGCGCGTGGGGGCACGGGTAACGCTGTCTGCCGTGGCGGTATTTTTGTGCTGTACGGCGCGGCTGTTCCGGGGGGATTTTCGCTATTATTATCTGCTGGGGCTGTTGCTTGGCACGGGTACAGCCGCTTTCGCAGCCTTTCTGCTCTGCGGTCTTTTTCTGCCGCGGGACAAGCTTTTTCCGTACAGTCGCGAGGCGGGTCTTGGGGCGCTTTTGCTGCTTTGTGTGTTTGCCACCCGCACCGTGAGCCTTGCAGGCATCTATCCTGCGGCGGCGTGTACCGCGCTGATCGCGTTCTGGCTGGCGGCGCATTACGGCGCCCTGATCGGTGGGATTGCGGGTGTATTTCTCGGGGTGTGCTTTGATTTCAGGCTGGCACCCGCCTTTGCGCTTTGCGGTGTAGGGCTTGCCCTTTTGAAGAAAAACAGCCGTGGTGGCGGCGTGTTGGCGGGCTGTGCGATGGCGGGCATCTATGCATTTTCTCTTTTTGACAGCGAGGGGCTTTTGCATTTTCTGCCCTCGGTGATGGTGGCGGGAGCGCTTTTTCTTGCCTTGGACAATACGGGGATGATCGAGGGGTCGGTTGTGCGTCGCGAAGCAATGCTGCGCAGACGCAATGCGTACCGTGCGGCAAAGGAGATGAAGGGGGAGTATCAACGGGAATGCTTGCAGGCGGTGTCGGGAACATTGGGTGATCTCTCGGGAATTTTATATGAATTAAGCGGCAAGCAACGCCGCCCGGGACAGCTGGAGCTGCGGCATCTTTGCGATCGCGAGTTTGATAAGGTGTGTCCCGGCTGTACTTGTCGGGAAATTTGCTGGGGGAGTGAGTACCAGAGCACCGCACAGGCGGTGGCGGGGCTTGGCGTGCGCTTGTATCAGGCGGGTCGCGCCGCCAAGGAGCACGTACCGCAAGCGATGTCCTCGCGTTGCACCGCGTTGCCGGGGATCCTGGAGCGGATCAACAGCGGCGCACAGCGCCTTTTTGAGGAAGCAATGCGGGGGGACAAGACCTCGGTAGTGGCGATGGATTATGCCGCGCTGGGGCGTATGATCACGGATACCCTGGAGGCGGCGAACGATGCGTATATCACTGACGAGGTGCTTGGCGAGCGGGTTGCTACGCGCCTTTTGAAGATGGGGTACACGCTGGAAAGCGTGTCGGTATGCGGCAAGGAGCGTTTTTGTATACGGATCTGCGATCTGAAGCTCCCCGGTCGGCGTGTTAAGCCACGGGAGCTGCGACGTGTGTTGGAGGAGTGCTGCAAGCTTGAGCTTGGCGAGGTAAGGGCGGAATGCCGGGAGGGAAAAAGCGACTACGTCTTCAAGGAAAGAGCCAGATACGCTTGCGCCAGTGTGAAGCAAAGCCGCGCCAAAAACGGGCGCGAGGGTGGATACTGCGGGGATAGCGTGACCTTCTTTACCGACGCGCACGGGCACAGCTTTTCTCTGCTTTGCGACGGAATGGGAAGCGGAAATCACGCGGCACTGACCTCTGCGCTTTGTGCCACAGTGCTCTCTCGCCTTTTGCAGGCAGGCGTGCGTGCGGAGACAGCCTTGCGTATGCTCAACGGCTTGCTTGCCGCGAGAGCTCAGCGGGAAAACGAGGCTAGCAGCACCGTAGATCTTCTGGAAATAGATAACGTCAGTGGCAAAGCCGTTCTGTATAAATGCGGTGCGGCACCCACCTATCTTTTGCGTGCGGGGCAGATCACGCGCTTCTTTTCCCGCACGGCGCCGATCGGGATCCTGGATGCGTTGGATGCCGAGCGACTTTCCTTTGAGGTGCAATCGGGAGATATCCTTGTGCAGGTGAGCGACGGTATAACGGGGGGCGAGGAGGAGTGCCCGTGGCTTTCGGAAATGCTACAGACGAAATGGGACGGAGAGGCAGAGGCGTTTGCACGGATGGTAATCAATCACGCAAGCGGTGCGGATGCAGACGATCTTTCTGTGCTGATCACGCGTGTGAGCGATGCGCCCATACCGTGGGAGCGGGAGGTGCCCCGCGCGGCGAGTTAAAAAAAGAACGGACAAGCGTCCGTTCTTTTTTTGCTTTTATTAAGAAATCTGAGTGAGGTTTTTTCCAAGGCAGCCTTGGCAGAGCTTGTTCAGTACGTAGACGGGAAGCCCTACGACGTTGAAATAATCTCCTTTGTGCCCGCTGATCCACAAAGAGGCGAGCCCCTGTACCGCATAAGCGCCTGCCTTGTCGTTCGGCTCGCCCGATTGCACGTACCAGTCGATCTCTTCCTCGCTCATTGCGCCAAAGCATACGTCTGTGCTGTCAAAATCAGCCATCTCACGCTCGCCGCAAAGAAGCGCCACGCCACTGATGACGCGGTGCGTAGTATCGGAGAGCGCGCGCAGCATACGCTTTGCGTCCTCGGCGTCTTGGGGCTTGCCCAGGATCTCGTCGGCGGTCGCCACCACGGTGTCCGAGGCGATGATAAGGGTATTATCATCCCACTCACCCTTTTCGCGTAACAGCTCGCGGGTGGCGCGACCCTTGCGCAGGGCAAGCTCGCGCACCAGCGCCTCGGGCGAGGTGATATCCGAGCTCTCGTCCGCGTCCGCACTGAGGATCTCGAATTTTACGCCCAGCATAGACAGGATCTCACGGCGGCGGGGGGATTTGGATGCCAGAATAACGCGCATTACTTCACACCCGTAGAGCCGAAGCCGCCCGCACCGCGCGCGGTTTCGTCAAGCGTGGTTGCCTCAATGAGGTTGGCTACGTAGACGGGCATGAACATCAGCTGCGCGATGCGGTCACCGCGATTGACGGTGAAGGGAACGTCAGAGCTGTTGTAAAGACCCACGCAGATCTCACCGCGATAGTCCGAGTCAATGACGCCGATGCCGTTGGCAAGATTGATGCCGCTTTTCACGGCAAGACCGCTGCGTGCGGCAAGAATTGCTACCACATTGGCGTTTTCCAGCGAGATCGCCATACCCGTGGGGATCATGGCGCGCTGACCGGGTTGGATCGTGACGGTGGTGCCCTCGTCAATGGCGGCGCGCATATCCACGGCGGCGGCGCCGTCGGTGGCGTAAGAGGGCATCGTCATGCCACGGGAAAGCAAGACCTTGACGTTGGTATTCATTGTGTTTCCTCCACGTTTTTCAGGATAAAGATATGGTGATAATACACGTTCTCGGTTTTGTGCAGGAAGATGGGCCATTCTTTGCTTGCGTGATGTTCAAAGCGCAGGTGTCCACCCTCGGGCAGGGCAATGACGTAGCGGTTCAGACCTTGATGCTCGAAAAGGAAGCGCTGTCCCTTTTGGACAAGGATCAAATGCCCCTCGTCACTCAAAGCCAGATACTGCTTGCCAACTCGGATGCGTGCGCTGTTTTCCTTGCGGTCGCAAAGCGTTGCGACCAGGGGCGCGGTGTCCGAGGCACCTGCCACCACCACACCGTCTACCACCGAAACGGGGCGGACGTAATCAAGG
>JAZRFS010000177.1:0-3019 GCA_045643765.1 Eubacteriales bacterium
TCTGCGATCACGGCAGCAGGATCGGGCGCGCCGAATACGGCGGTGCCTGCAACGACCACGTTGATGCCGTGAGCCAGTACGTCGGCAAGGTTGCCAAGACCGATGCCGCCGTCTGCCTGTACGTCCACAGCGGTAAGACCCTGGGCGTCAAGCATATTGCGCACCTTCTGTGCCTTTTCCAGCTGTGCAGGGATCAGCTTCTGACCGCCAAAGCCGGGGTAAACCGTCATCACCAGCACCATGTCGGCAAGGGGAAGCAGGTCCTTGATCGCCTCTGCAGGGGTGTCGGGAGAGATGGAAAGGCCGGACTTCTTGCCTGCGGCACGGATCGCTTTAAGAACCTCGCCGGGATTTTCGGTGCTTTCATAGTGGATGGTCACACCGTCAGCGCCTGCGGCAATGAATTTGTCGATGTAGCGCTCGGGACGGTCGATCATCAGATGCACGTCAAAGAAGATATCGGAAACGGGGCGGATCGCCTTGATCACGTCGGGACCGAAGCTCATATTGGGCACAAAGTTGCCGTCCATCACGTCAAGGTGGAGCATCTCGGCACCGGCTGCGCTGATGCGTGCGACCTCCTCACCGAGCTTGGTGAAATCAGCTGCCAAAAGGGAAGGAGAAATTTTCATAATAATACCTCACAAATAATTTTTTTCGACATAGTATGACAAGTGTAAAGCCCGCACGGGGTGACGGGTGGGGGTGAAAGACAACGGAAGTGGGAAGCACGCCCGCGCCCCTTGCTTTACGGCCGCATCAAGGTACCTTGGTGCGGTCTTTTTTTGGAGTTGGTATTGGATCGGAGCGTCGAGGACGCCGGTTGCTGTATTGGTTCGATTATAATCTCTGCAATTTTCCCGCGTGGGGAATTTCTTCCAGCAGGCACACCGCATGGGCGGCGATGCCCTCACCGGCACCGGTAAAGCCGAGATGCTCCTCGGTGGTTGCCTTCACGCTGACGGCGTCCACGGGAATATCCAGTGCCAGAGCCAGATTTTCGCGCATTTGCGGGATGTGGGGCGCGAGCTTGGGCGCTTGCGCCAGTATCGTGGCGTCTACGTTTTCTACGCGATATTTTTTGGCTTGCAGAAGCTTTGCTACCTCGCGTGCGAGCGCTAAGCTGTCCGCGCCCTTGTAGGCAGGGTCACTGTCGGGGAAATGCTTGCCGATGTCACCCAGTGCCGCAGCACCAAGCAGGGCGTCCATCACAGCGTGCGTCAGCACGTCCGCGTCGGAATGCCCAAGCAAGCCCTTTTCAAAGGGAATATTCACACCGCCGATAATGAGGTCGCGTCCCTCCACCAGGCGATGCACGTCGTATCCGTGTCCGATCCTCATTTTTTTGCCCTCCGCTGTGCCAAAATTGCTTCTGCGCGGGGTAGATCCTCGGGGCGTGTGATCTTCAGATTATCCGCACCGGTGTCCACCAATTTTACGGGGTAACCGATCGCCTCAATCAGCTGATTGTCATCGGTCAGCGTATCGTCCTTGACGTTTGCAAGTGCCGCGCGATAAAGATTGACGTCAAATACCTGCGGCGTTTGCGCCAGCCACACAAGCTCACGGTTTTCCGTGCGCGCGATAAAGCCGCGCTTGGTGGC
The DNA here is from genome assembly GCA_045643765.1 of Eubacteriales bacterium. GTDB lineage: Bacteria > Bacillota > Clostridia > Oscillospirales > CAG-272 > Firm-07. Next base: position 1,605 of record JAZRFS010000177.1, read on the forward strand.
GATCTTTACCGTATCGTGTACGGTGCAGGCGGCAGTTGCCGCGCGGTGCATATACGCCGCGCGCAGCACCTTTTTGATCATCTGCGGGGTAATCAGGCAACGCGCGCCATCGTGAATGGCTACGAATTTTGCCTTTTTGTTGATCGCCTCCACACCGCGCTTCACCGAGTCGGCGCGTGTCGCGCCGCCTACCACAAGGCGTACGGGCTTTTTGATGCCGTACTTGGTGAGCAAAAGCGTGATATTATGCATATCCTCGGCGCGGGTGACGAGCACGATCTCGTCAATATAGCCCGATTGCGCGAAAGCGTGCAATGTGCGCGCCAGCACGGGTACGCCCGAAAGCTTTAACAGCTGTTTGGAAACGCCCTTTCCCATGCGGGTGGAATTTCCTGCCGCCACGATCACGGCAGAGGTGGCGGGTGCCATATCCGTGCCGACCGAGGCACGCAGAACGTCGGTAAGGGTGGAAAGGCTCATATCAAGCCCTCTGCTCGCGCTCGATTTGCATGACCATATCGACACGCGTCTGATGCTTGCCGCCCTCAAATGCGGTATCAACGAAGGCGTCAACGAGATCAAGTGCAAGACCGGCGCCTACCACGCGCGCGCCGAAGCACAGCACGTTGGCATCGTTATGCGCACGTGTGAGGCGCGCGCTGAAGGTATCCGAGCAGCAAGCGGCGCGGATGCCCGTATGCTTGTTTGCCGCCATAGACATACCGATGCCCGTGCCGCAAACCAGAATGCCGATCTCGCGCTCGCCGCTCTGCACCTTTTCGCAGACCTTGCGCGCGATGTCGGGATAATGACAGCTGTCCGTGGTGTGAACGCCTACGTCCTCCACGTCAAAGCCACGCGCGATCAGATGGTCGCGTACGGTGTTTTTGAGCTCGGGAGCGGCATGGTCACAGCCGATAATAATCTTTTTCATCATAAATACTCCTTTCGGGGAAGGATTTATTGCTTCAGTTTTTCCAGTCTTTCGCGTTCTGCCTGCGGCAAGCGCAGATAAACGGGTACAAGCTGTGCGTCCGTGCCGCTCTCGCCCGCATTTGCGCGGCGCAGAGCCACTTTGGCAACCGAGATGGCAGATTGATCCTCCAAAAGCGCCGAAACGCTTGCAGGCGCAGAATTGGGCGCTAAACGCTTGAATTCTGCTACACCGTCACCGCAAAGCGTGAAGGGAAGTCCCATTTCGGCAAGCTCTGCCGTGAGATCCGTAACGGAAAGCGCGCGATCCTCGCAAAGACGGACAAGCGCGCCGTTCTCATAGCGGAAAAGCGCGTTGTAGACCTGACCGCGACGTGCGTTCATCACGGGACAGATGATACCGTCAAAGGGAACAAGGTTTTCTGCAAGGGCTTCCAGCGTGGAAACGCCGAGGCAATTTTTATTTTGTCCAAAGGCAAGCC
>JAZRFS010000178.1:0-5346 GCA_045643765.1 Eubacteriales bacterium
ATGGCGATCCGCAACTTTGTGCCGGGAAAATATCTTGCCATCGTCAGCAACGCCGAAACCAACGGGGAAAAGGTGGAGCTGACCTCTAAACAGAAGTATGACGAGAAGGATCGCCCCGCGGCAGAGGCGCTTTGCGCCGCATACAACGCCGCCGGTGCTGTGGTTACCGCCGTCAAGCGCAAGAAGGATACGCTTGCCCCCGGTAAGCTGTTTTCGCTTTCCAAGCTGCAAAATCTGCTTGGTAAAAAGCACAAAATGTCGATGAGCGACAGCTTGGAGATCATTCAGGGACTTTACGAGAAAGGGTATCTGACCTACCCGCGTACCAACTCCGAGTATCTTGCCACCGCCGAAAAGGATAAGATGCGCAAGATCCTCTCGCAGATCCAGAAGATCGGCTATCCCGTCAAATTCAAGGATAGTCCCAAGATCTTTGACGACAGTAAGATCGAGTCGCACTCCGCCCTCACACCAACCTATAAGATCCCGGGGAAGGGGGACCTTTCCGAGAAGGAAAATCTGGTCTACGCCACCGTGTTCCGCCGTTTTGTGGCGGTCTTTTGCGCCGAGCCCTGCGTGGCAAACCGCACCGAGATCACCATCAAGGTGGGAGATCAGGAGGAATTCACCCTGAAAGGGCTTGTCATTGTGGAGCGCGGTTGGATGAAATACGACGATGCCACGCAAAAGGACAAGGTGCTGCCCAAGCTGGAAAAGGGGGATAAGGTAGAGATTGCCTTTGCCCCCGTGGAGAAGGAAACCACGCCGCCCAAGCACTATACCATCGAAACACTGAATAACTACCTCAAAAACCCCTTCCGCGAGGAAAAGGCTGCCGCCGCCGAGCAGGCAGAGCACGCCGAGGACGAGGAAAATGCGGACGATACCGAGGAGTATCGCGCCGTACTGGAGGGCTTGGAGCTTGGTACCGAGGCGACACGCACAGGTATCATTGATAACGCGCGCAAGAGCCTGTATATCGCGCTTAACAAGGACGTTTACACTATTTTGCCTGGCGGCGAGTACTTGATCGAGGCGCTGGATCGCCTGGATATCCGTATGGATAAGCACCGCACCAGCGAAATGGGTCGCGCACTCAAGCGCGTGTTCCGCGGACAGATGAGCGTGGAGGATAGCGTAGCGCTTGCAGCCGCCGAGGTGCGTGCCGTGTTTGAAACACAGCCTACCACAATTGAGGAGGATAAGGACATTGGTCTTTACGGCGATATCGTGGGCAAATGCCCGCTTTGCGGCAAGGAGATCGTGCGCGGCAAATTCAGCTACGGCTGTAAGGGCTACCGCGAAGGATGCGGCTTCCGGCTGAACCTCTTTATCTGCAATCGCGCCATTTCCGTATCCAATGCCAAGCAGCTCCTGGAAACGGGGCGTACCGCCAAGATCAAGAATTTCATCTCCAAAAAATCGGGCAAGGCGTTCGACGCCTATTTGCGCCTGGAGAGCGACGGCAACGCCGTGTTTGATTTTTCGCCGTGAGGAAAAAGAGAATGATGAACCCATATCTCAAGCACCTCGATAAAATCGAATTCGTCGTAACCGACGCCTGCACGGGGCGTTGCAAACACTGCTCGCAAGGGGAGCACGCCGCTTGCGGCGCGCAAATTGATCCGCAGGTCGCCGCAGACGCGGTGCGCAGGATCGCGGCGGCGTATGATATCAAAACCGTGATGACCTTCGGTGGCGAGCCGCTCTTGCACGCGGGTGCGGTGTATGCCGTGATGAGTGCCGCTACGGCGTTGCACATTCCAAAGCGTCAGGTCATCACCAACGGCTATTTTTCAAAAAGTGCCGAGAAAATCCGTGAGGTTGCCGCGCACCTTGCCGCGTGCGGCGTGAACGACCTGCTTTTGTCGGTGGATGCGTTCCATCAGGAAACGATACCGCTTGACACGGTGAAATTCTTTGTCACGGAAGCAAAAAGATGCGGCATCCCGATGCGTTTCTCGCCCGCGTGGTTGGTGAGCAGAACAGACGATAACCTCTACAACCGAAAAACGCGGGAAATTCTCGGTAGCTTTGCCGAGCTGGAGATCCCCGTGGGCGAGGGAAACGTCGTTTTCCCTGAGGGCAACGCGCTTCGGTATTTGAGCGAATATTTCACGGAAGAGCGTCCCGAAAACCCGTACGAGGAGGATCCGCGCGACGTGCGTTGCGTGTCCTTCTCACCCAACGGCGACGTGCTGGGCGGTAACGTGTATCGGCAGGATATTATAGAGATCCTCCGAAATTACACTCCGTAAAGGAGAAGATCAATGCAAAAAATCATTGTGATCGGTTGCCCCGGCAGCGGCAAAAGCACGTTTGCAAGGGCATTGCACGAGAAAACGGGCATTCCGCTTTTTCATCTGGATATGATGTACTGGAATGCGGATAAAACGACGGTGGAAAAGCGCGTGTTTTTAGAACGCTTGTCCGCCGTGCTTGAAAAGGACGCGTGGATTATTGATGGCAATTACGCCTCTACGATGGAGCTTCGACTTGCGGCGTGCGATACGGTGTTTTTTCTCGATTGTCCGCTTGACGTGTGCCTTGCCGGTATCAAGGAGCGTCGTGGCAAGCCGCGCGGCGATATGCCGTGGATCGAAACCGAGGAGGATGGCGAATTCATCGCGTTTATCAAAAAATTCAGCGAACAGCAACGCCCGCAGATTTTGGAATTGCTTGAAAAATATAGCAATAAAAACATCATTGTTTTTCAAAGCAGAGAACAGGCGGACGCATTTTTGCCGCAGCAAGCAGAGAAGTAAGTCGCCGAAAAGCCGACGAAGCCGCGTCTGTGCTGTAACCTCGTGCTTTTGTAAAAACGTTTTTTGAACGGATTTTATAAGAAAAATCTTCAATACTGTATTGAAATAAAATCCAAAGTGTAGTATACTTTGGGTATACTCTTGCTATTGATATTAAAATATTTTATATAGGAGGTCTATATGAAACGTAAGATCATCTGCTTGTTGCTTGCCGTGTGCATGCTTGCTACGGGAATGGTTATTTTCTCTTCCTGCACCCAGCAAGACGGTGAGGTCACCGTAAGCAAAAAGAGTGTCGAGGTGGATCTTTCCGAATACGCATTGGTCTACCCAGATAAAACAAAGGAAGGCACCTATTCCCAAACCTTCCAGGGGAATATGGACGAATTTGCCTTGGCGATCAACAGCGCCACGGGTCTTAAGCTGCGCGCTTTAGCGGAAAAAAAGACCAAAAGCGATCCCGACTCTCCCGAGATCTTGGTGGGTCTGACCACGCGTGAGGAAAGCCAAAAGGCGTATGACTCCATCAAGGATCACGGCTACACGATCAAGGTCATCGGAAACAAGATCGTGATCGTCGGCACAACGCCCCTGCTCACCCTGAAGGCGGTTAGCTATTTCAAGGAAAATTATCTGACGGGCGACGGAAGATCCGCGATCATCAACGTCAATAAGGAAGCAACGGCAGAGCAGGTGGAAATGATCACCCTGGCGGATAGCCAGAAGGGTTATTATACCTTCATCTACGGCGCAGATTACGATAAGGATGCGCTCACAGACGTCTCTTACGACACCACTCCTGACGGTACCACGACGATGACCCGTTTCGTCTATGATATGCTCCGTACGAGCGTAGAGCAGATCGCGCAAGCCGTTTCGCTGAAAAGCAGTAAGACGCTTCCGCTCAAGACTGATGCCGAGGCTCTTGCGGATCACGAGGTTGCCGTTGGTATGACCAATCGCCCGGTTACGAAAAAGCTGCTGGAGCGTCTTGCCGTGGACGAATGCGGTATCTATATTGAGGACGGTAATATTGCGGTCGGTGCGTGGAATATGACGACGATCGATGCCGCCCAGGAGATGTTCCTTGATTACCTCACCGAATCCGTGGTAACCGAGGGTGACGCTTCTTCCATCATGGTTCCCAAGGATCTGTACCTTTCCACAAAGGTAAGCCACAACTGGCAGACCGATTTCCCCAAGCCCGAGGGCGTGCAGCTGTACAACACCGCAGGCCTTGCCGATGACGGATTGGAATATCTGTATATGGGTGAGGGCGTCAACGCAGCGGCATACAAGACCTACTGCAACGCACTGAAGGCAGAAGGGTATCGTATGACCGGTGAAAACGAGATCGAGGATAGCTATTTCGCCTTTTTCGTCAATGACGCGAAAGCGATCTCGCTTTACGTGGCGTACAACGCCTTCAAATATGCCGGCGAAAACGATTATGCATACGCGCAGCCCTCATTGCGCATCGTTGCACACTCACTTAAGGGCGCGATGCTGCCCCCTGCCGAGATGCTTTCCCAGCAAAGCTGGCAGAAAAAGACCGACTCTGCCATCACTGCCACCGGCTTGCCTTCCGAAAGCAGCGGTGAGGGATATATCATCACGCTGGAGGACGGTCGCTTTTTGGTGATCGACGGCGGTGACACCCTGAAGGGTACCGAGGTGGAAAACTTCAGAAAAGCACTGTGGGATCTGCACGCGCGCAATAGCGGCAAGCCGGTCTCTGTGGACAACCCCGTTCGCATTGCAGCGTGGATCCTGACGCACAGCCACGGCGACCATTATAAGCTGTTCGTTGATCTGTTGCGCCAGAAAGGAAAAAGCGGCGAGCTGTTCGTGGAGTATATGATCGGCAATTTCCCGATCGAATCTCAGCTTTTTAATATCACCGCTGATTTTACCGCCATTGACAAGATGAATAGTTATCAGTCGATGCTGACCGAGCCCTTCACCTTTGTTCGGGTACATACGGGGCAAAAGCTATATATCGGTAACGTGGAGATCGAAACTCTTTACACGCACGAGGATATGAACCCCCACAACATCGTGACCTTCAACGATTCCTCCAGTGTGATGCGTCTTACCATCAACGTGACCGGCGGAGATCCCGTAAAGCTGCTTTCCACTGGCGATGCCTTCCGCTATGCAGGACGCTGGTGCAGCGCGATGTACGGCCCCGCTCTGCAAACCGAAATGGTGACGATGGCACATCATGGCGGTCCCGCTGTGGAAAAGGAATTCTACACCTACGTGGCGCCCAGTGTGATCTGGTGGCCGCATAACACCAAGGTGATACACGATAAATATCTGAAGAACAACGACTGGTACGCTCTCGTCGACCAGCACGCGTACAATTTGCCGAGTGTCGAGTACGTGTATTGCTCCGGCGACGATCATAATATCACGTTGTATCTGCGTGCCGACGGCCCCGCTTATGACGAATTGTATAATGCCGGCTTCGGCAACGCGCTTACCTATGATGATTATCATATAATCGAAAAATAAATAAAAAAAGAACCGCCGTTCGGCGGTTCTTTTTTTATTAAATTACGCCAGCTTTCTCATCTCT
>JAZRFS010000179.1:0-10170 GCA_045643765.1 Eubacteriales bacterium
AAGGGGGAGCTGACCGCCTCGTAGCCGCCCTGCTCGAACGCCTTGGCGGTGGGGAGATACCCCTGATAGCCGTTGGCACAGCAAGCGGCAACCACGGTCTTGCCGGGGAAGTTCTCGCGCACGGCGGTCGCGTAGTGGGTAAAGGGCTCGCCGCCAAAGCCGACGAAGCCGATCTCGCCCACGCGCAGCACGGTCACGGGGATCTTCTGGTACATCGGCGCCTCGGTGCGGATCTTGACCACACGGTACGCCTCGGCAAGCGCAATGCCGGACTTGGTCTTAGTCACGGTATAATCGTGGTTGAGCGCGCGTGCCTCGTACACCTCCCAGCACTCGTCAAAAAATTCCTCTTTGTCGGTACGGGTTCTGTTGTATACGGTGGTCACACCGCCGCCGATGGTCTGATCCTTCATCTCGGCGGTTTTGTTCCAGATGGCGTTTACCGTGTTGGCAATATGTCTGCCCATATACTCGGCGTGGGGGTATCCCTTACCGCAGGGGAAACGCTCCTCCTGGGTGGGCAGCATAAAGTTGATGTGGTTGGTATCGCCCTGGCAGCCGTTGAGCAAAAGGCAATCCACACCCTCGTGCTCGGCCTCTACAAAGCGGCGCACAAATCCGGGCCAGTCAGCGGAGAACTTGGTGCCGCCGATGACGTCGGGGTGGGTGGAGAAGTTCACAAGAGCGATGGTCTTTTTGCCCTCGCGCACGAACTTCACAAGGCGCACGGTGTTATCTGATTGCTCGGTGGGGCCGACGATCTGACCCACGTACTTATCCGAGCCGGGGTTGGTTTGCACCTTGCCGTCCTTGAGCAGGTAGCGACGCACGAAGGAAAGTTCCTTCTCGCACATCTGTTCTGCATAATTCATCGTGGCATCAGCCATATCGGCGATTGCCATCTGCGCCACGTCCGCAAACTTGCGGTAAAGCAGCTGCATATAGTCGTGATCCTCGGGTACGTTGTTATCGGGTGCCTCGCGCAAGCACACCGAGGTGTGCTGATGGAGTGCGGTCACCATCACGTGATCAGCGGCAACGCCCGTGCGCTCGGAGATCAGCTTGCGGATACGGGTAGCAAAGTTTTCGCGAATACCGAGGAAGTCAGAGATCACGATGACCACCTTCTCCTCGCCGTTGCCCATCGCGATGGCGTTGAGCTGAATGGGATCCAGCTCGCCATTGGCATAGCGCGCTTCAAAATAGCCCGACAAAAAGCTGCCGAGAGGGGGGGTGACGTCTACTCTTGCAAATCCTGCTTGTAACATATTAAAATCCTCCTTGGAAATGTCTTCCACCGCCATTATACCCCCTCGCGCGCGTAAAGTCAAGTAAATAAGCAAAAAAAGAGAGCGAAAATCGCTCTCTTTTTCCGTTTTACAGATTTTTAAGAAGCTCCTCTGCGGCGCCCACGCACTGATCCTCAAGATCGGGGGTGAAGGCGGAGGCGGTTGCCTCGTAGCCACCCTCCTTGAATGCCGCGGCGGTGGGCAAATAGCCCTCGAAGCCGTTGGCACAGGTGCAAGTGATGACCATCTTATCGGGTGCACCCTCGCGGATCGCCTCGGCGTAGTGCGAGAAGGGCTCGCCGCCAAGTCCCACAAAGGCGATGTCGCCCACGGCGATCGCAGAGATCGGTACGCGGCGGAAGATCGGGTCGGTGCGCATCTCCACCACACGGCGCAGATACGCCAGCTCCTTGATGGGGGCATCATCGGGGATCTTGAAGGTCTTCATGAACTCGTCATAGATCGGCTTGCAGATCTCGTAATCCTCCGCGCCGTCGATACGGGTGCGGTTGTAGATGGCGGTCTGCGCGGCGCGCACGGCACCGTCCGCCTTCTGCTCGCCCTTCTCCCAGATCAAATTCACGGTGTCCGCGATCACGCGGCCCATGTATTCGCTGTGCTTGTAGCCGCTGCCTGCCGGGAAGCGCTCCTCCTTGGGGATCTCGAAATTGATGTGGTTTACGTCACCCTGGAAGCCGTTGACAAGCAGGCAGTGTGCATCGTGCTCCTCCTCCACAAAGCGGCGCACGAAGCCGGGCCAGTCGGCAGAAATCTTAGAGCCGCCGATAACGTCGGGGTGCGTGCAGAAGTTGACCAGCGCGATCTCCTTCTTCCCCTCGCGCACAAAGCGCAGAAGGCGCACGTCATTGTCGGATTTTCCTGCAGGCTCTACGATCTGTCCGATGTATTTATCCGAACCGGGATTGGTCAGAACGCGGCCGTCCTTCATACGGTAGCGGCGAATGAAGGAAAGGGGTGCGATCGCAGGGGCGATGCTGACAAAAAGCGTCGCGTCAGCGAGATCGTCCACCGCCATCTTCGCCACGTCCGCAAACTTGCGGTACAGCACGTCGATGTAGGTCTTGTCCTCCAGCGCACAGGTGCCGCCCTTGGGACGCATCACGAAGGAGGTGTGCTGGTGCAGTGCGTTGATGATCACGTGATCGGCAGGCACGCCCGTCTTCTCCTCGATCAGGGCGCGCACCTCGTCACAGAACATATAGCGCATACCCAGCGCGTCCACGGTGATCAGCACCGAGGTCTTTTCCCCGTCAGAGAACGCGATGGCATTCAGGGAGATCGGATCGCGCACGTCAGTGGCATAACGGGGTGCGAAATAGCCCGCAAGGCCCGTGCCAAGCGGCAGTGTAATATCCAGTCTTGCAAATCCTGCTTGTAACATAAAATTTCTCCTTACAGCTTTTTCATCATGTCGGCAAGTGCGCCGATGCATTGCTCCTGCAGATTGGGCGTGAACAGCGAGGTCGCGGTTTCATAGCCGCCCTCCGCGAACGCCTGCGCGGTGAGCAGATACCCCTCGTACCCGTTGCCGCAACAAGAGCAGAATACCGTTTTATCCGGTACCAGCGCGCGTGCGGCGGTGCCGTAGTTGGTAAAGGGCTCGCCGCCAAAGCCAACGAAACACACGTCACCAAGTGCGATCAGCGTCACGGGTACGGCACGGCGGATAGCGGCCGTGCGCAAGCGCGCGGTGCGCATCGCGTAGGCAATATCGTTCATATGCTCGGTCTTTTTGGTCTCGCCTGCGTTATAGTTTTTGATAAACTCGTCCGCCTCGTCACAATATTCCTCACCGTCGGTGTTGGTCTTGTTGTAGATCAGCTTAACCTCACCGAACACGCGGTCAGCCGTATGCTCCACGCTTTCCTTTTCAAGAAGTGCCGTAACGGTATCGGCAATCACGCGTCCCATGTGCACGGAATGGGTAAGTCCTGTGCCGCCGACAAGGCGCTCTTCCTTCGGCTTGAAGAAGTCTATGTGGTTGCTGTCACCCTGACAGCCCACGGTACAAATGCAACACACATCGGGGCGATCTTCCTCCACAAAGCGACGAACAAAGCCGGGCCAGTCCGCGGAAAATTTCTTGCCACCGACCACGTCGGGGTGGGTGGAAAAGTTGACAAGGTCGATCTCCTTCTTCCCTTCTCGCTTGAAGCGCAGAAGGCGCACGGTGTTATCCGGCTCCTCGGTGCGACGCACGGGCATGCCGTACTTCGAGGAAGGGTTGGTGCGCAGCTTGCCGTCCTGCATGATATAGCGGCGCGTGAAGGCAAGCGGCTCAATCGCCTGCATCTCACTACTGAGCAGCTGCGCCTGGCTCATATCGTCCAGTGCCATTTTTGCCACGTCCAGGAACTTTCGCTCCAAAATGTTGAGATACACGGTGTCCGTGATCAGCGCGTAATCCTCCGCGTCACCGATCTTGTCCCCCACGTAAATCGAGGTGTGCTGATGCAGTGAGGTGATCAGAATACGGTCGGCAGGCACGCCCGTCTGCGCAGAAATGCGCTCACGTACCGGCGTAATGCGCGCCATCGTCATGCCCGTGAAGTCACAGGCGATGAGAATAATGGCATCGGTTTCGTTGCCAAGGGCGATGGCGTTGAGCTCGATGGGATCACGCACACCATCACTCGGTCTTACGGAAAAATATCCCGCAATCGGGGTACCGAGAGGGGGCGTGACGTCCACTCTGGCAAATCCAGCTTTGATCATTGGTTTCTCCTTAAAATTTCTTCAGCATCTCAAGCGACGCGCCCATGACGTCCTTTTCCAGGTTGGGGGTGAAGTTCGAGGTCACGACCTCGTAGCCACCCTGCTCGAACGCCTGCGTGCTGGGCAGATAGCCCTCGCCGCCGTTGGCACAGGTCGCGGTCAGGATGAACTTATCCGGGCACGCCTCACGGGCAATATAGCCGTATTCGGTGAACGGCTCGCCGCCAAGGCCGAAAAATGCCACCTTGCCAAGCCCCAGCACCGTGATCGGGATCTTGTGGTACACGGGCTGCTCGGGAATGCGCGCGATACGCGCCGCCTCCTGCAAGGAAATGCCGCTTTCCGTCTTCTTGATGCTGTAATCACCGCTTTGGTATCTTTCATAGAAGGCGCGGCACTCCTCGTAATGCTCCTCACCGCGCGTGCTGCACTTGTTGAACACGTGGCGCATCTCGCTGTGAAGGCGCTCGTCCTGCTGCACGTCGGTCTTATCCCAGATCAGATTGACGGTATCCGCAACCACGCGTCCCATTCGCTCGCTGTGCTTGTATCCCTTTTTGCAGCCGTCCTTGCCCTTAAAGAAGTTGTAGTGATTGGTATCACCCTGGAAGCCGTTCATAAAGATGCAGTGTGCCTCCTTATGCTCCGCCTCCACGAAACGGCGCACAAAGCCGGGCCAGTCGGCAGAGATCTTGGTGCCGCCGATCACGTCGGGATGGCAGGCAAAGTTGACAAGGGCAATATCCTTCTTTTCCTCGCGCTTGAACATCACAAGGCGCACGTCATTGTCGGATCTGGCGGCGTGGCGGTCGATCTCTTCGGGGGGAATCCCACCGGGATTGGTCACCAGCTTGCCGTTTTTGAGGAAGTAGCGGCGCACGAAGGAAATATCCTCGGTCGCGTGTTGGATAGCGGTACCGTAGGTGGCGTCGGCAAGATCGTTCATTGCCATCTGCGCCACGTCACAGAACTTGCGGTACAAAATATCCAGATACGTCGCATCCGCCACCACGGCTCCACCCTTGCCGCCAATGCGCAGCGAGGTGTGGGGGTGCAGAGAGTTGATCAGAATATGATCGGCAGGAACGCCCGTGCGCTCCTGGATCATCCCACGCAGCATATCGCACACATCCATACGTACCATCAGCACGTCGGCGGTGATGACAAGGAGCGCCGTTTCCTCGTTCTGCAGCGCCAAAGCGTTGAGCTCCAGCGGATCCAGCATACCGTCCGCATAGCGCATCTCATAATATCCGGCCAAGGGAGTGCCGAGAGGGGGCGTCATATCTACTCTTGCAAATCCTGCTTTTAACATATCGTTTTCTCCTTAAATTTTGCTCAGCATCTCAAGAGATGCGTCCATTACGGTCTTTTCCAGCGTGTCGGTGAAGTGGGAAGAAATAACCTCATATCCCCCTTGCGAGAACGCCTGGCGGCTTGGCAGATACCCCTCGCCGCCGTTGGTACAGGTCGCGGTCAGAATAAACTTTTCCGGAAATGCCTCGCGTGCGATAAAGCCGTATTCGGTGAAGGGCTCGCCGCCAAGGCCGAAGAAGGCGATCTCTCCCATACCCATCACCGTGATCGGGATCTTGCGGTAAACGGGCTGTTCGGGGATCGTAGCAATACGGCACGCCTCGGTCAGCTCAATGCCGCTTTCCGTCTTTCTGACACTGTAATCGCCCGAGCGATATCTGTCGTTGAGGCGCTTGCATTCCTCATAATGCTCCTCACCGCGCGTGCTGGTCTTGTTGAAGACACAGCGCACCTCGCAGGACAGCTTATAATTCTCACGCGCCTCGGTCTTATCCCACATCAGATTGACGGTGTCCGCCACGATGCGACCCATCTTGATGCAATGCTGATAGCCGTGCATTTCCAGCACGCCCTCGCACATAAAATTGTGGTGATTGGTATCGCCCTGGAAGCCGTTGATAAAGATACAGTGCGCACCCTTATGCTCCGCTTCCACAAACTTGCGCACGTAGCCGGGCCAGTCTGCGGAATATTTGGTGCCGCCGATGACGTCGGGGTGCGTCGCGAAGTTGACAAGAGCAATGTCCTTTTTTTCCTCGCGCTTGAACAGCACAAGGCGCACGTCGTTATCCGATCTTGCGGCAGGTCCCTCGATCTTATCCGGCGGATAAGACGTTGGACTAGGGTTGGTCTTCAGGCGTCCGTCCTTGAGGAAGTAGCGGCGCACAAAGGAAATATCCTCGGTCGCGTGCTGGATAGCGGTACCGCAGGTGGCATCGGCAAGATCGTTCATCGCCATCTGTGCCACGTCGCAGAACTTGCGGTACAGAACGTCCAGATAGGTCTGATCCTTTTCCGCCTCCTTCGTCTTGCCGCCGATCAGCACCGAGGTGTGCTGATGCAGCGCGTTGATCAAAATGTGATCGGCGGGAACGCCCGTTCTCTCACTGATCATCTCGCGCAGCATATCGCACGTATCCATACGGATCATCAGCACATCAGCGGTGATAACAAGGATGGTTTCATCCCCGTTTCCAACGGCCAGCGCATTCAGATACAACGGGTCAAGCACACCGTCAGCATAGCGCGCCTCATAATAACCTGCCACGAGAATGCCAAGGGGCGGTGTCATATCCACCCTTGCAAATCCGGCTTTCAGCATAATGATTACCTCTTAAAACTTTTTCAGCATCTCAAGGGATGCATCCATCACGGTCTTTTCCAGCGTATCGGTAAAGTGAGAGGAGATCACCTCATAGCCGCCCTGTGCGAACGCCTGCTGGCTGGGCAGATAGCCCTCGCCGCCGTTGGCACAGGTAGAGGTCATAATAAACTTTTCAGGGAATGCCTCACGGGCGATATAGCCGTATTCGGTGAAGGGCTCGCCGCCGATGCCGAAGAACGCGAGCTTACCCATACCAAGCACCGTGATCGGGATCTTGTGATACACGGGCTGCTCGGGAATGGTTGCAATACGGCACGCCTCGGCAAGGTCGATACCGGACTCGGTCTTATGTACGCTGTAATCGCCGCTTTTGTATCTGATTTGGAAGGCGCGGCATTCCTCGTAATGCTCTTCGCCACGGGTGCTGCATTTGTTGAACACATAGCGCACCTCGGCAAAGATGCCCGTCTTATCCTCGGGCACGGTCTTGTCCCACATCAGATTGACGGTATCCGCGATCACACGACCCATGTACTCGGAATGCAGATAGCCCTTGCCGTTCGGGAAGCGGTCTTCCTTCGCTACCTGAAAATTGATGTGGTTGGTATCGCCCTGGAAGCCGTTTGTCAGGATACAATGTGCATCCTTGTGCTCTGCCTCCACGAACTTGCGCGCAAAGCCGGGCCAGTCGGCGGAGATCTTCGTGCCGCCGATCACATCGGGATGGGTGGCAAAGTTGACAAGGGCGATATCCTTCGCGCCCTCGCGCTTGAACATAACAAGACGAACGTCGTTGTCAGAGCGCGCAGCGGGCTTCTCGATCTCGTCAGGCGTGTGCTTGCCGGGATTGGTCTTCAGCACGCCGTCCTTCATAAAGTAGCGGCGCACGAAGGAAAGATCCTTCACCGCGTGCTGTACAGCGGTCTCGTAGGTGGCGTCGGCAAGGTCGTTAATAGCCATCTGACAGACGTCACAGAACTTGCGGTAAAGCACGTCCAGATAGGCGCGATCCGTGATGACAGAGGTGCCGAAGCCGGACTTACCGCCGATACGCAGCGAGGTGTGCTGGTGCAACGAGGTGATCAGGATGTGATCTGCGGGCACGCCGGTGCGCTCTGCAATCAGGTCGCGCAGCGTATCACATACATCCATACGGATGATCAGCACGTCCGCGGTGATGACAAGGATGGTTTCCTCACCCTCGTTCAGCGCGAGTGCATTGAGATATACGGGATCAAGCACGCCGTTCGCGTCACGCATTTCGTAATATCCGGCGAGAGGCGAGCCAAAGGGGGGCGTCATATCCAATCTTGCAAATCCTGCTTTTAACATAATTTTCATCCTCCTTATGTTAAAGGTTTTACCTTTAAGGGCATTATAGCGCGTTTTTGGGGGTATGTCAACCCCAAACGCAAAAAAACACCCAATAAAATTGGGTGCTTTTTCGTTTATCAGAATTTTTTCAGCAATTCTGCCGCCGCCGCGACGCAATCGCGCTCCAATCCCTTGGTAAAGGGGGTGCTGGTCGCCTCGTAGCCGCCCTCGTCAAAGGCGGAGTCGGTGGGCAGATAATCCTCATAGCCGTTGGCACAGCAAGCGCAGATCACGTGCTTATCGGGCGCCGCCTCACGCGCCCCTTGCGCGTAGTGCATGAAGGGCCCGCCGCCGTATCCCACGATCGCCAGCTTGCCAAAGCCGATGACGTTCACAGGCACACACTGGAAGATCAGTCCGCGCTCGCACAGCTTCACGATGCGCTCACACTCGCCAAGGTCATAGCCGTGCTCGGTTCTGGAGGGAACCTTTTCCCCACGCCAGCTGCCGTAGTAAAGTGCCGCGCACTCGTCGTAGTATTCCGCACCGTTCGTGTTCGTCATATTGTACACGGGCTTGATCCCCGAAAACAGCTTGGCATCGGGGCAAATTTCGCCGTTTTCCCATACCGTGTTGGCGGTATCTGTGATCACGCGTCCCATATGCTCGGCACGGAAATAGCCGCTTTGCTTCTCGTCGGAGTAGATGTTCACGTGGTTACTGTCACCCTGACAGCCGTTCAGGCACAGACAGAGCGTATCGGGGTGATCCTCCTCCACGAAGCGGCGCACAAAGCCGGGCCAGTCCGCAGAGATCTTCTTGCCGCCGATGGTGTCGGGGTGGGTGGAGAAGTTCACAAGGGCGATATTCTTCTTTCCCTCACGAACGAATTTGACAAGGCGCACGTTGTGATCCTGCTCACCCACGGGACCTGCCACCTCATCACGGTACTTGCCGGGATTGGTGCGCACACTGCCGTCCTTCATAAAGTAACGGCGGATAAACGCGATCGGCTCGGGCGTTTCCTTCATAGAAAAATACACCGTTGCGTCCGCGAGATCGTCGATGGCCATCTTCGTCACGTCGCAGACCTTACGATAGAACACGTCCAGATAGGTTTTGTCGGTCACGGCACTGCGCTCCCACGCGTCCGCAAGGCGCATCGAGGTGTGCTGATGCAACGAGCACAGCAGCACGTGATCCGCCGGAATTCCTACCCGTTGTGCCACTAATTCACGGATTTCGTCGGTATAGGCGCGGCGGATGCCCAGCATATCCGCGGTGATCAGAACGGCGGTGGTTTCCCCGTCCGAGAGGGCGATCGCGTTGAGTGAAAGGGGGTCAAGCACGTCCTGCGCCAGGCGCTGGGAATAGTACCCTGCCAAGGGCGTGCCCAAGGGGGGCGTCATATCAAGTCTTGCAAATCCTGCTTTCATATATTTACTCCATTTCGTTCAACATTTCCCGCACTCGCTCCATCGCCTGCTCCTGCAGGGTGGGGGTGAAATGCGAATTGGCTGCCTCGTATCCGCCCTCCGCAAACGCTCTTGCGTGGGGCAGATAGCCCTGATAGCCGTTTGTCAGTGCCAGCGCAAAGGTGAATTTTCCACCCGTCAGCGCCCTTGTACTTTCGCCATAGGCGGTGAAAGGCTCGCCCGCAAAGGTCACAATACGCACATCCGAGATCGCAAGCAAGCCGATCGGCAGCTCGCGGTAAAGGCTCATACCCTCGCGGATAGCGATCACGCGGCGGGCAAACGCCAGCGCCTCGCCCGTGGGCATGTAGTCCAGCTTGCCGGCAAAGTGATCCGTGTACAATTTTTTACACTCGTCGTATTTTTCCTCGCCCGTGGTATTGGATCTCACGAAGATCGAGCGCTGTGCGGTGAAGATCGCACCGTCCGCATGCACTTGCATTTCATCCCACACCGTATTCACGGCATCCGCGATCATACGTCCCATATAACGGCTGTGCGCGTAGCCGGAGCCGTGCGGAAAGCGCTCCTCCTTGGGCTTTAAAAAGTCCACGTGGTTGCTGTCCCCCTCCGTGCCCGTGAATTGCAGGCAATAGGTCTCGGGATGCTCCCCCTCCACAAAGCGGCGCACGAAGCCGGGCCAATCGGCAGAATACAGCTCACCGCCGATCACGTCGGGATGCGTGGAAAAGCTCACCAGAAGTCGGAGGCCAAG
>JAZRFS010000180.1:0-8354 GCA_045643765.1 Eubacteriales bacterium
CGAGATCGCGGAGGACGGCAGCATTACCGAAACCGACCGTCATACGGGACATTGGGCTTGGAAGCATCCGCACAGTGCCGACGACAGCGTGACCTATACACTGTTGCGCGGTGACGTTCGCTTGACTGAGGTCGATTTTGCCTATGAGGAGGGCAAAACAGTATTGCACGACGTAACGCTGTATGCCGAGCCGGGACAAAAGGTGGCTTTTGTCGGTGCGACGGGTGCGGGTAAGACGACCATCACAAATCTGATCAACCGCTTTTACGATATTGCCGACGGAAAGATCCGCTACGACGGCATCAATATCAATAAGATCAAAAAATCCGACCTGCGCCGCTCGCTTGGCATCGTGCTGCAGGAAACCAACCTCTTTACGGGTAGCGTGATGGACAACATCCGCTACGGCAGATTGGGCGCCACCGGCGAGGGATGCATCGCCGCCGCGAGGCTCGCGGGTGCGGACGATTTCATCACCCGTCTGCCGGGCGGCTACGAAACCGAGCTG
Source organism: Eubacteriales bacterium (assembly GCA_045643765.1). GTDB lineage: Bacteria > Bacillota > Clostridia > Oscillospirales > CAG-272 > Firm-07. Next base: position 509 of record JAZRFS010000180.1, read on the forward strand.
CAGAACAACGGCGCCAACCTCTCGCAGGGTCAGCGCCAGCTGATCGCCATTGCCCGCGCGGCCGTGGCAGATCCGCCCGTTATGATCCTGGACGAGGCAACCTCCTCCATTGACACCCGTACCGAGGCAATCGTACAGCGCGGTATGGATAAGCTGATGGAGGGCAGAACCGTGTTCGTCATCGCGCACCGCCTTTCCACGGTTATGGACTCGGACGTTATTATGGTACTGGATCACGGCCGCATCATCGAGCGCGGCAACCACGAAAAGCTGATCGCCGAGCGCGGCACCTACTACCAGCTCTACACCGGCGCATTTGAGCTGGAGTAATCTTCCACCACCCCAAAACCACAAAAAGGAGCACCGTTATGGCACTAAAAGAGCAACACGCCCGTACTGCAATGCTGCTGGGTGACGAGGGCGTCAACCGCCTTACCCACGCCCACGTGGCGGTTTTCGGCATCGGCGGCGTGGGTGGCTACGTGGTGGAAGCCCTTGCCCGCGCGGGCGTGGGCGAGCTGTCGCTGTTTGACAACGATACGGTGAGTGAGAGCAACCTCAACCGCCAGATCATCGCGCTGCACAGCACCGTCGGTATGCCAAAGACCGAGGCCGCCGCCGCGCGCGTGCGCGACATCGATCCCGACACCTTGGTGCATTGTCATAACGTGTTTTATCTGCCCGAAAATGCCGATCGGTTTGATCTCTCGCAATACGATTATATTGTGGATGCCATCGACACGGTGGCGGCAAAGATGGAGCTGATCCGCCGCGCGCATGCGGCAGGGGTGCCGATCATCTGCTCGATGGGAACGGGCAACAAGCTGGATCCCACCGCGTTCCGCGTGGCGAAAATCGAGAAGACAGACACCTGTCCCTTGGCGCGCACCATCCGCAATCTTTGCAAAAAAGAGGGCATACGGGGTGTAAAAGTGGTGTATTCCGCCGAGCAACCAAGCGGCGATACCCTCTCGGACAGCCACGGTCGCCACGCGCCGGGCAGCATCTCCTTCGTCCCCGCCGCAGCAGGCCTTTGCATCGCCGGCGAGGTCATCCGCACGCTTGCCGCCACTCACGAATAAAAACTATAAAAGCGACATTGTTTTTTTACAATGTCGCTTTTTTGTATGGTAAAAACAGAAGATATGTGCTATAATGGTGGCAACAATCAATTTTCGGAAGCGAGGTGTGCGGTCATGGCAAACGATAAAATCCTTTTGAATTTCGACATAGATTATGAGGTCTTTTTCATGAACTCGCTGAACGGTGACTACGAAAACCTTGCACAAAAAGCCGTCACGTATCTGGAAAAGCACTACAAGGATAACGTTGGAGATATTCTTTTCAACGTCTTTTGCCAATCCTCGCTCACCCCATCCGAGGTTTTTACCACACGCGCACAAAAATGCGTGCAAAAGGTAGAAAACGGTGTTACCGTAAACTACGAGGAGCACCCCTATCTGCGCCCCTCTCTGGTCGCGGCAGAGTTGGGTGTCTGCATCACCAAGGTATGGATCGACCATTGCAACAAGATCGGCATCCGCCCGTGGCTCTCGATTCGTATGAACGATCATCACGCCTGGAACGCGGAGACAAGCTTTCTGCGCAGCGATTTTTACTACGAGGCCAAGCAAAACGGCTGGCTGCTCGGCGACAAATATCGCTCCTCGCGCAACGATTTTGACTACGGTGTGCCCGCCGTGCGCGAGAAAATGCTGGCGTATATCAAAGAGCAGCTTTCTGCCTTTGACGTCTTTGGCATCGAGCTTGATTTCATGCGCGAGCCGAAATGCGTGAAATTCTACGATGATCCGCACGCGTGCGACCATCTGAACGATTTCCTTGCACAAACAAAGCAGATCGTGAGGGAATGCGCCAAGCGCCACGGCCACCCCATTCAGATCGCGGTGCGTCTGCCCCGCGATAGGGAGCTTTGTCGGATCCTCGGCTTTGACGTTCCACACTGGGCGCAAAACGGTCTTGTGGACGCAGTGATCCCCTCCTCGCACTGGCCGGGCGTGGATACGGGCATGCCGATCGCCGATTGGTGCCGCGCGCTCTCTCCGTACGGCGTGGAGGTGTATGCCTGTATGGAAATGAATCTGCCCAACAAGCTTTACGTGGACACCGAGGTCGCCAAGGCGCACACGGCGCAGTATCACGCCGCGGGAAGCAAGCGCACCTACGTCTATAATCTTTACCACCCTTATCTGGACTATATCAACGATCTGGATCTATGGGCGGTGCCCGTGCCGAGCGCCGCAGAGCTTGCCGAGCTTTGGTCCACCTGCGGCGACATTCAAAAGTGCTTGCGCGGTGTGCGCAGACACATTCTGACACAGGAAAGCCCCGCCTACGATTATTTGAAGCCCTGCTGGCACCCGTTGCCCGCCACGGTGGGGGACGGGGTGGATTTTGAGGTGCAAACGGGCGTGATCTCTCCCCATGCCGAGCTGACGCTGTTCCTTGGCGTCAGCCACGCGGACACACAAGACCTTACGGTCCTTGTCAACGGCACGCCGTGCGAAAAAAGTGCGGAAAATACGCGCGCACACGTGCTGAAAAACCCCGACATTCGTGCCGATGCGATCCGCGCCTTCCGCGTGCCCTGTGAAGCGTGCCGCGGCATCGCGCAAAGCGTTCGCGTAAGTGCCGAGGTGCAGACCGAGATCTTTTATCTGGAGCTGATGGTAGACGAAAAATAACCCCACGGAGGACACGGCGATGCTGGCACCAACCGCCCTGAAAGAACAAGTTACCTATTATATGCAAAAGCTGAGCTTCCCCGCAGACGCTCAAGCAGAGCTTTTGGCGGCGCTGGACAAGATCTGCGCAGACGGTGCGAGTTTTTCCGCCGTTTCGGGCATCGCGGTGACCTACGCGGCTGATTTCCGTTGCCATTTCACCCCCATTCTGGAGCAGACGCGTGCGCTGTGCGCCAAGCTGGATATTCACACCTACGTGGGTGAGCTTCTGCTTTATTTGTGCCTTGCCGATATTTTGCGCGCGCATTACCGCGCCGAGGGGCTTGACGAGGCGATCTTCTGGAGCTCGCTTGCCGACCTCGGGTACAAATTGGAGGAATGCCGTCTTATTTACGGCATCAACGGCTCCTTTGTCGGCCGCTGGTTCGCGGGCTTTTTCAAGCTGGAGCGCTTTGCGCTGGGGCGCTTGCAATTTGAGCTGACCACCCTGAAAAAACCCGGCTCCTATCGCGGCACGCCCCTGCCCGAGGGGAGCACTGCCATCAACGTGCATATTCCGCGCACGGGCACGCGACTGGATCACGCGCAGGTGGAGGACGCGTACAAAACGGCGCGGAAATTCTTTGCCGACACCTTTGGTGACGGCCCTGCGGTGTTTACCTGCAGCTCGTGGCTTTTGTACCCGTGGAATTTGGAGATCCTTCCCCCCAATTCCAACCTTCGCGCCTTTATCGCCGATTACGAGATCGCGCAAAGCGGCGATTATCCCGACTATTCCTCGCTCTGGCGGTTGTTTGATTGCAACTACACGGGCAACCCCGACGATCTGCCGCAGAACAGCTCGCTTCGCCGTGCCTACGCCGCGCGCGTGGGGCGCGGTGAGCCGATCGGCTACGGCGTCGGCTTTTTCCTGAAAGATTAAAAAAGAACGCCATAGCATCTATGATGCTATGGCGTTTTAATTTTCTTCATAGGATAAAATATCGCAAATATTACAATGCAGGATCTTGCAAATACGGTCGAGCACGTCGCTGTCATAGCGCACGACCTTGTTTTTATAATAATTATCAATAATCTGATAATTGATCCCTGTTTGCTTCGCTAACTGATAGCGCGTCACGCCCGCCGCTTGCAAATAGGTATCCAACGTCAATCTGACCACAGCACCACCCTCTTTCTGTATATATTTTATAAGATATACACTCTCTTGACAATTCCCTTGTTTGAGTGTATACTTATATAAATATATTATACGGGAGAAGGTATGAAATATTTTTGCGTGAACGGTGGCGATATATTTTCCTTTCGTCTGCCCAAAATCACTACGCGCGATGTGCGACTTCTAGAAAGATACACCGGGCAGAAGGATAGCTTTTCCTTGGATGCAGAACAAAATTTACGTACCGTACAATCCAAATGTGAATATTATGCCAAGACATTCGGCGTTCCTTATTCCACCGAGATCTGCTTACGCTCGCGTATAGCCTGCGTTAACATATTTCTTCCGCTGTGGTATCTTCGCCACGAGGAATGGGCATTACTGCAACAGCTTCGACCATGCCTGGCAGGTATAAGCGTCTATCCGTTCCGTTTTGGCTTGAAAATCGTTTTCGCAATAAAATATTTTGGTGATGAAAGCGGCTGCGCGGAAAAAGATCTCGATCAAATTTTTCAAAACTACGTCAAAAAGTAAAAAGCCGCCTTTCGGCGGCTTTTTTATACCGTTTCGGCACTAAATTAAAATTCGATGCCGTTTTGGTTATCCTGAATAAACTGTAAGAAGACATTCACGCCGATCGCAAGGGCGTCCTCGTCGATATTGAAGCGCTCGTTGTGCACGCCGACGGTGATCCCCTTTTCCTCGTTGCGAATGCCAAGGCGCATAAAGGCACCCGGCTTTTCGTTTGCAAAATAGGAAAAATCCTCGCCGCCCATACCGCGCTCGTTCCTGCGCATACGGTCCTCGCCCACCACCTTGACGGCACAGGTGCGGAAGCGATCGGTCAGCTTCTCGTTATTCATCACGATGGGGTAATGCTTAAGGGGGGTAAAGGTCGCGCTACCGCCCGCGGTGCTTGCCACCGCCTCCACGATACGCTTGACCTTATCCAGTATATGCTCTGCCACGTCCTTATCCCAGGTGCGCAGGGTGCAGAACATCGAGCAATGGTCACAGATGATATTATTGGCATTGCCGCCGTGGATCGCACCCACGTTGAAGACCACAGGCTTTTTGGGGTGGATCTCCTTTGCCACCACCAGCTCAATATCCATCATCGCGCGCATCGCCATCACGATGGCGTCCACGCCAAAATGTTGTCTGGCGGCGTGCGCGGTCTTGCCGTAAAAGTCAAGCATAAAACCGTCGCTGGTCGCATTCTGCGGTCCCGGCGTGATCGCCAAGTGTCCCACGGGAATGGTGCTGTCAACGTGCATACCGACGATGCAGTCAATATCCTCCATCACGCCGTCCTTTGCCATCAGCATCGCGCCCGAGGGTGCATACTCCTCGGCGGGCTGAAAGAGGAATTTCACGCAGCAAGCGATCTGATCGCGCATCTCCCACACGCGGCGAAGCGTTGCCATCGCAATGGCGGTGTGCGCATCGTGTCCGCAGGCGTGCATCGCGCCCTCGTTTTTGGATCTGTAAGGAACGTCATTTGCTTCCTTGATGGGAAGCGCATCCATATCCGCGCGCACGGCAAGGGTGAAGTGCGATTTTTCGGGGTTGATCGTTGCTACGATGCTGCTTTTGCCGTATTTTTCGGTGTATGCTACGCCCAGCGCATCCAGCTCACGGCGCAAAATCGCCAGCGTCTGCGGCAGATCAAAGCCGATCTCGGCGTGCTCGTGCAGCTCACGGCGCAAATTCACAACGTAGGTTTCCATAACAAAGCTCCCTTGCATATATTATCACCATTTTAGCACAAATCCTCTAAATTAGCAAGAGAAAATGTAATTTTTCGCGCGTGAGCACAAATAAGCAATTTTTGTCTTATTTTCCTCAAATTGTGGCTTGCCTTTGCACACAAATTGTCTTATAATAAAATTGCAATCTATATTTTGGAGGTAATGTATGTCTTTACCCGTTGCACTGCAATTATATTCTGTTCGTCACGAGATGAAAAACGATCTGCCCACTACCTTGAAAAAGGTGAAGGAAATGGGCTACGACGGTGTGGAGTTCGCCGGACTTTTCCACTACGATCCCGCCGAGATCAAGGCGCTTTGTGAAGAAAACGGCCTTGTGCCGATCTCCGCACACGTACCGATCAATGAAATGATGGAGGACGCAGAGGGCACCTTTGCAAAGTACGCTGCTATCGGCGTGCGCTTTGTCGCTGTTCCCTACCTGACCGAGGAATACCGTCCCGGCGCCGAAAAATTTGACGAGCTGCTGGAGATGATCAAGAAGTACGGCGCGATCGCCAAAAAACACGGCATCCAGTTGCTTTACCACAACCACGATTTCGAGTTTGTGAAGCTGAACGGTGAGTACGCTCTTGACGTGCTTTACCGCGAGGTGAACGCCGACCTTCTTCAGACCGAGCTGGACACCTGCTGGGTGAACGTGGGCGGCGAGAACCCTGCCGACTACGTGCGCAAATACACGGGGCGCGCTCCCGTGGTACATCTGAAGGACTTCGTGGGCGAAAAGAGCGCACACATGTACGAGCTGATCGGCATCAAGTCCGAGGGTGGCGAAAAGCAGCCCCAGGCATTTGAATTCCGCCCCGTTGGCAGCGGCAAGCAGGACTTCCCCGCCATCCTCGCCGCCGCAAAGGACGCCGGTGCTGCGTGGGTGGTCGTTGAGCAGGATTCCCCCACGATGGGACTTTCCGAGCTGGAAAGTGCCGAAAAGAGCATTCAATACCTCAAATCTTTGAACTGGTAAAGGAGATAGTATCATGGCAGTAAACAAGGATCTGTTTGCATTTCAGGAAAATCACGAAACCAAGACGATCGACACCTCCCGCAAGCTGCGCATCGGCTTTATCGGCTGCGGTTGGATCGCAGAGAGCCACATCAAGTCCTTCAAGAAGCAACCCGACGTAGAGATCGTTGCGGGCTGCGACCTCGTACCCGGCAAGGCAAAGGCGTTCTTTGAAAAGTTTGAGGTAGAGGGCGTCAAGACCGACTACAAGGATCACAAGGAGATGCTGGACGACGAGAGCTTGAAGCTTGACGCCGTCACGATCTGCACCTACAACCGTCAGCACGCGGGCCCCGCCATCTACGCACTGGAAAAGGGCATGCACGTGCTGTTGGAAAAGCCCTTCACCGTCACGCTGGACGAGGCGGTTGAGGTCTGCCGCGCCGAGAAGAAGAGCGGCAAGATCCTTTCCATCGGCTTCCAGCCCCGCCTTGACGAGAATATGAAGATGATCAAGAAGATCGTCGAGTCCGGTGCGCTTGGCGAGGTCTACTACATTCAGACGGGCGGCGGCCGCCGCCGCGGTATCCCGACGCCCTTCGGCACGACCTTCATCGAGGACGAGACCGCCGGCATCGGCGCACTGGGTGACATCGGCTGCTACTCGCTGGATATGGTGCTGAACGCCATCGGCTATCCCAAGCCCCTCACCGTCAGCGGCTATAAGTCCAACTTCTTCGGCACCGACCCGAACTACTGCAACTACGTCAAGACCGGTCACCCCGAGTACGCAGAAAAATTCGGCGTGGACGATTTCGCCGCCGCGTTCATTCGCTTGGAGGGCGGTATCATCCTTGACTTCCGTATCGCGTGGGCAATGAACATCAACACCCCCGGCGACACGCTGATCCTTGGCAAGAAGGGCGGCTTGCGCATTCCCTCTACCGACTGCTGGAACGGCTCCGTCGGCGGCCCCATGACGCTTTACCACGAGGTATGCGGCGAGCAGACCAAAACCGAGATCCCGATCATCGAGTCCTCCGCCGAGAAGAAGGGCATTTCGCTCTTTGACCTCAAGATCCGCTCCTTCCTTGACGCCGTGAAGGAAGGCGGCACCGCACCCGTGCCCTCCTCCCAGATCCTGTACAACCAGGCTATTCTGGATCACATCGCAAAGTCTGCTGATCTTGGCCGCGAGGTCGAGGTCGTGATCCCCGAGATCTAAAAGCAAAAAGAAAACGGAACGCCAAGTCGGAGGCCAAGCGGT
>JAZRFS010000181.1:0-11314 GCA_045643765.1 Eubacteriales bacterium
CAGCTTTGCAATGGCAGCCGCCATCGGCTCGCTGGAAAGAGGGCCCGTTGCGACCACGCAAGTCCCCTCGGGAATGTGATCCGCCTCAGCCTCCACGACCTCGATCAGCGGGTGATTTTTGACCCGTTCGGTGATATATTGCGCAAATTTCGTGCGATCCACCGCCAAAGCGGAGCCTGCGGGCACACGTGTTGCATCCGCCGCTTCCATCACGATAGAGCCCACACGGCGCATCTCCTCTTTGAGAAGTCCGACCGCGTTGGAAAGGGCGTCTGAGCGCAAGGAATTGGAGCAGCAAAGCTCGGCAAATTCGGGGGCGTGATGCGCGGGCGTGTACTTGATCGGCTTCATTTCCACAAGTCGCACGCGCACACCGCGCTCGGCGCATTGCCAGGCAGCCTCACAGCCGGCAAGACCTGCGCCAAGCACCGTTACAAGCGTTTCGCTCATTATACGTTCTCCTCTGCGGGCAGCTCCTCGGTCTCACGACGGTAGCCACAGTTCTTATCGTGGCAAACAAGCAACGCCTTTCCCTTCTTGCGGAACAGGATCTTGCCGCAATCGGGACATTTTTCATTCACAGGCATATCCCAAGAGGAAAAATCACACTCGGGGTACTTTTCACAGCTGTAGAACACGCTCTTATTGCGTCCCGTCTTGACAAGGATCTTCGAGCCACACTTGGGACAGGGCACGTCCAGCTCCTTGGTCTTCTGCTTGGTAAAGCGGCAAGCGGGATAGCGGGAGCAAGCGAAGAAGGTACCGAATTTACCCGTACGCTGTACCATATCCGAACCGCAAAGCTCGCACTTGAAATCAGCCACAACGGTGGGCTTCTTCTCTTCCTTTTGCACCTCTTCCGCGGGGCTTTTTTCCTCCAAGGGCTTGGTGTTCTTACAATTGGGATAGTTGGGACAAGCGGCAAACTTACCGTAGCGACCGTTCTTCACGACCATCTTGGCGCCGCACTTGTCGCAGATGATATCCGTTTCCTCGGCGGGCAACTCAAAGCTTCCTTTGCCGATGGTGGTCTCTGCGCGGGCAAGCTCCTTCTCAAAGCCGCTCCAGAAGTCGTTGAGCACGGCAGTCATCTCCACAGTGCCCTTTTCGATCTCGTCCAGCTGATCCTCCATATGAGCGGTGAAGGTATAGTCCACGATGTCGGAGAAATTCTCCTTCATCAGTTTGGTCGTGACCTCACCAAGAGGCGTGGGCACAAGTGCCTTGCCGTCACGCGTCACGTAATTACGAGATACGATGGTGGTGATAATGGTATTATAGGTACTGGGACGACCAATACCCTTTTCGTCAAGGAACTTGATAAGAGATGCCTCAGTGTATCTGGGCGGTGCCTCGGTGAAGTGGCAGGTAGGCACCACGGCGGTGGCATTGATCTGCTCACCCACATTCAGCTCGGGAATGCGGGCATCCTTCTGCTCGCTGATAGCGTCGGCGCGGGTCTCCTCCTCCTCCGTTTCCTCATACACTGCCATATAGCCGGGGAAAGCCACGCTGTAACCGCCTGCGCGGAAAAGATTGCCCTCGCACTCCAGCTCCACGTTCAACGTGTTGAGCGTGGCGGACTGCATCTGGCTTGCGACAAAGCGCTCCCAGATCAGCTTGTAAAGTCGGTACTGGTCTACCGTCAGATACTTATGGATCTTGGCGGGCTCCAGATCAACGTGAGAGGGACGGATCGCCTCGTGCGCGTCCTGCGCATTGGCGCGCGTCTTATAGACGCGGGGCTTGGCGGGGCAGAAATCCTCGCCGTACTTCTCGGCGATCAGATCGCGTGCGGCGCTCTGTGCCTCGGCAGAAATACGCAGCGAGTCGGTACGCATATAGGTGATCAGACCCTGTACGCCACCGTTCTCAGTGCCAACGTTGATACCCTCGTAAAGCTCCTGTGCCACGCGCATAATGCGTTGGGACTGGAAGCCGAGCTTACGGGATGCCTCCTGCTGCATCGTGGAGGTCGTAAAAGGCGGTGCAGGCAGCTTCTGACGCGTTGCGCGCTTGACATCGCGCACTGCGAAGGGCTTGCCCTGAACAGCATTCACTACAGCGGCAGCGTCGCTCTCGCGGGACAGCTTCTTCTTACCTTTAGAGGTGCCGTAGAAGCGTACGGCAAAATCCTTGCCCTCGCCACCGCCAAGCTGTGCGTCAACCGTCCAGTATTCTTCGGGCACGAATGCGCGGATCTCCTCCTCGCGGTCCACGATGATACGAGCGGCAACCGACTGCACGCGACCTGCAGAAAGACCGTTCTTTACGGATTTCCAAAGGTAGGGAGAGAGCTTATAGCCCACTACGCGGTCCCAGATACGGCGCGTCTGCTGAGCATTTACCAGGTTCATATCAATGGCGCGGGGCTCCTTGATGGCAGCGCGCACCACATCGGGCGTGATCTCATTAAAGCTCACGCGCAAGGTCTTGGCGGGATCAATACCGAGAGCCGCGGCAAGATGCCAGGCAATGGCCTCTCCCTCGCGGTCAGGGTCAGGCGCCAGGAATACTTTCTTGGCTGCCTTTGCCTCCTTGCGGATCTCGCGGATCAGGTCGCCCTTGCCGCGGATATTGATATAATGTGCCTCAAAGCCATTCTCAATGTCTACACTGAGCGAGCTTTTGGGCAGGTCGCGGACGTGACCTTTGGACGCAACAACCTTGTAGTTAGAGCCGAGATACTTTTTGATGGCAGCCGCCTTGGAAGGCGACTCCACGATAACGAGATTTGCCATAGGGTTTCCTTTCGATTTGTGTTCAACGGGTTTATTTCAATTCAAACATACCGCCCGGGCGCGATGCCACAAGACCGTATATCTCCATCAAAGTCAGTGTGCTTGCCGCCTCCGAGATCGGCACTCCCTTTGCAGTGAGCGCGTCCGCCGTAAAGGGACCTTGCGGCAGCAGTGCGTAAAGCTCGCGCTGGCGGGGCGTCAGTGCGGAAAGATTGGGAACGTGCACCGTTTTTTCTTTGATCTGTGGCGCCTGCTCCTTCTTTTCCTTCTTCACTTTCTTTTCCTTTTTTTCTTTTTGAGGCTTCGGTGCATCCTTTTTTGCAAATGCCATATTTTCTTCGGAAAGGTGCAAGCCAAGCTTTTTCAGCTTTGCTGCGTCAAGTTCCGAGAATTGCACCGCCTCCTCAAATTGCTTTTCGCAAAGCGCCTTGTGATAGCGTGGCAAAAGCGGCGAGAGCAGATCGCGTGCATTCACAACAGGATAGGCACCGGATTGCAAAAGACGGTTGCTTCCCACGCACAAGGGCGAGGTTATGTTACCCGGCACCGCATAAAGCGGGCGTCCCTGGATCACCGCGTAGCGGGCAGTAATGAGTGCACCGCTGTGCTCACCCGCCTGCGTCACCAGCACCGCGTCGGACAATGCGCTGATGAGACGGTTACGGATCGGGAAATTATAGCCGTTCGGCGGCGTGCCCGGTGCATATTCGGTAATGACCGCACCGTGTCCTATGCATTCTGCCAATAATTTGGTGTGATGACGGGGATAGGTCACGTCGATACCACACCCAAGCACAGCGATCGGCGTACCGCCTGCCAGCAATGCCGCAGCGGTAGCAATACCGTCCACGCCCTCAGCAAGACCGCTGACGATCACAGCACCTGCTGCCGCCAGCTCAAAGGATATTTTATACGTCACACACTCGCCATATGCATCAGTGCGGCGCGGACCTACCACACCCACGCAAGCGCGGGCGGAAAGATTGGGCAAGGTGCCCCGACAGTAAAGCAGCGCAGGCGGTTCGTCCAGCTCGCGCAGCACGGCGGGATATTCTGCGTGATCAAAGGGGAGGATACGCACCGCGTTTTGGTGACACCACAGCGCGATCCCACGCGCGGCTTCAGCAGTGCGCCTACCCAAAAGCGATTTCAGCATTCCTGTGCCGATATCGGGCAGAGCCTCGCGCAAGCGCGCCTCGTCTGCTGCAAAGATCGCCTCGGGCGTACCGAACGCCTTCAAGAGGGGCTTCAGGTACGGCGAGCGCGGACCGAGAATTTCGGCAAGTGCGATCCAATTTTGTTCGTGTTTCATCATTGACCTCTGTAAAGCTCCCAGAGAATAACGGACGCGGCAATGCCCGCATTGAGCGACTCCACGCCACATTCCATAGGGATATAAAGCGTATCCGAGCAGGCGGCAAGCGCCGCGTCGGAAAGACCGTGTCCCTCGTTGCCGATTACCGCAGCATCATTCTCTCCAAAGCTGACCTTCCCAAGGCGGACGGCATCCTCGCACAAAGCCGCTGCATAAACGCGACCGCGGGTGCGCAAGCAACCGATCACACCGACAAGATCCTCAGTGATATACACGTGCTGCGAAAACAGCGTGCCCATCGCGGCGCGGATCGTTCGGGGGTTATACAAATCGGCACAATCCGAGGAAAGCACCAGATTTTGCACCCCAAACGCCCTGGCGGAGCGGATGATCGTCCCCAGGTTACCGGGATCACGCACGCTTTCCAGAAGCAGCGTTTTTCCCGCCGGGATGGTGCCTGTTTCAGACGCACATTTATTTATTGTAACGATTTTATGGATTTTGTCAAGAGTTTTTGAGATACAAATAACGCCCTCGGGTGCTTTTTCCTCGCTGATGCGATCAAAAAGCGCGCCGGGAAGCAACACGGCGCGCACGCCGTCGGGAAGCGAAAGATCACCCACAAAGTCCAGGATCTCATCCGCATTTTCTTCGCGTAAAAGCACCGCGTAAAGCGGCAAGCGTGCCGTGAGTGCCTCGCGAAAAAGTTTTTTTCCGTCAAAGCGGAACATTCCCTCGCGCCGTCTGACCTTACGCTCCGCAAGTCCCGCAGCAAGTGAAACAAGCGGATTTTGTCTGGATGTGATCAATTCCGTCACCTTTTGCATCGTACTCTCCCTTCTTTTTGCGCAAAAATCTGAAATTCCGGCAAAAAAGTTTTATCCATAGATAGACAAAAAACCCGGTGTAAACCGGGTTTTTTATGTGATTACAGAGCTGCCTTAGCCTGCTCTGCGATGGCTGCGAATGCCTCCTTGTCGGAAACAGCCAGCTCAGCGAGCATCTTACGGTTCAGCTCGATACCAGCCTTCTTGAGGCCGTGCATCATGGTGGAGTAGTTCATACCGCAAACCTTTGCCTGAGCAGAGATACGAGCGATCCACAGCTGACGGAACTCTCTCTTCTTCTGCTTACGGCCGATGAATGCGTAGTTGCCGCTCTTCATCACGGCCTGCTTTGCAACCTTGAAGTGGGTGGACTTTGCGCCCCAGTAGCCCTTAGCGGCCTTGAGGACCTTATTTCTTCTCTTGCGCGTCATCATTGCGCCCTTAATTCTTGCCATTGTGATTTACCTCCGTTTCTCTTGATTACTGCTGGATCATCTTACGTGCGGTGGGCGTCATAGATGCGCTCAACACACCTGCGGTGCGCAGATTTCTCTTGCGCTTTGCGGTCTTCAGACCGAGGTTGTGGCGGTGTCCGCAAGGATTGATCTTTACCTTGCCGCCGGCGGTAACGGAAAATCTTTTGGCAGCTGCCTTATGCGTTTTGATTTTTCCCATTTTGTTTATCTCCTTTTCAACTTAAATCTACTTATCATCGGGCGAAAACGCCAATTGATACAAAATTAATTTTTGGCAGGAACGACGACCATCGACATGATGCGTCCGTCCAGCACGGGCTTCTTCTCTACCACGCCTGCGGGAGCCATAGCTGCCTCGAAGCGGGCAAGCACGTCACGACCAAGATCCTGATGTGCCATCTCACGACCCTTGAAACGAACCACCACGCGCACCTTATTGCCTGCGGCAAGGAACTTCTGCGCATTGCGTGCTTTCGTCTCGAAATCGTGCGTATCGATGCGGCAGGAAAGCTGAACCTCCTTGAGTTCGATCACCTGCTGCTTCTTTCTTGCTTCCTTTTCCTTCTTTTCGCGGTCGAAGCGGTATTTGCCATAGTCCATAATGCGGCATACGGGCGGGGTTGCCTGTGCGCTCATCAGAACCAGGTCAAGTCCACGGTCATACGCCATCTTCAGGGCGGTTGCCGAGGCAACGATGCCAAGCTGCTCTCCGTCTTCTCCGATCAGACGAACTTCCTTTTCGCGGATGTCTTCGTTGATCAACATATCTTTTACGTTGCTAATAGAAGGGTACCTCCAATTCCCGGGTCTTGCCCGGCAAAATAAAAAATCGCGCGAAGCAAACACTCCGCACGCCAAAAGTACCCCAAGGGGAACATATCAACCGCTGCGCGCCGTTTGCGGCAGGGTGAGAACGGGAGTTCTGCTTCATTTGCTTCGTTATTATAACACGGCAAGGGCGCTGTGTCAATAGCTTTTTGAAAAATTCCCCGTTTTTTTCTCGCGTTTTTTCGTGTCTTTCCAAAAAATCGGCATTTTCAACAAAAAGCCTTGCGCTTTTCGTCGTTTTTTCTACGCCGCGCATTTCTAACGAAAATTTTGCGCGAAAATTGGCACTTTTGGATATTTACAAAACGCCGCCGATGCGGTATAATAACAAGGCAACCTGGAAATCTCCTCGTTGTTTGCACGGTATATCGCCCCTTTGTCGCGGAGTGCCAATCTTATGACACCAACACGCGAAAGTCGGTCTATTATACCGTGCTGTTTTTGTTTTTCGGCGGCGTATATATGAAATATATAATGTAGCTAACCGCCACACGCGGTCAGCTTTCCCGGTACTGTCCCGGCGTGATCCCAAAGCGTTTTTTGAACAGGCGTATATAATTAGAGGGCTCGGAAAACCCCGATTCCATACACGCCACAAGAACGCTTTTTCCTTTTTTTAAAAGAAGACGGGAGTGTGCAAGGCGTTTCGCCTCCAGATAAAGTCCGGGTGTTGTGTGCAGATAGGAACGGAACAGACGGTTGAGGGTGCTTTGGCTGATGAAGTACTTTTGGGTGAAATAGTCCAATCCCTTGATGTCCAGGAAGTTATCGTTGATGTCGGACAGAATCGCCTTCAGCTCGGGGGGCATCTGTTGAGGGGCAAGTGTGCACGACAAGCTTTTTCCCAGGGCGTCCAAAATCTGCAAAAGTAGTGAAAACTCATACCGTTTGCCGTCTTTTTCGCTACATTCGTGCAATTTTTCATACAAAGAAAGCAGATACCTCTTATCCTCCTGCGACGGGGAAATCAGGTTATCCTTGCCGAAGTCGTGTTCCAGAAAATCCCCCACAAAAGCCTTGCTTCCGACGGAAAACCAAAAGCACAGATGCTTGTGTGCACCGGGGGTGTTCAGAATGCAATTGTGGATCTCGTTGGGCTTTGTGATGATGGCATCCCCTGCTTGCAGATGGTACAGATTATGCTCTACCATAAAGGATACGTCACCCTCCAGCAGCACGTAGATCTCCAGTGCGTCGTGCATGTGCGGCGGAAAATTATACGCCATGGGCTCGCGCCCTTCCATGCGAAAATAATAGCTCGCCTCAAATCCCGTCACGTCCGGCATCCGAAACACGCGTTCACTGTGATGCAAAGCAATCCCCTCCTTCCACTCATACTGTACAACATTATAGCAAGCCGCGCGGATTTTGTCAACGCAGACAAAATCCCGCGGTTTTTATTTTTAATGAAGTTTTTTGCAAAAAGGGGTGGAAATCCGCAAAATTTTATGTTATAATAATATACTGTATAATTATAACCCTTTGAAAGGAAATGCTTTATGTCGCATAATACCCCTATGGCACAACGCTTAACACTTCCGCTTATTCCGCTTGGCGGCGTTGTGGCCTTCCCCGCTATTCCCCTCAATTTTGAACTGACCGACGATCCCTCTACGGCTGCCGCCGAGGCGGCTGAGCGCGCGGACGGCTTCGTCTTTCTCTGCCCACTCAACCATCCCATTGACGGTGAAATCACCGAAAAAGACCTGTTTGAGGTCGGCACGGTCGCCAAGATCAAGCAGACCGTGAAAACGCCCGAGGGCGAGCTGCGCCTTGTCTGCGACGGCTTTGCACGTGCACAGCTGCTCTCCTTGCGCCGCTTTGCGGATTTTATGAGCGCCGAGATCGTGCTTGTGACCGAGTCGCTGTCCGAGGAGCTGGATCTGCACACTGAGGCTACGCTTCGCGTGGCAAAATCCACCCTGCAGGAAATGGCGACCATCCTGCCAACCCTTTCCGACGAGATGGTAAAGGGCGCTGCCGAGCTGAAGCTCCCCGGTGCGTTCGCCGACTTTGTCGCTGCCAACGTGCTGGTACGTTATGAGGATAAGCTTGACGTGCTGGAATGCTTTGACCCCGGCAAGCGTCTGGAAAAGACGCTGGAGCTGATGCACGAGGAAACCGAGCTGCTCCTTTGCGAAATGTCGATCCACAAGGAGGTCCGCGACCGCCTTTCCCGCAACCAGAAGGAGTACTATCTGCGCGAGCAGATGCGCGTGATCCAGGAGGATCTGGGCGAGGACGGTGACAGCGAGATCGACGAATACGAGCGCCGCATCAAGGAAGCAAAGCTTCCCGCAGAGGTGGAGAAAAAGCTGCTCAAGGAAAACGAGCGTATGGCGAAAACGCCCTTCGGTTCGGCTGAGGCAAGCGTGCTGCGTGCCTACCTTGACGTATGTCTTGATCTTCCCTGGCACAAAAAGACCGACGACCGCACCGATCTTGCCGCCGCGCGCCGTATTCTCGCGCGCGACCACGACGGGCTTGAGAAGGTGAAGGAGCGTATTCTCGAATATTTGGCTGTAAAAAAACTCAACCCCGACTTAAAAAATCAAATTCTGTGCCTTGTCGGTCCTCCCGGCGTGGGTAAGACCTCGATCGCCCGCTCGCTTGCCGAGGCGATGGGACGCAAGTACGTGCGCGTGTCGCTCGGCGGCATCCGTGACGAGGCAGACATCCGCGGTCACCGCAAGACCTATCTGGGCGCTATGCCCGGTCGTATCATCGCCGCGATGAACCAGGCGGGCGTAAACAACCCCCTTGTGCTGTTGGACGAGATCGACAAGCTGACGCGCGACTCGCACGGCGACCCCTCCTCCGCCCTTCTTGAGGTGTTGGACGGCGAGCAGAACAAGACCTTCCGCGACCATTTCGTGGAGCTTCCCTTCGACCTTTCCGATTGCGTTTTCATCGCCACTGCCAACACACTGGAGACTGTGGCAAGACCGCTCATTGACCGTATGGAGGTCATTGAGCTTTCCACCTACACCAAAAACGAAAAGATGAGCATTGCCGCGCATCACCTGATCGACAAGCAGCTTTCCCGCCACGGTCTGACCCGTGCGATGCTGCGTATCACGAAGGATGCGATCGCCTCCATCATCGACGACTATACCCGCGAAGCAGGCGTACGTAATTTGGAGCGCAGCCTCGCCACTATCTGCCGCAAGGCAGCCAAAAAGGTGGCGGACGGTGAGCAGAAGCGCATCACCGTCAACGCCAAAAATCTGCCCGAATATCTCGGTCCCCGCAAGCTCACGCGCGAGCAGCTGGAGCAGGAAGACCCCGTCGGCGTGGTCAACGGACTTGCCTATACCGAAGCAGGCGGCGACCTGCTCAAGGTCGAGGCACTGCCGCTGCCCGGCGAGGGTAAGACCGAGCTCACGGGCTCGCTTGGCGACGTGATGAAGGAGTCCGCACGCATCGCCGTCAGCTACATCCGCGCACACGCAAAAGAGCTCGGCATCCCCGAGGATTTCCATAAAACGACCGACCTGCACATCCACTTCCCCGAGGGTGCCACTCCGAAGGACGGTCCCTCTGCCGGCTGTGCGATGGTCACCGCCCTTGTCAGTGCACTTTCCGCTCGCCCCGTGCGCCGCGATCTTGCTATGACGGGTGAGGTCACCCTGACGGGCAAGGTGCTTGCCATTGGCGGTCTTAAGGAAAAAACAATGGCTGCTGCCGCCGCGGGCGTGAAGACCGTTCTGATCCCCGCGGACAATATGCGCCATCTTGACGAGCTGGATCCCGAGGCTGTAAAGGTGCTGGAGATCATCCCCTGCCGCACGCTTGCCGACGTCCTCTCCCACGCGCTCGTGCCCACCGCCGAAAAAGCGGAGATCACGCGCGGCGGAAGACCCGTTTCCCACAAAAAAGTATCGACAGGAGCAGTTTATGCCAAATCTTAATCTGCAAAAATCCGCGCTTTTTATCAGCGCGGGTGATATCCGCCAATTCCCCTCGCACGCCATCCCGCAAATAGCACTTTCGGGACGCTCGAACGTGGGAAAAAGCTCGCTTGTCAACACGCTGCTCGGGCGCAAGTCGCTCGCACGCGTGAGTGGCGAGCCGGGTAAGACCATCACCATCAACTTTTACGATATCGACGGCAAGCTCTTTCTTGTCGACCTGCCCGGCTATGGCTTTGCCAAGCGCCCACCGCAGGAAAAGGAGAAATGGTCCACCCTGACGGACGGCTATTTCACCGCCAACAAAAACATCGACCGCGTGGCACTGATCCTGCAGCTGATCGACCTGAAGGTCGGTCCCACCAAGGACGACGTGATGATGCTGAACTATCTCGCCCAGACCGAGCTGCCCTTCGCAGTGGTCGCCACCAAGGCGGATAAGCTCAACAAGACCGAGCGCGCAAAGGCGCTCGCGGCACTTGCCACGCACCCTGCCATTCCCACCGACACCCCCGTCATTCCCTTTTCCGCGCTCAAGGGTGAGGGAAAAGAGGACGTGTGGAAGATCATTTTCGCTCACGCAGACCTGAAATAAAGCGAGGTTTCTATGACACGTTTTATCGTTGTACGGCACGGACACAGCACCGCCAACAAGCATATGGTATTTGTGGGCCACACCGATGTGCCGCTCACCGAAATGGGTGAAAAGCAGGCCGCATACGCAACGGACTATCTTTGTGCCAATGAAAAAATTGATAAGATCATTTACAGCGATCTTCTGCGCACCAAGCAAACCGCCGCGCCACTCGCTGCACGTCTGGGGCTTCCCCTTTGCGCGGACGCGTCCTTGCGCGAGATCTTTGCGGGCGCATGGGAGACCATGACCTTCGAGGAGATCAACCGCACTTATCACGAGGATTGGATGCGCTGGCGCTTTGAATTTGCACAATCCCGTCCCACATGCGGCGAGAGCGTGCGCGAGCACTATTTCCGCATCGAGAACGCCATTCATCGCATCGCGCGGGAAAACGACGGCAAAACTGTCGCGCTTTTCACGCATTGCACCCCCGTGCGCATCATCAACGCGATGGCAGAAGGGCTTTCGCCCGAGCGCGCAGATGAAGCGGAGTTCCCGCTCAACGCCTCAATCGCGATCTACAATTACGAAAACGGCACGCTTCACGCAGAAAAAACAAACCTCATCGTATTCCCCGCC
>JAZRFS010000182.1:0-11116 GCA_045643765.1 Eubacteriales bacterium
AAAAATACGGCAAACAATGCGGATACTGAAAAGATCCCCCCCGCGGGCGGAATCTTTTCAGTTTTCTTTCTTTCGAGGATAAGGAGATTTTTCGTCTGTTAATCCCGCCAAATAATCCATACTGGTTTCCAAAGCAATCGCAAGGCGCTTGCATTGTTCAAATGTGAAATAGCGTTTTCCGCTTTCAATTTTAGAATAATCGCTTTGGTCGATGCCTGTCAACATTTGTATTTTGACTTGGGTAAAGCCTTTTTCTTTGCGCAGCTTTTTTAAACGGTCCATGTTTATCACCTCAATAAAATTATGTCAATTTCCCCTATTGAAAATATGGTGAAATTGACCTATAATATAAACGGAGGTGATTTTATGGCAGAATTTTGCTTAGAGTGTTGGAATAAAATGCATCACAAAAAATGTGGCAAGTGGGATGTGAAGCTTTCTTGGGGGATTGATTTTTGCGAAGGGTGCGGAAAGTGGAAGCGCGTTGTGTTGGAAGAAAGAGAATATAGGGATAACCGTTTTGTTTTGGTGTGGGTAATGATTTTTGTTGTAGATGGCATAGTGCAACTTTTTTTGCAACCGGTTCGTTGTTATCGAGCAAAAAGAAAACGGAGCTCCAAATAGGGAGCGCCGTGAGCGTGGAAATGATTTTAAAGGTTTTGAAGGGGTTGTAGGGGGGACTTTCCCAAAAGTCCCCCTTACGCACGCTTCTTACTTATGATACTTCGACCCGTGCAGGATGGAAAGCGAGCGGTAGACGGTTTCCAGTAAAAGCACGCGCATCAGCTGATGCGGGAAGGTGAGCGCGGACACGGAAAGGCGGTAATCGGCTGCTTTTTTGACGCGCGGGGAAAGCCCGTGCGAGCTGCCGATCACAAGGCACAGATCCGACGAGCGCGACATCGCATCCTCAAGAAGCGTGGCAAGCTGCTCGGAGGATTTTTGCTGTCCCTCTACACAAAGCGCTATGGTATAGGCACGGGGCGGGATGGCGGAAAGGATGGTGTCCGCTTCCTTTTCCAGCACTGCGGAAATTTCCGCGGCGGAAGGGTTTTCCGCGACACGCCCCTCTTTTAATTCGAGAATTTCGACCTTGGCATACGCGCCAAGGCGTTTTTCGTATTCGGCAACTGCCTCGCGCAGATAGCTTTCCTTCAACGTGCCGACAGTGATAAGCTTGATACGTAACATATCCGGATACCTCAAAGCTGTGTGATATGGTCGGGGGCGGCGGCTGCCACGTGGACGCCCGTGCCCGCGAGAGCGGATTTGACCTCGCCGAGCGCCAGCTCGGGCAGATTGTTGATCTCGGAAAGGTGTGCCAATAATAGCCGTTTTAACCCATTAGTGGCAAGACGGGTGGCAAAAGTGGCGCAATCGCGGTTGGAAAGATGTCCCTTTGGCGAAGCGATGCGGAGCTTGAGGTCGTAAGGGTAAGGACCTTCCATCAGCATTTCCTCGTCGTGGTTGCATTCCAGCACTACACTCTCGCAGCCGCAAAGCCCCTCCTCTACGGCGGGCGTCACGGTGCCAAGGTCAGTGGCATAGCCGATTTCGCGTGTTTCTTCCCCTTGGCGCACGGTGATGCGGAAGCCCACGCTTTGCGCGCTGTCGTGCGACGTCGGGAAGCTGGAAAAGGTAAAGGGACCCACGTCCACGGTGTAAAGCGGGGGGTGGATCACCAGATGCTCGCGTAAGGGCTCGCTTGTGCGGGGAAGCATTTTTTGCGCGGAGCGCTCGGTGATATGTACGGGAACGGGGTGATGTTTGACGAAAACGTCCAGGGCTGCGGTGTGATCGCGGTGCTCGTGCGTGACAAAGATCGCGTCAAGTTGGTCCGGGTCTACACCCGCCTCATGCAAGGCGGCGCAAAGGCATTTTGCCGTGCGTCCTGCATCAATCAGGACGGCGTGTCCCCCTGCGCACAGAAGTGCGGCGTTGCCGTCCGAGCCGGAATATAAAAGCTTCAGCGTGTAATGCATCATTTGCGGAATAAATCAAAAATAAAGAGCTCGGCTGCGTCGAAGAGAAGGACAAGTGCAAGGGGAAAGATGAAAAGCATCATCCATTTGGACTTTTCCAGCCTGCGCTTGCCGTCGTCAAGAAAGGCTTGCTTTTCCTCGGCAGACATACTGTCGGGCAGATCCTCTGCGGTCAGATTTTTGCGGTAAAGAAAACGATTGTAAATCAGATACCCCAACACGAAGCCGACAAGCAGTGCCATATATAAAATCATAATGCAGAAGGAATAAATGGCGTTTTCCGCCAGCTCCGCATAGTGCAGAAGCACGCGGTATATCGCGAAGAAGAGTATGGTGTTGAGCGCGAGGATCAGCAGATAACGCAGGCTTTTATTTTCCTTCCAAAGCTTGGAAAAAGAGGGCTTTTCTTGCATATTTTTCCTTTCAGGTGGCAATTGGTGCCGAAACGGTGTGAGTTATTCGATAATGGTGGGACCCTGCGCGCGGATGCGGAGCGCGGTGCAGGCGCCTTCGCCAAACGCGCCGTCCATCAGCTTGCAAAGCGCGCTTGCGTGCTTTGTGGGTAAAAAGATCTGGATTGTGCCCGCAAAGCCACCGCCGTGCACGCGGCAAGCGCCGCGCTTTCCTTCCAGAAAGCGCTCGGCAAGGCAAAGGGCAAGAGAAAGTCCTTGCTCTCCCGGATTGTGGGGGGGATAGACGTTTTGCAGATATTGGAACGAGGAGCGCCCCGATGCCCAAACCTTGGTCAAAAACAGGTCAAGATCACCCGCGGCAAGGGCTGCGACCTGCTCTTTGACGCGGTGGTTTTCCGCGAAGAAGTGGAAGGCGCGCAGAAGGGCTCGGTCGCCTACGCGCTCGCGCAAACGGGAAAAATCCGTGAGGAGTGCGCGCTCGTCTACCTTGCGCAGCACCTCACCGCCCAGCTCGTGGGCAATAGCCTTCATCTCGGCGGGAACGGCGGCGTAATCCGCCGTCAGATCGGCGTGATTGCCCCCCGTGTTGACAATGCAAAGGGAAAAACCCGCCCCCGTCATATCGAAATTCACCTTTTGTACAAGGGGGGATGCGGGATCTGCGAAATCCAAGGCGCAGATGCCACCCGAGGCAATGGCGAGCTGATCGAGAAGTCCGCAGGGCTTGCCGAAAAATTCGTTTTCTGCGAATTTGGCAATTTGTGCGAGCCTGACGGCACCGATGTGTCCCTCGTTATAAAATACATTCTGAATGCTACCCACCATAATCTCAAATGCGGCGGAGGAGGAAAGTCCGGATCCCTTCGGTACGCTTGAGGAGGTGTAGGCGTCAAAGCCGCCCGCAGTGAAGCCTGCGTCGGTAAGTCCGCGCGCGATGCCTGCGATCAGGGCGTCGGAGCAGGCATATCTGTCGGCACGGGGGGCGGGAAAGCACTCAAGATCGACCACGTCCTCGCCGTATCCGGCAGAAAGTAGGGTAACGGTACGAGTTTTGGTAGGAGAAGCTACGGCGATCACGTCCAGATCCACGGCGGCGGCAAGTGCCATTCCCGCGTTGTGATCGGTATGGTTGCCCGAGAGCTCGCTGCGCCCCGGGGTAGAAAACAACGTGATCTCGCGTGCCTCGCCGAAGCGGTCGGCAAAGGCGCGGACAGCATTCGCATAGCGCGAGCGCTGTGCGGGGAGCGCTTCTTTTCCGTACAGTGCGCAAAGGCACGCATCAAGCGTGCCTTTTTGTAATTTGTCCAATGCTTGGCGGCAGTTCATTTGATTTCCTTTCTGGGGGGATCATTCCAGACCCATCTGGCCCATCAGCTTACGGTTGAATTCCTCTGCGGTATTATATCCCATTTTCTTCTGGCGGTTATTCATCGCCGCAATTTCCAGGATAATGGCAAGGTTACGACCGGGCTTGACGGGGATGGTGATGCTGGGCACCTCAATGCCCAGTATGTCCATGGTCTGATTGTCAAGACCCAGACGGTCGTACATTTTGCCCTGCACCCAGGGCTCCAGATTGATGACAAGGTCGATACCCTCGGAGTTCTTGACGGCACCCATACCGAAGATGCGGCGCACGTCCACGGTGCCGATGCCGCGCAGCTCTACGTAGTGGCGGATGATGGCGGGTGCCTCGCCCACCAGGCGCTTGGCGGATACGCGCTTGATTTCCACGGCGTCGTCCGCGATCAGACGGTGACCGCGCTTGACAAGCTCAATGGCGGTTTCACTCTTACCGACGCCAGAGTCGCCCAGCAGCAACAGACCCTCGCCATATACCTCAACCAGAACGCCGTGGCGCGTGATGCGGGGGGCGAGCTGTACGTTGAGGAAGGCGATCAGTGCTGCCATAAAGGCACTGGTGGTGCCTTTGGCGCGGAACAGCGGCACGCCGTGGCGCTCGGCTGCCTCGGCAACGGAGGGGAAGCCCTCAAAGCCACCCGAGAGAACGACAGCGGCGGGAATATGCGCGAAAAAGTCCTCAATCTTATGCTCGCGTACGCTTTCGGGCTGCTCGCACAGATAGGTGTATTCGGCGCTGCCCAGGATCTGCACACGGGTGTGATCAAAGACCTTGAAAAAGCCGGTAAGGGCAAGTCCGGGGCGGTGTACCTCGGGGTTAGAGATCATCATCTCATTGGGGTCGCCCGGAAGATAGAGCGTTTCCAGCTTGAATTCCTTGATCAGGGCGGAAAGCGGGATACTGTATTGTTCGTGCATGTTGCGTCCTCCTTTGCGCGGGAGTTTTCGTTAAAATCTATTATAACACATTGCGGCGCGTTTGAAAAGGGATTTTTCGATTATTTTCTCACGCGAGTGTGTGCACGCACATTCATAGTTTGTTCATAACTGTATTGTAAAATAAAAAACAGTAAATTACAACAAGGAGAAATCTATGAAAAAGAAGATCCTTTCGCGCCTGTGCCTTGTCTGCCTTGCGCTTGTTATGTTGCTTTCGTTTGCGGGCTGCTCCGCCTCGCGCACGGTGCACGCTTCCTCCAATGCGGAAAAGGTGGTTGCCACCGCAGGGGAGGTGGAGATCCTATACGATGAATATTATTATCTCGCGATGACCCGTCTTGCGCAGCTGAAGCTGGAATATGGAGAGGACGCGATGTCCAATCCCGAGGCGCAGGAAAAGCTGAATAAATTTATGACGGAAAATCTGCGCACCGAAAGTCACGCGCTGCTTGCGATCGCTTTGTCGCTTGGCATCGACGTGGAGAAGGGTGAGATCGCCGACAGTGTGGATGAGCATATGGCTGCGATCCTGGAGGAGACCTTTGCGGGGGATCGTGACCTCTATATCCAGAGCCTGCGAGAGGGATATCTGACGGATCGTTATATCCGCACCTTTGTGGCGGTGGAGAACTATCTGAGCATTGAGATTATCAAAGCGCTTTTGCAGAACGGTACGCTGGACGACACGGACGAAACGGCACTTGCCTTTCTGAACGGCGATGATTTTATCCGCGTGCGCCAGGTGTTTATTGAAAGCTTGTACGCAGGCGGTGATGAGAAGGCGAAAGCAAAGGCCGAGGCGTTGCGCGCCACGGTTGCGGCTGCCACAACGGATGAGGCACGGAATGCCGCCATGCTTGAGGTGATGAGCGAGAGCCGCGATTTCAACGACGTGGGCAACGGTCATTACTTTGCCCGTGGCGAGATGACGCCCGATTACGAGGCGACTGTGTTCGCACTGCCCATCTATGGTGTGAGTGAGGTCATCGAGGTGGAGGGCGGCTATGCCTTTGTGATGCGTCTGCCCAAGGATCAGCAGTATATGCAGGATAATCTGGGTACGCTGAAAAGCAAGACCTATTACGTCGTGCTTAACGAGATGATCGACGATTGGATGGAAAAAAATCCGCCTGTAATGACCGCCTTTGGTGCGTCCTTGGATCCTGCTGCGCTGGAGAGCATCGAGCCAGACGGCGGCGAAGGTTGGTTGATTGCGATCCCGCTGATCTCAGGCGGTCTTCTTGTGATTGTGGGCATTTTTGTGATCCGCGTGTTCGTGCTTCGCGCCCGTCTGAAAAAGGGCAAGCCGATGCACAAAAAGAAGAAAGCTGTAAAGAAATAAGGAGCGGATATGGAGATCCTTTTGGAATATCTTTTTCTGTACTGCCTTTGCGCCGTGCTTGGCTGGTGCCTGGAGGTGGTATACCGCGGCTTCCGTCACCGCAAGGTGGTTAATCCCGGATTTCTGACGGGATGCTGGTTGCCGCTATACGGCGTGGGGGGATGTATTTTGTACTTTCTTTCCGGGCTGGAGCTGAATATGATGCCGAACGAATTTGTGCGTACCACGTGCATTTTGCTGCTGGCGATGGCGATCATGACGGTGATCGAGCTGATCGGCGGCTGGATTGCGGTCAAGCTGTTCCACGTTCGCCTTTGGGACTATTCGAAGGAATGGATGAATTACGAGGGATTGATCTGCCCCAAGTTTTCTCTGTTCTGGGGGCTGATCTGCGCACTGTACTACTTTTTGCTGTACCCTGCGTTCCATTCGGTCGCCGTGCGTGTGGTAGACCGCCCTTGGATGATCCTTGTGATAGGTATGGTTCTGGGCGTATTCTTTGTTGATCTGGCACATTCGCTGCGTCTGATGCAGCGTGTACGCGCTTATGCACTGCGTATGAAGACACTGGTCAATATCGACCAGCTGAAGAGCAACGCCCGCGAGCATTTCCAAAGCGAGCAGGGCAAAAAGGCGCCCTTCAATTTTTACCGTATGGTGAACCGCTATATGCACGATATGCAATCCTACCGTGAACAGATCCATCGCAAATGGGGAGGAGACAAATGAAGCTCAACGAGGCGCAGAAGCGCGAATTTGTTAAATTGGCGCGCGAGGTGTTGCGCGGTGGACGATACCGCGAAATGAAGCAATATTATTCGCACTCTGACGTGACGGTTTATACGCACTGTGTGAAGGTCGCTTATGCGGCGTATTCCTTCGCCGTGGGACATAACATCAAATGCGATCTGAAGGCATTGGTGCGCGGTGCACTTTTGCACGATTACTATCTGTATGACTGGCACGATCCCAACAAGGGCTTCCGCTGGCACGGCTTCAAGCACCATCGCTTTGCATTGCGCAATGCGGAGCGCGATTATCCGATCCTGCGCCGTGAGCGCGAGATCATCCGTTCGCATATGTTCCCGCTGACCTTCTGGTGCGTACCCAAGTGTCGGGAGGCTTGGATCGTCAGTATTGCGGATAAGATCGTGGCGACCGAGGAAACATTGCAAAAATACAAGAAGTAAAAGGGGGGAGCAGGAATGAAATGTTTAAAAATTGCAATTTGCCTGCTCCTGCTTTGCCTTTGCATTTCCGGTGTGGCGTGCAGCAAAGACCCGTGCGCGGACGGACATTTGTTTGAAAAATGGAGAACAACGGTCAAGGCAAACTGTGCCACGGACGGATTGAAGGAGGCACAGTGCGAAAGATGCGGTGCCGCCGGCAGTGAGGTTCTTCCCGCAACGGGTGAGCACCGCTTGAGCGGCTTTTTTGTGCAGACACCGGCAACGCTTTTCGGCAAGGGCGAGCGCAAGCAGTATTGCGAGCGTTGCGAGCTGTGCATTGACACAAGGGAGATCCCTGCCATCGCAGATTCAACCGTGGTGGAGCGAGATGCAAGCAGCGTGTCGCTGAACCTTTCCGCGTGTGTGATCGTGTATGACAGTGCGCTTCAGAATGATCTTTATATCGCTACCGTTACGGCACTAAAGGATGCATTGACGCGTTATACGGGTGCCTCGGTCGAAATGCGGGACTACACGCAGCCGCCACTGTCCGGTACCACTTGCGAGATCGTGGTGGGAACAAGCGGTACTTCTGCGGTGCAGGCGGCACAAGCACTTTTACAGGGCAACGGCTTTGCGATTTCGGCAAGCGCGGATCAGCTTCTGATCCTGGGCAGCAACACGCCGCATACGATGCACGCAGTGCAGTATTTTACCGAGGTCTGCGTTCCCGGTACGGGAAACGGACAGACGCTTTCCGTCAGCGCGAAAACCGTTGCGAAGGATGCGACGCAAAGCAATATCGCCGCGACGGGAGAGGTTTATTTTGACCTGGTGTTCAGCAGGGAGCTGGACAATGATCCCGCACACAAGCACGTCAAGGGTGACGAAAAAACCAATTCGCGCGATTATCCTTGTGTGGCAGCCGAGCAGCTCGGCAAGGATTTTGAAGCAATGCTGGGGCTTGCGCAGTATTCCGTTGCGGTGCGTACCGATGAAATGGCCGCGCAGCATGAGATCCTGATCGGTACTTTCCCGAACCGTCCCGAGGTGGAAAGCTTCCGCGCCACCCTGGAGGGACATGAATACGGCATTCTGGTGCACGACGGGCAGGTGATCCTGACTGCGCACAACGACGTGGCGTTGGCGGAGTGCCTTGCAAGCTTCAAGGAGCTGCTGGCGCTTTGTGCGGAAAGCCGTAACGGGAAAACCGTTTACGCCATTCCCAATGGATTTTGTATCAGAGTGGGGATGGATAATGGCTGGATCACGGAATTTCCGAAGCCTTTGGCAGAGGGGATCAAGCTTTATAACACGCAATATAACAACGACAATTCGCTGCAGTACTATTACATCGGCGAAGGCGTAAATGCGACCACGTATCAGACCTATTGCGCCCAATTGCTTGGCGCGGGGTATCGTCTGCTTTGTGAAAACAGCATCGAGGACAGTATTTTCAAGACCTTTGTCAACGACGCGGCGGACGTGACGCTTTACGTGGCATATAACGACTACAAGCACGAAGCGGCATACGTCAAGGATGACGCTTACGACGTGGATTTCCAAAAATGCATCCGCGTGATCAGCGCGCCGCTGGACAGCGTTACGCTGCCCGATGCGGGATTGCTGACGCCCAACCCCACGTATCATAAGGTTGCGGATAGCACGATCACCCAGCTTCCCTTTACAGGTAAGGCGGTTGGTATGGGGTACGTGATCCGTTTGGAGGACGGTCGCTTTGTCGTGATCGACGGTGGCGGCGTGAACACGGGCGGTTCTGAGCACGATCAGATCTGGAACGCACTCAACGCGCTCTACAAGGACGCTTACGGCGCGGATCCGACAACAGCCTCCCCTATCGTGATCGCGGCGTGGATCAACACGCACTCGCACTGGGATCATTACTACGCTTTTCAGCAGATGCTGAAGAAATACGGCAAATCGGGTCTTTTGCGTATGGAATATCTGCTTGGAAATTTCCCTGAGGAAAGTGCTATTTTTGCGGTGTCGGGCAGCTCATTGCAAATGGGAAAGGCCACCACAATCCCCGCAATGCAAGCGAACGTAACGGGCGGTTTTCAGTATGTTAAGGTGCATACGGGGCAAAAATTCTATCTTGCCAATGCCACGTTTGAGATCCTGATGACCTATGAGGATCATAATCCCAGGCGCATTTGTAACTCCAACGACACCTGCACCATCGTGCGCTTCTCCTTTGCCAATCAGGACTCTGCTGTCGGACAGGCGCCGGTGACCGCGATCTTCCTCGCGGACGCCTTCCGTTTCCAAAGCAGATATCTGTGCGCGATGTACGGCACTTATCTGCAATCGGATATCGTGCAGCTGGCGCATCATGGCAATATCGGTTGCGAAAAGCCGGTTTACGAGGCGATCGCAGCCAAGGTCGTGCTTTTCCCGAACGCTTACGGCGCCTTCAGCACCTACACGGCGGGCAAGAGCAGCACCTGGAATTTCAAGGTTGACTATTTCGTCGTCAAAGAGCAAGAAAGCGTGCAATACGTCTTTGTGGCAGAGAAGCTTTGCCTGACCTTTACCCTGAAGCCGAACGGCGCCGATTTTGAGAATGTTTACGATATTGCCGATGGCAAGGCGCCGATCCTGTTTGACGGAAAGACTGCTATAAAAAAGGAATAAGTGCCTTGACGGTATCAAAAAAAGAGGGGGACGCCCGCCGGGCGCCCCCTTTCTTCTTTTTTGTTTTGGCGTGTTGTTGACAAGCCGGGGAAAATATAGTATAATATACTCTGTATCATTATACGCGCGTCAGCGACGCGTACGCGAAAGGAAGAACTGATATGGAGCGTGTTTCCAAGGAAAATTACTATCTGGACATCGCACAGACCGTGGCAGAGCGTGCCACCTGTCTGCGCCGCAAATTCGGTGCGATTATCGTGAAGAACGACGTGATCGTTTCCACGGGCTACAACGGCGCCCCCCGCGGACGCAAAAACTGCTCGGATCTCGGCTTTTGCTACCGCGAGCAGATGCAGATCCCGCGCGGCGAGCGTTACGAGCTTTGTCGCTCGGTCCATGCTGAGCAGAACGCCATCATTGCCGCACCCCGCGAGCAGATGCTGGGGGCGACTATGTATATGGCTTGTACTCTGCCTGACGGCACTTTGCAGGCGGGTACCAACAGCTGCATGATGTGCAAGCGTACCATTCTCAACGCGGGTATTTCTACCGTGGTAGTGCGCGATACCCCTATGGAATATCGCGTGATCGACGTGAAAGAATGGATCGAGAACGATGATTCTCTGAGCGGAAAGCTTGGGTATTAAGATGCGCCGTTTTTCAATACTTTTGCTTTTGCTCGCACTTCTTTTGACGGGCTGCTCTGCGCGTTTTACCACCACCGAGGGAGGCTATCTGGACGAAAAAACAGGAAAGGTCTACAAGCCGCTCAGCGAGGCGTTTGAGGCTGTTGCCGGCGGCGAGGAGATCGGCGTTTGGGAGAGTGAGCTTTACGAGGATACGCTGACCTTTCTTGAGATCCCCGATGCAGACCCTGCGCGCTTTCTTGCCGACAAGCGGGGAAACGTGTATTGCTCGGATGAAGCTGCGCCTGACGCAAGCACGTGGAGCGTGAGCAAGATCTACGTATGTGATGAAGGTGATTTCAGTATGGCGGTGGGAAATGTCGCCGATGCGGATGTGATCGCCGAGATCCGTGCGCTCTGGCACGGGGGTGAGCAGACCGAGCTGCCGTATAGCGGTCTTTCGGTCAGCCGCTCTTTAAAGATGGTCAGCCCCGATTGCCCCGGCATCTACTATTGCGTGCTTTACTTTATTTACGAGGACGGCACCGCCTATTTTTACGATCGCTTTGAAAATCGCGTCGGGCTTGTCAGCGAAGCGCTGGTGAATAAAATTCCGATTTCCTGAAAG
>JAZRFS010000183.1:0-4229 GCA_045643765.1 Eubacteriales bacterium
TTTTCCACCGCAAAGCGCATCAGGTTCGGAAAATTGCTCTGCAACGTGACGCGTGCATCGGGCGCCACCTCCTCGTCGGTTACCACAGCACGGATATAATCCTCACTGTAATCAAGGGCAAGGAGCTCTGCCATTGTTCCCTTCACCTCGCGCATTTCGTGCAAAGGGTGCAAAGTCTGCGTGCGCACGGCAAGCGCGCTCCCCGTTTCAATCACGGTAACGGTCTTGGGCTGTCCCACCTCGGAAAAGGAATAAGAAAGCGGCGAGCCCGCATAGCGCACGTTTGCACCGATCGTTTGCGGGCGGTGCAGATGTCCCAGTGCCACGTAATCAAAGCAAGAGAAAACGTCTGCGGGAACAGCATCCACCGTACCCACCACGACCTGCTCGGACTCAGAGGTCTGCGCACCCGTGACAAAGGCGTGCGCCACCAGAATATTTGTGGGCGCAAGGGTAAGATCCGTACGCGCAATAAGCGCACGAAACGCCTCGTCTGATGCGGAAATGTCGGCGCCGAGAAAATGACGCAACGCCACGGGGCGGAAATGCGGCAGCAGGTGGAGCGCTACGCGCTCCTCTCCCTTTTCCAACAGCATCGTATCCACGTTGCCGTGGCACTCGCCCACGATATGGATGCCGCTGGTACCAAGCAGCTCAGCACAGAAATCCAAGCGCTCAGCGCTGTCGTGATTGCCCGCGATCAGATAGACCGAAATGCCCTCTTTTGCCATTTCGCAAAGGAAATCGGAAAGCAAAGTCACCGCCTCCTGCGGTGGCACGGGACGATCGTAAACGTCACCAGCAATAAGAAGCGCGTCCGCGCCCTCAGCACGAGCAATGTCGGCTATTTCATTTAAAATATGGCGCTGA
Source organism: Eubacteriales bacterium (assembly GCA_045643765.1). Classification (GTDB taxonomy): domain Bacteria; phylum Bacillota; class Clostridia; order Oscillospirales; family CAG-272; genus Firm-07. The sequence continues at coordinate 871 of JAZRFS010000183.1, forward strand.
TCCTCCAGCATCGGATATTCGCACACGCGCTTACCCAGATGCAGATCGGCAATATGCAAAAGCTTCATAAACGTCCTTTCCAAAAACCGCCGCTTGGCAAACGCGAAGCGGCGGTTTGTTTTCATTCGGGTCTTACGGGGATCTCCTCGGGCAAGCCGATGGCACCGAGCACGTCACCGAGCACGTCGTACAGCTTCGGGCCGTGCAGTTTCCAATCTCCAACAAGCAAGTGCGCCTTTCGGGAGCGTTCAAAGATGGGGGTAAAGCGCGTCACATCCATTCTCACCAGATTAACGTATTCGGGCGTCATCGGCACACCCTCGCCCGCAACGGCACTGATCTTAAGTGAGATCTTTTTATCCTCACCATTGATGCTTGCACTGTCCACGCTAAGCATCATTTCTTCACTATCAAACTCGTATCTGCCGCCAAACACACGTCTTTCACTGCCCTTTTCCAGCGTCAGCGTATAGGAGCCGTCGCGCTTGTTGGCAAGAAGCTCACCCTTGATTTCGGCACCAACAGAGCCGCTTAACTGATAGGTAAGTGCGGCGCGATAGGTTCGGAAGCCATTCTCCTGTACGATATAAGTCAGCTTGCGTGCCACACCGTCCCAAGTAACGTCAACGCCGATCTCATTCTCCTCCAGATGCAACGCCGCCGTAAGACGCGTCACGTCGTTTTGTGTAAAGGAAACATTGACATCCTCAAGTGCCATACCGAAGCTTTTCACTGCCGCGCTCAGCTTCAGCGTAAAGGGATCGGCATCGTCAATACGCTGACAAAGCGCGTTGATATCCGCCTCGTTAGCCAGGAAATACTTGACCTTGGTCGTGTATTCGGTGCTTGACACCCCGGTTGTGGCAGAAATCATTGTGTCCAGCGTGGCGGCAAGATCGTTCAGATATTTACAGAAGGAACGATCCTTCACCAAAGCGGCACGCGTGGCGCGCAGGGTGCGCGCAAGCGAGTCGTTGTTGATGCTAAGGGTGATGTGGGTATAGCCATCCTCCTTATAGCGCGAATTTTCCGCATAAGAGGTCAGCTCGTCTAAAAACACCTCCAGCACCTCGTCGGCAAAATCCATAGTCTTGTCGCTATAAGCAAGAAGCTTGAAAAAGCTATCCTTGATCTGCTCTACCCGATCGGCACTGGCGGCGGAAACGGTAGGATTGGAAAAGACCGTACCGCTGTTGTTGGAAAAGATCGAGGTCTGAAGATCATTCTTTAAGCTGAGGAAATCCACCCCCAGCGTGTTAGAGCCGTAAAAAGCCGCGGAGGTGGCTGCCACCTCGTTTTCGTTCAGGTATACGGCAACGTCGTATTCTTTCCCCTCCAACGTCACAGCACCGTCTGCCGCGATCTTACGATCCTCAGCATCCAGCCACACCTTGAGCTCTGCCGCCTCGGGAAGATTTTGTACAAGGTCGGTTCCGCCGAATTCCACCGCGATCATACCTTTATCCGAAACGTCCAACAAAAGCGCAATGACCTCGCCCAGGAGGGCGTTTTTCACAGTCTTTACCGTGGCATCCTTCAGATACCCCAAAGGATCCACATATCCCGTACACCCAACAAGCGTGGAAAGCAACAGCAGCATTGCCAGAAAAAAGGACGTTATTTTCAATCTGAGTTTCATCCGTTATCCTCCGTTATAAAAGAAAAGCAAGCGGCGTGCTTTTTTTACACGCACACACGATAGTATATCAATATTTTAATTATAAAACAAAACTTTAGCTTTGTCAAGGAAATCCGGCGAGACGGGTAAAGTTTTGCGCCAAAACAAGCAGGCGTATGCGCAGTAACCTCAGTGGCACCACGCACACGCCTGTCCGTTTTTTCTTATTCCTTCACAAAAAGCACGCCGAGTGTATTGCGTCCGCAATGGGCGGACACGGTACAGCCCGCACGGGTAACAAGCACCTCGTCGAAAAGTCCGAGTGCCTCTACCTGCTTGACACATTGCTGCACGATTTGGTCGTCGCAGCCGGCGTGTGTCACGAAAATGCGATTTTTACGGATCCCCGCACCGTCGCCGATGCGATCCGCAATATATTTTTGCAGCACCGCAGAGAATTTGCCGCGATACTTTTTACCAACCCCCATCTTGCCGTCGGATACACCGATGCAAGGCTTTAACTGGAGAAGATTGGCACCAAAGGCTGCCACAGCAGAGCAACGCCCGCCCTTATGCAGAAATTCCAGATTGTCGATTATAAAGGATGCATCAACCTTTCCCGCCAGTGCGCGGCACTCCTCGACGATCTCGGCAGCGCTTCTCCCCGCCTGCGCCATCTCAGCGGCGTGCAGCACGAGAAGACCGCCACCCGTGGAGAGGTTACAGGTATCCACGGCATACACATCCTCAAAATCAAGAGCCGCAAGACGCGCGTTATTGAAGGTAGAAGACATCGTGGAGCTGATAGTAAACAACACGACGGCATACCCCTCGGCGGTATATTTCTGATAAAATGTTTCAAAGTCAAGCACATTGGGCGCCGCGGTCTTGGGAAGCTCGTGCTTCTTCTCGTAATGCTGATAAATCATTTCGGGGTCGATATCCACCCCGTCCGTGTAGATCTTATCCCCCAGATTGACGGAAAGCGGTACGATCTTGATATCGTAGCGGGAGATAAGCGCGGGGCCAAGATCACAGGTGCTGTCACTTGCAATAATAACCTTTTTGTTCATTTTTACACTCCTAGTAAAGGCATAAATTCATACGATAATTATAATATTTTTTTGCACCGTTGTCAAGTAATCAACCATCCAAGTGTGACAAATATCGCCCAAATTGCTATTTAGAGCACATTTTTTCACTTTTTTTCATTTTATGGCGAATTTATAGAAAATATTTTCAAAAACCCCTTGACAACCCGCGTGTCTTTTGATATAATATCACCGTTGTGTTAAGCAACTTGCTGCTATAGCTCAGTCGGTAGAGCACGTCATTGGTAATGACGAGGTCATCGGTCCGAATCCGATTAGCAGCTCCATAAACAAAGCACCCCGCCAATCGGCGGGGTGCTTTGTTTATGGTTTTGTTTTTTGCGGCGGGACCGATGACAAGCCGCCTGCGATGAATTTGAAATTTCTGCTTTTTCGGGCGGCTTGTTCTGTCGCGCTCTGCGCGACAGGGACGGTCAATCATCTCGCCGTTGGCGAGATAGTCGCTTTGCTCGGCGGCACCGCCACCGCTTTGCTTCGCAAAGACCGCAAAAGCTCCGCGAATCCGATTGATCGGGGCGTCGAGGACGTCGCCCCTACCGATAAAAAACAGCCGCCCATCTGGGCGCCTGTTCTCTTTTTGGGTTTTATCAGAACGCGTAGCCGGCAAGCGCGTAGTACGCCATATTGCT
>JAZRFS010000184.1:0-2109 GCA_045643765.1 Eubacteriales bacterium
TTCCTTTGTTCTTGCCGTAGAGCCGGACCGCCGCAATTTCCGCATATTGTCCGATTGGGCGGCGAACGGGCCGAAAAATTGCACTGTAGAATGTCACCAAGTCGCCATCAGCGACACGTGTGGCGAGGCGGCATTCGATAGCTCCGGCAACCGCAACGCGGGGCTTTGCACGGGACGTGCCGACGGCACGGTGCAGACCGCTACGCTGGACAAGCTTCTTGCCGGGCGGCGCGTGGACTATATCAAATTTGACGTAGAGGGTGCGGAGCACGCGGCACTTCTCGGTGCGGCACAAGCGATCCGCACACACCGCCCTTGTTTGCGTGTGGCAGCTTACCACAGAAGCGAGGACCTTTTTGATCTGCCGCTTTTGCTTGCTAAGCTTTGCGAGAACTACGCATTCCATCTGGTGCGTACCAAAGGGTATCCCTGTTGGGATCTAGATATAGTGGCTGTTGCGCAAGATTGATCCATATCTATGGATTTTTTGGAGAAAGTCCCTTTTGTTCATTGTTTCTTCATATCGCTGTGTTATTCTTATAAATCAGTAGTTTAAATATCATTTAACGTGGCCTTGTCCGCGGGAAAGGAATTATGAGCAAGTATTTTCTTCTTACGTTAAAAGGCATTTTGATCGGCTTTGCCAGTCTGGGCGTGCCCGGACTTAGCGCCAGCACGATCGCCATTGTGCTTTTCGTGTATTATGATATGATCTATGCCATCAGCCATATCTTCAGCAAGCCGAAAACAAGCATTACGTTTCTCGTCTTTTTGCTGCTGGGCTACGGCATCGGTTGTCTTGGCGGTGCCTGGATGGTCAATACCCTTTATATCGCTTATCCCGTTCCCGTGATCGCCGCCGTGCTCGGCTTCCTGATCGGCAGTGTGCCGCGTATGGCAGCGGAAAACAAAGAGGATTTCAAGCATTGGCCCAACTGGGTCGTTATGGTCGTTGTTGCCGCGATCTTTCTTGTCTACGCACTGGTCATCACCGACGGTCATACGGTCACCTTTGACAAAGATCTTGTTCCCTTTGATTTCATTATGATGTTCATCGTCGGTGCGATCACCTCGGCTACACTGGTCATTCCCGGTGTGGATTTTGCCGTGACACTGATGGCATTGGGCTATTATTACGCCTTCATCGGTCTTGTGGGCGATTTCGGAGCACTTTTCGCAAGCCCCGTTCGCCTTGTGCTGCTTGCCTTCTATCTGGTGGGCTACGGCATCGGCTCCTTCGCCTTCTCTAAGGGATTGCGCTATGTCATCAAGCGTTATCCGCGTCAGCTCAACTGTGTGAATATCGCGATGGTGACCGTGGCACCGATTATTGTCATCAAGAAGTGCTTTATTGACAATCCCAACCCCAAAACCCAGCTGCACAACATTTCCTGGAAGGCTTGGATGTGGGCATTCATTATGTTTGCCGCAGGCTATTTCGCCTTTACGTGGATCCCTATGCTACTGCGTTACCTCGGTATTCTGCCGAAAAACACACACAAGGAAGCCGTGGAAACACAAACCGCCGCGCGCTGCGAGCCGCCGACTACCGACCCCAATTGCGCTTGCAATCTGCACAATGAGCCCTCTATGGCGCAAATGAAGACCGAGGAAGAAATACACTAACACCTGAAAAAAACGCGAAAAACAAAAAAGAAAAGAGCCGCGAAGCGGCTCTTTTCTTTTTCGCAAAATGAATTACTTGTACTTGCGCTTGCGTGCAGCTTCGGATTTCTTCTTACGCTTTACGCTGGGCTTTTCGTAATGCTCTCTCTTGCGAAGTTCGGCAAGCACACCGGAGCGTGCGCACTGACGCTTAAAGCGACGCAGAGCACTGTCGAGGGTTTCGCCCTCCTTCAGCTTTACTTCTGCCATTTCTATATCCCTCCCCTCGCGGTGACAAACTAATTTCTTCAAATACGCAGAATGCGTACTATGATATTATACACGATTTTCCCTTTTCTGTCAATAGTGTTTGCGATATTTGTTTGGATTTTTTTGCTCTGATATTATTTCGCAACGAAATTCACGGTTTTGCCGGGCACAACGATCTCTTTCACAATCGTTTTTCCATCCAAAGCCGCTGCCACGCGCTCGTCCGCCTTGGCA
>JAZRFS010000185.1:0-6507 GCA_045643765.1 Eubacteriales bacterium
GGGGCATAAAAAATATTTTTTTGTTTTTTTTGAAAAAGGACTTGCAAATTTTTTTAGGATGTGCTATAATATCATCCGTGTGTGAACACAAAAGTATAAGGGTGGTCCGCTGCGCAGCTCTGCATGAACATCCGGATTTTAAAGGAGGCCATAAAATGAACTTGATTCAGGCTTTTACAAACGAGCAATTGAAGGCAGAGGTGCCGGTGATCCGTATCGGTGACACCGTCCGTATCCACAACAAGATCGTGGAGGGCACCAAGGAAAGAATTCAGCTTTTTGAGGGTACTGTGATCGCTAAGCACGGCGGCGGTATCTCCGAGACCTTTACCGTAAGACGTGTTTCCTACGGTGTTGGCGTGGAGAAGACCTTCCCCATTCACTCCCCCAACGTTGCAAAAGTTGAAATCACCCGCGTCGGTAAGGTTCGCCGCGCGAAGCTTTACTACCTGCGTGACCGCATGGGTAAGGCATCCAAGGTTAAGGAAAAGATCTGATCTTGCCTACGCCGAACATAAAAGGAGCGCCATTTGGCGCTCCTTTTATGTTTTTTTCGTGAAGCACTTGCAAAAAGGCGGGCAAGGTGGTATGATAGTAGTATCCTATGATCAAAGGAGAAAGATGATGAAGCTTAGTGTTCTTACCAATCTTTTTGGCGACCTTTCACTGGAGGCAGCGCTTGAAAAATTCCAGAAGCTCGGTATTGAGTGTGTGGAGATCGGTTGCGGCGGATATCCCGGCAAGGCACATTGCGATCCCGCGGTGCTGCTGGCTGACGAAAAGGCACTAGCCAAATGGCAGGATACCTTTAAAAAGTACGGTATTGAGGTCTGCGCGCTTGCCGTGCACGGCAATCCCGTGCATCCCGACCCTGCAAAGGCAAAAAATTACCACGACGATTTCTGCAATGCTGTGCTGTTGGCAGAAAAGATCGGCGTGGATACCGTTATTACCTTTTCCGGCTGTCCCGGTGGCTCCAAAGAGGACAAGACGCCCAACTGGGCAACCTGTGCCTGGCCTCCGGATTTCCTGGATGTACTGGACTACCAGTGGAACGAGGTGTTGACCCCTTACTGGAAAAAGACGGCGGAATTTGCAAAGGCGCACGGTGTCACGAAGATCGCCTTTGAGATGCATCCCGGCTTTTGCGTTTATAATCCCAAGACGCTATTGCGCTTGCGCGAGGCGGTAGGCGATGTGATCGGCGCGAACTTTGATCCCTCGCACCTCATTTGGCAGGGAATGGATCCCGTGGCAGCGATCCGTGAGCTGACGGGCGCGATCTATCACGTGCACGCCAAGGATACCAAGATCGACCGCTATAATACCGCCGTCAACGGTGTGCTGGATACCACCCACTACGGCAATGAGCTGCACCGTTCTTGGATCTTCCGTACGGTTGGATACGGCAACGGCTACGATTACTGGCGTGATATGATCTCCGCATTCCGTCTTGCGGGCTACGACAAGGTGATGAGTATCGAGCACGAGGATAGCCTGATGACCACGGATGAGGGTCTTACCAAGGCGGTGGACTTCCTCAAGCAGTGTATTATCAAGGAGCACAAGCCCACGGGTATGCACTGGGCATAAAATAATAAAGTGACGCGATGCCCCTTGGGGCATCGCGTTTTTTTTATTTGGAAGTTTTTTGCATAAAATCTCCCTTTGGAAAGTAAGATTATAGTACGAGAACTTTTGAGAGGGGTAAGAGATGAAAAAACAAAAAGAATGTGTGGCGATGCTGCTGGCGGGCGGTGAGGGCAGCCGCTTGCAGCCACTTACGCAGCATCTGGCAAAGCCCGCCGTGCCCTTCGGGGGGAAATACCGTATCGTGGATTTTACGCTTTCCAACTGCACGAATTCCGGCATTGATACCGTGGGTGTGCTGACGCAGTATCAGCCGCTTTTGCTCAACGAATATATCGGAAACGGACAGCCCTGGGATCTGGACCGCAATTTCGGCGGCGTGCAGATCCTGCCACCCTATAAGGCAAAGCGCGGAGGGGATTGGTATCACGGCACGGCAAACGCCGTGTGGCAAAATCGCGAGTTTATTGAGCGCTATCATCCCCGGTACGTGCTGGTGCTGTCGGGGGATCATATCTACCGTATGAATTATCGAGCTTTGCTTGCGCGCCACAAGGAAAGCGGTGCAGATGCCACGATCGCGGTGATCGACGTCCCGGCGGAAGAGGCATCCCGCTTTGGCATTCTTTCCGCGGACGAAGCGGGGCTGATCACGGATTTTGAGGAAAAGCCGAAAAATCCGAAAAGCACGCTTGCATCAATGGGAATTTATGTGTTCAATACCGAGTATTTGTTCCGTTACCTTGCCGCGGATGAGGCGGATAAGAGCTCAAAGAACGATTTTGGCAAAAACGTTATTCCCGCGATGCTGGCGGGCGGTGGCAGACTTGCCGCGTATCGCTTTGAGGGCTATTGGCGTGACGTAGGCACGCTGGAGAGCTTGTGGCAAGCGAATATGGATCTGACAGGTGAGCACCCTGCCTTTGACTTGTTCTGGGGCGGCGGGCGTATTTTTTCCCGTAGCGACGGTAGTACGCCGCAATACGTTGGACAGGGTGGCACGGTGCGTGAGAGTATTCTCTCACAAGGGTGTCGCATTTTCGGGTGCGTAGAGCGCTCCGTGCTCTCGCCCGACGTTGTGGTTGAGGCGGGCGCTGTTGTGAAGGACAGCGTGCTTTTGAACGGTGTTCACATCAAGCAAGGAGCGCGCGTGGAATATAGTATTTTAGATGAAAATGTGACGGTTGGTGAGGGGGCACGGGTCGGTGCTCCCCTTGCGGAAGGAAAGCTTTGCGTGATCGGAAGGGAGGGGAGCGTATGAGCGTTGCGGGACTGATTTTTTCCAATCTGCACGATGCGGATCTTTCGCCAATGACCGCAAAACGCACCACGGGTGCCGTTCCGTTCGGCGGGCGGTATCGCCTGATTGATTTTTCGCTATCTTCTATGGTCGGCGCGGGAATTTCCCGCATTTACGTGGTTGCGCATCACAATTATCAATCCTTGATGGAGCATATAGGCTCGGGCAAGGACTGGGATCTGGCACGTCATAACGGCGGCATCCACATTCTTCCGCCCTATAACGCCGCCTATGCCAACCCGGAGGAGAATTACGGCTCGCGTATGCAATCCCTTGTCAGTATCCGAGGGATGATCGAGCGTATCGAGGAGGAGCATGTGCTTTGCTGCGATTGCGACGCCGTGGGAAGACCGGATTTTGCGGCTTTTATCCATGCGCATAAGCAAAGCGGACTTGCAATGACGGTGGGGACCTCGCAAGGGGAAAGCGTCGCGGATTTCGGCTCTCTTCACGTCTGGATCGCCAAAACGAATTTCTTGCGCGAGGTCTTACGACGTGCGGAGGAGGGCAATTTCCATTCCTTTTACCGTGACGTTGTGCGCCGTGAGGCTGCGAGAGGAAACGTAGGCACCTACCGTTTTCCCGAACGTTTTTTCAAGCTGCAATCTCTTTCTGAATACTATCGCCTGCATATGCTGCTGGCGGGGGATAGCGCGGTGCGCCGTGATTTGTTAGAGGGGGAGAGTTACCCGCTTTTAACGAAAGCACAAAATCTTCCGCCCGTGAAATACGGAAAGAACGCGCAAGTGGAGCGCTCGCTGATCGCAGACGGCTGTGTGATCGAAGGAAGGGTCATCAATTCCGCACTTTTCCGCGGTGTGCACGTGGGCGCGGATTGCGTGGTGGAAAACGCCGTGATCTCAGAGCGATGTGTATTGTCGGGGCATGCATGTGTCAGCGGCGTTATTCTGGATAAAAACGTGATACTTGGTGGCAACGTCCGCCTTTCGGGGCATCCCTCCTTGCCGTTTTTTGTGGAGGAAGGACGCGTCATTAACTGAAAAAAGCCGCGAAAGCGGCTTTTTTAGTTAAAAATACTTGTTTTCACTTGCTTATTTTTGCGCATATTAATCTTGAATTCTATGCGGAGGTAAGGATATGCCAAAGGAAAAAAAGCTGTTTTCGGGCACGCTTTCGCTGGGGATCAGCGCGGTATTCGGCAAGGTGCTTTCCCTTTGTCTGTTGCCGTTTTTCACCGCAAAATTACCGCCGTCGGCGTTTGGTGTCACAGAAATATTTATCAGCACCGCTGTGCTTCTTGTACCGCTGTTTTCCTTGTATGCACCGCAAGCGACCTTTCGCTTTCTGGCAAAGGGGGAGCGGGGTGCTGTGCGCGCCGGCGCGCTTTTGCTTGGGATAGGACTTGCAATTTTTTTGTGTGTGATCCCGCTGCTGAGCCGCTTTCAGACCCTGCGCCCTTACCGATATTTGCTGTATTTTTACGTCTGTGCGTCGTTGCTACGCTCCTTTCTGGCGCATATCCTGCGTGCCGAGGGGCGCTTTGGTGTTTTTGCGCTGCAGCAAAGCTTTTGCGCCCTTTTGACAGCACTTTTGCAGGTGCTTTTTTTAACCGTGACCTCGCTTGGCGCTAAGGGCTATTTGCTTGGCATCCTGCTCGGAGATGCCACGACCTTTCTTGTTTTGTTATGCTGCTTTTTCCCGTGTCGGGAGAGAGCAGAGCGTCCCGGAGGCGCTCTGTATGGTAAAATGCTGCGTTTCGCGCTTCCGCTGATGCCTGCCGCGCTTCTTTGGTGGGGAATGGGGGCAATAGAAAAATATTTCCTATTATATTATTACGGCGAAGCAAGCATAGGACTTTACGCCGTAGCGGGTCGTTTTCCAGCCCTTATCGGTTTTGCTGCGGGGATTTTTCTGGAGGTGTGGCATTATGCTGTCTTGCAGGGGGAAAAGGGGAGCGAGGGAGCGCTGTTCGGACGTATTTACGCCGTGGTGTTGCCTTTTGTGATCGTGGCGGGCGTGGCTGTGAGTATACTCTCGCCGCTCTTGATCTCAGGAGCGCTTGCGAGTAGTTACGGCGAAGCAGTGCGCGCGGTTGGACTGTTGTCTTTGGGAGCGGTTTGCGGAGGGCTTGCGTCCTTTTTGGATAGTGTTTATACCTTGCGCCTTGCTTCAATTTACTCTATGTTGACCGCCCTGTGGGCTACTGTTTTCAATCTGTTGCTTTCGGTTTTGCTGGTGCCGCGCTTCGGGATCATCGGCGCCGCCGCCTCGGGGGCGCTTTCCTTCGCTTTGCTTTTTGTACTGCGCCTTTGGCACACCGCGCGGATGCTCCACTTTCCACGATACGCGAAAAGGAGCGCTCTGTCCTTGCTTTTGTTGCTTGTGAGCAGTGTCTTGATGGCGGGAAAACGCACTGCTTTTGCTACCGTTATGGCGCTAATTGCCGTTTTTCCCGTTGGAACGCTATTGTTTGACGCCGCGATGTTTTTGTACAAGCGTACGCGTGTTTTTTTGCTTCATATTTGGAAAAACAGCGGGTATCCGCAAAAAAAGCACAAGGTGTAAAGCAAAGACCGCTATCGAAGCCGATAGCGGTCTTTGTTTATGGTTGTCCGTCATCAAAGACGGTAAGCTGTTCGCCGGGGCGGTTGGGGGCGTGATAGGGGATACCCAGATGATCGTAGGCACGGCGGGTCACACAGCGTCCACGCGGCGTGCGGGAAAGGAAGCCGATCTGCATCAGATACGGCTCATACACGTCCTCCAGGGTCACGGCTTCCTCGCCGATGGTGGCGGCAAGCGTTTCCAGACCCACGGGACCGCCGTCGTAGAACTTGATGATGGCGGAAAGCATATGGCGGTCAACGGCGTCAAGACCAAGATCGTCGATCTCCAGCTGTTGAAGCGCGTAATTGGCAATTTCCGAGGTAATCGCACCGTCGCCTTTGACCTGCGCGAAGTCGCGCACGCGCTTGAGCAGGCGATTGGCGATACGCGGTGTGCCACGAGAGCGGGAGGCGATCTCGATCGCACCGTCGTTGGAAAGGGAAACGCCCAGAATATCTGCGCTGCGGCGTACGATAGAGGCAAGCTCCTCGGGTGTATAAAGCTCCAGCTTCAGCACCACACCGAAGCGGTCGCGCAAGGGAGTGCTCAGCTGTCCCGCACGGGTGGTTGCGCCGATGAGCGTGAACTTGGGCAGGTCGATACGAATGCTGCGCGCCGAGGGACCCTTGCCGATAATGATATCCAGCGCGTAGTCCTCCATCGCGGGGTAAAGCACCTCCTCCACGGCACGGGAAAGGCGGTGGATCTCGTCGATGAAGAGTACGTCGCCTTCGGCGAGGTTGGTCAGCAGCGCGGCAAGATCGCCCTGCTTTTCAATCGCGGGACCCGAGGTCACACGAATATTGACGCCCATTTCATTGGCAATGATATTGGAAAGCGTGGTCTTACCAAGACCGGGAGGGCCGTAGAGCAGCACGTGATCCAGCGAGTCGCCGCGCTTTTTGGCGGCATTAATGTAAACCTTCAGGTTTTCCTTGGCTTTGTCCTGACCAACGTAATCCTCCAGCGTTTGCGGACGCAGGGAAACGTCGGGCTCGGTGTCACCGCGCGTTTGTTCGGTGGACATAATGCGGTTTTCAAAGTCGAAT
>JAZRFS010000186.1:0-5316 GCA_045643765.1 Eubacteriales bacterium
CTGTTGTTGAGGAAGCTCCTGTTGTTGAGGAAGCACCTGTTGTTGAGGAAGCTCCTGTTGCTGAGGAAGCTCCTGTTGTTGTCGAAGAAAAGCCCGCAAAGGAAAAGAAGGCTCCCGTCTCTCAGATCCCTCAATATGATAAAAAGGCTGCCAAGAAGGCTGCCAAGGAAGCCAAGAAAGCCGCTAAGGCTGCTAAGAAGGCTAAGGCTGCCGGAGCAGAAGCTGTTGAAAGCGCGCAAGAGCCCGAACTCACCGATGCACAGCTTGCTGCCCTTGAGGCCGCAAATGCAAAAAAAGCTGCTCTTCAGGCTAAACCGGAAGAGGTTGTTGAAGAAGAGCTTCCTGCTGAAGAAGCCGCAATCGTCGAGGAGGCTGAGATCCCCAGCGTTGACGTTGAAGAGGATACGCCCAAGCCTTCCCGCCTGCCCAACGTGCTGGTCAGCGTTCCCGTTGTAAACGCAGAAGGCAAGACCACCAGCTATTCCAACTACAAGAAGTCCTTTATGGCTCGTATCGTTCTTTCTACCAACGAGGTACAGGAGCGCTACAACACCCTGAAGAACGCATTGCTCTCCTACAAGAAGGTCAGCGCCCGCATCAGCTGGAGCTACGAGTCCATTATGTCCGGACGCACCCAGCTTGCTAAGTTCGCCGTTCGCGGTAAGACCTTGTGCCTGTATCTGGCTCTTGACCCCAAGAAGCTGGACGACACCAAGTACAACGTTTCCGACGAGAGCGAATCCAAGAAGTACGATACCGTTCCCTGCTGTCTGCGCCTGACCTCCAAGCGTAGCATCAAGTGGGGTCTGGAGCTCATTGAGAAGTTGGTTGCCGAGCTGCAGCTCGAGGCTAACCCCAAGTACAACACGACCAACTACATCCCCGACGCAAAGTCCGACGAGGAGCTGCTTGCTCTTGGTCTGATCAAAGAGATCCAGTAATTAACAAAAAACCGCACCGAGAAATTCTCGGTGCGGTTTTTTAGCATAGCGCGCAAGAGGGATACGCAAGCAGCGATGGGACGTCGATCTATCTCGCGTCCTGCGAGATAAACTCGCGTTCCGCGAGATGGAAAGCGCACCACAGCACACCAAAGCTCCTTAGCCATCCGGCACTTTCAGGGTTCGCTACCTCACCACCCTATACGCAAAAAAGGCACCCGTTTGGGTGCCTTTTGCGTATGGGGTGGGTGATGGGAGTCGAACCCACGACCTCCAGGGCCACAACCTGGCGCTCTAACCAACTGAGCTACACTCACCATATAAAGTTTTCGTAGAATGGCGCGCCTTGAGGGGCTCGAACCCCCGACCTACTGCTTAGAAGGCAGTTGCTCTATCCAGCTGAGCTAAAGGCGCATCAATGGAGCGGGTGATGGGAATCGAACCCACGCGGCCAGCTTGGAAGGCTGGAATTCTACCATTGAACTACACCCGCTTGTGGTGCTTTTCCAAACTACCTTAAAATAATATCATATTTGCGTGTGTTTGTCAATAGGGAAAATGCATTTTTTTTGTTTTTTCACAAAAAAAGGCACAACGCCCTTGCGCGAGCACCAAAAATGTGATAAAATAAAGAAGATACGAAGCAGAAAGGAGGCTCGATATGCCCTTTTTACAACCAAATTACACCATGATGTGCTATCGCGACCTCACCCCCGAATTTCTGAAGGAGAACGGCATCGAAGTACTGATCCTGGACATTGACAATACGCTGGCCCCCTACGAGCAATTAGATCCCGACGATCAGATCCGTGCCTGGCTGCAAAAAATGGCGGATGCGGGCATCCGCACAGCACTCGTATCCAACAACCGCAAAAACCGTATGAATCGCTTCAATGCAACGTTGGGGCAGCCCTCTCGTTACAGCGCCTGCAAGCCGCTCCCCTTCCGCGGGCGCAAGGTAATGAAAGCGCTCGGCGGCACCAAAAAAACCACCGCCATTATGGGCGATCAGGTCTTCACTGACGTATTGTTTGCCCGCACAATGGGCATCCGCGCCATTCTTGTCCCTCCCATTAAGGATAAGACCAACCGCATCACCAGGCTCAAGCGCTATTTTGAAAAAGGCGTACTGCGCCGCTACTATAAGCGCCGCCCTAACGCGCCCGATATCCGTTTGGGAAGTCCCCTCACCAAGGAACACGTTCCCGCACCGCAAGGAGAAGATCAAGCATGAGAAAAACAGCTGTTTTTGGTCCCGGTGGCAACAGCGAAAGCTTTTATGCCGCGGGCTATAAATCCACGGCGCAGGCGCCCGAATTTCTGGCTGAAATCGGGCTTGGCGCCTACGAGTTCGAGGCTGGCAACGGTCTGCGCGCCACCGCCGCCACACTGCAAAAAATCGGCGAGGAAGCCAAGAAGCACAACATCGAAATGTCGCTCCATACACCCTACTTCATCTCGCTTTCCGGCGTGGAGGAGGAAAAACGCCTGAAAAGCATCACCTATATCAAGGAGTCTCTTGCCGCCGCCGAGCACCTCGGTGCCGACACCATCGTGATCCACACGGGAAGTGCCGCCAAGATCACCCGCCGCGAGGCACTGGAGCTTGCCAAGGACACGCTTTACCGCACCTTGGAGGAGGTGGGCGACACGCCCATTCATCTGGGACTTGAAACGATGGGAAAGATCAATCAGCTGGGCACGCTTGAAGAGGTCATCGAGCTTTGCACGATGGATGCGCACCTGTACCCCGTCGTGGATTTCGGTCATATGAACGCCCGCGAGCAGGGTGGGCTCTTCCCCGATGCGGACAGCTACCGCCGTGTGTTCCATCGGATCGCAGAAGCGCTTGGCGACGAAAAGGCACGCTATATGCACTGCCATTTTTCCAAGATCGAATACACGGGTGCGGGCGAGAAAAAGCACCTGACCTTTGAGGACGGCGTATACGGCCCCGTTTTCGAGCCGCTTGCCGAGGCGCTGGCAAAGGACGATCTTTGCCCCCGTATCATCTGCGAGTCGGCAGGCACAATGTCCGAGGATGCGCTGTATATGCAAAACGCATATCTTGCCGCAAAGGCGTAAAAAAAGAGGACGCGATGCGTCCTCTTTTTTATTTAATAGCGGTCTCTGACGCGCGCGCTGCTATGCACCAGGGGCAAACCGTCGCGGAACAAATGACCATCATTGGAAAGCGTCAGCACACGCGCACGGGCGTATTCACGCGGCACGGTATCGCCGGGTGCGCTGGCACCGTCGTCAAAGCGAATGACCGTGACGCCGGCGTGCTTCATCTCAAAGTGCGCCACGTAGTAAGGATACGGCACGTCAAGCAGGTGGCTCATAAACACCTTGCCCATATTCTCGTGCCCGAAGATTGCGATGCGCTTTTCGTGATGGCGCTCGGTCACGCGGTAAAGGCCGAGATCGCTGTCGTGCTCGTAGCCATGCGATGCGAAGAACTCATCCATTTTTTCCTGAATGGGCAAAAGAACCTTTTCAAAGTGGAAATCCTTAAATTCGGGGTGCGTGTACCACATTTCCCCCATTTCGCGCACGTCGCGGCGCGCAAAGACCTGGCTGTAATACGGGTGCGTCCAGATCCAGATCGGCTTTTTTCCCTCTTCCTTCAACCGCAAGGGCTCCACGTGATCCTCGTGCAAAAAGTCCAGCGTTTTCAGCTCCTTGTGCAAAAGCTCACACAGCGGCTGCGCGGTTTGCATCGCGCGCGTAGAGGTAGAGGCGTACACCTCGTCCACACCGAAAAGCGCGAGGCGCTTGGCAACAGATTCTGCCTGACGGTGCCCAAGGGGCGTCAGGGAGTCGGGCTCGTAAATAGGATCGCCGTGGCGAACGTAGAAAAGAAGCATGGCAATTCTCCTTTATCGTGTCATTTCCCTTATTATATCACAAAAACAAAGGCGTCGCAAGTCTTTGCAACGAAACGGTGCGAATTTTCTTTGCGTCAAGTATCGGCAAAGGGCTCAACCGACATAGTTGTCCAGGAAAACATCGTTCTTTCTCAGATTCTCGCGCAGCTTCTGCGCATCCAGTCTATTGGCGCACTCCCCCGTTGCGACACTCTGGGCAGCGGCGGTGCCTGCGGCCTGACCAACGGCCATAACGATGGGCGTGACGCGAATGGCCGCACACGCCTCGTGGGAGGCGCTGATACAACGGCCGGCCACGATCAGATTTTCTATCTCCTTGGTTACCAAGCTGCGATAAGGCACAGAATACCAGCTGCCCGGCTTCAGGTGACGATGCTTCATGGCGGCGCCGTCCGGAGAATGGATATCAATGGGATAACCGCCCATGGCAATGGCGTCCTCAAACATCCGGTTGTCGAGCAAATCCTCTGCCGTCAGCTTGTAGATGCCGTGGATCTTACGGCTTTCACGGACGCCGATATGGGGCCCGGTGGAAATGATGTGGCAGTTTTCAAAGCCGGGGATGTTCTTACGCATAAAATCAAGGATCTGTCGTGCCTGGCGGCGTCCTTCCACTTCTGCATCCGTCAGGTCAAAGGCGTCCACCGCAGACTTACGAATGATGCGAGACATATTCAGAATGATCTCACCAGGGGTATTCGTTTCAAAGCAGAGCACCATATTCCGATCCACGTCAAATTCTCCGGCAGCTTTTGCCTTTTCGATCAGAGAGTAAGCACCCTGAATGCCGCTTCGGGGGATCTGGTGCAGACGGTCAAAGGGGATCGTTGCCAGCATATCGTTGCGATTACTGCGAACGTACTCGATCATCTTGTCGCGGTCCACCCCTGCAACCTTGATATTCAAGGTCATGGGCTGCGCCAGGTGATCGGATTCCCGACCGTAGAGACTGGGGACACCGGCACACGTGGACAGATCTGCATCAGCCGTACAGTCCAAAAACACCTTAGCCCCCACCTCAAAGAAACCGTTCTTGGAGTAGAGCTGAATTTTTGTTATCTTCCCATTCTCCACGGTGCAGCCCGTAAAAACGGTGTGGTACAAGAGCTGAACACCGGCTTCCTGTGCCATGGTCTCCAGAACGTACTTCATGCCTTCCGCATCGAAAGGCGTGATACTGCTGGCATAGCCGACAAAGTCCTCCATGTGTCCCGGAGAAAGTCCCAGCTCCTTCAGCCGGCAGATGATCTCCTGTGCAATGCCCCGAACCACCTGAGTCTTTCCGGCATGGAAGGTCATCTGCGGACCGACACCTGCGACGGTTAACATACCGCCCAGATAACCGTACTGCTCCACCAGAAGCGTTTTTACACCCTGACGAGCAGCTGCAATGGCAGCTACAGCACCGGCAGGTCCACCGCCAACCACAACAACATCAAAATTCAGGTTCTGATACATCCTGTTCCTCGGGGTATTTGCGACAT
>JAZRFS010000187.1:0-4330 GCA_045643765.1 Eubacteriales bacterium
GAATGGGTCGTTTTTTGATATATTGGAGAGGGGAAGAGCCGTAGAATTTTTTGAACTCGGCGCGGAAATACACCTCGCTCACTCCACACATTTCGGCAAGGTCGCTCACGCGCAGGGAGGTGTCGCAGACGTTTTCGTCCAGATGCTCCTTGCAGCGCTGCATGCGGCGGGGCGGCGCGGGGCGTGTGCGGAAAAAGGCGGCACAGGCCTCATTGAGAAGCTCGTAGGCGGCGGACATACAGAAAAGGTCGCAACCCTCGGCGGAAAAGTGCGAGATCGCGTTTGCGAAAAGATTATAAAAGGAAAGAGGGAAGGAGGGGCGCACACAAAGGGGGATGGGAGAGAACTCTCCGCCCTCGGGCGATATATAAAAATGAAGAAGATACATTTCGCCCCCCTCGGGAATCTCGGTCACGTAGGGGCAGCCCGCGGGGATGTAGGTCAGTGTGTCCGGCGTGGAGGAAAGTGTTTTCCCGCCTGCCGTAACGGTGGTTTTTCCGCTTTTTCTGATGGAAAGCGAGCAAAAGGGGCGCGCACTGACCGCCACGCTTGGCCGCGCTTCGTAATCCAGTCTGAAAAATTCCACGTGCGTAATAATAGGAAGATCGTTTGTCATACGCTCACCTCATTTCGTTTTCAGTATAGCATTTCTTTCGCAAAAAATCAAGTGATTTGTTTCGAAATCCTAAAAAATATTGTTTTCTGTTATTGCGAGAGGATTGGCGCTTTCGATATAATGAAGGCAATGCGGCCATGAGCTGCGATTGAAAATAAGGAGAGAATTTACTGATGGAACTGAAGCTTTTGATTGAAGAAGCCATGAAAAAAGAGGGCATTGACCTCATCGGCTTTGCGGGCAAGGATCGCTTTGAGGGCGTGGACGCTCAGCACAACCCCTTCTCGATCTTCCCCGAGGGCAAGACTGTTATTATGCTTGGTAAGCGTATCTGCCGCGGCGCACTGCGCGGCGTAGAGGAGGGCACCAACTTCGGTGATTACTCTCTGTTCGGCAAGAACTGGCTGGAGGATGACATTCTCTCCCTTGCTTGCTACAACCTGGTACGTGCACTGGAGGACGAGGGCTGGGAGGCAGTTCCGCTTTTCCCCAACCCCTCTGAGCTTGGCCCTCAGGGCGTTTCTGTTGCCGAGGGTCGTCCCGCACCCAACGTTTACCCCGACTTTGATTACGCAGCAGTTGCCTGCGGCATCGCAGAGATCGGCTTCAACGGCATTCTGCTGACGCCCAAGTTCGGCTCCCGTCAGCGCTTCCACATGATCATCACCGATGCCGAGATCGAGGCAACTCCTCTGCTTAAGGAGAGCATCTGTGACCGTTGCGGCAAGTGCGCAGACGTTTGCCCCATGGGCGCAATCGACAAGAACAACACCACCGTTGTGGACATTTGCGGCAAGAAGATGGAAGTGGCCGGCATCAATTACGAGATTTGCAAGACCTGCAAGAACGGCGCTTGCCCCAACCGCTTCGCACCCGTAGCAAAGCCCGACCGTATCGCGGCGCTGTGCAACCGTACCTGCCTTTGCCACCTGGAGGAGAAGGACGCACTCGGCAACAAGTTCGAGAACGTCTTCCGTCAGCGTGAGGCATGGGTGGTAGACGCAAAGGGTCACATCGCATCCCGCGACACCGAAAGCGCCAACGTCCTTGGCGGTCAGTTCAGTAAGGACGGGAATAGAGGCAACCGCGGATGAAACTCACTTCTCAAATGATCAAGGATAAGGCAAAGGAACTTGGCATCGACTGTATCGCTATCGGCAACATCGAGCGCTTCAAGGAATCTCCTTTCCTCATGTCCCCCTCGACCTACTTCCCGGGGGCAAAATCGGTGATCGCCGTGGCAATGCGCATTCCGCGCGGTACCTATCGCGGTATCGAGGAAGGCACCCACTGGCACAACTACACCTTCTATTCCTACAACAAGCTTAACGCTTACTTCCGTCCCCGCCTTTCCTACGAGCTTTCCTGCTTTATCGAGGATCACGGCTACGAGGCAGTGGCGCACTATCCTGCCGTACCCGAGGGCAACGGCACGATGAAGGAGCCCGTGCGCGACGGCATTCCGCCCGATGTCATTTGCTCCGTTCGTGTGATCGCCGCCGGCTGCGGTCTTGGCGAGATCGGCTTTTCCAAGGTGTTCCTGACCAAGAAGTTCGGTCCCCGTGTCCGTCTTGGTCTGATCTTCACCGATGCAGAGCTTGAGCCCGATCCCATTCTCGATACGGGTGACATCTGTATCCATTGCGGCGCTTGCTCCCGCGAGTGTCCCGGTAGTGCAGTGCCCTCCGTGAAGGATCTGAAGAAGCGCCTTTACGTTGACTTCGGTGAGAAGAAGATCTGGTACGGCGACGTCCGTATGGGCCGTTGCACGCTTTCTCACCACGGTATGAATAACGAGTGCTCGCCCTTCCTTAAGAAGGAGTTCCCGAACATGGCGTTTGACGTGCGCAACTCCGAGATGACCGAGGAGGAGGCATACATCATGTCCTACACGATGGCAGGCGGCCGCTGGGGCAGAAAGCCCGAGTCCAACCGCGTGATGGGTTACTATGATTACATCATCACCCACACGGGCTACTTTGCTATCTGCGGTGCGCGCGGCTGTATCCGTGCGTGCATGAACGCGCTCGAAAAGTCCAAGCGCATCGAGAACTTGTTCCACAACAGCTTCTACTACAAGAAGAGCTGGCTGCTGCCCAACAAGCCCGAGAAGGTTTCCCCCGGTGTCAACCCCTACCGTGAGGAATTCCTGGACGAAAAGTATCCCGGTATTCGTAAGAACGAGTACGTGAAAACCGAAGACTAACCTTTATGCGCCCCGCAATTTCGCGGGGCGCATTTTTTTATTGACATAGGAAATTTTTTATGGTATAATACTAAAGTATTATGGGATAAAATGCCGCGGTAGCGGCGGGAGGGTAATTTTGATTATTGCATTGGAAAACGCAAAGCGTGAATTAGTGGATATGCGCGCGAAAATCGTGGAGCTTGGCAGTGCACTTCGTATCGAGGATATGGAGCGTCGCGTGGCGGAGCTGGAGCAGAAGACCGCTGACCCCGCGTTCTGGAGCGACCAGGAGAACTCCTCGAAGGTGCTGCAGGAGCTGAAGCAGAGCAAGGATACGATTGCGGAATATGAGGCATTGGGTGCGCGTCTGGAGGACGCGATCGCGCTTGCTGAGCTTGCCATTGAAACCGAGGACGAGGACAGCCTTGCCGAGGTGGAAAGTGAGCTTGCCGCGATCCGCGAAGCGGAGGAGGCGCAAAGAATGGAGATCCTTCTTTGCGGCGAGTACGATCGCAGCAATGCTATCGTTTCCTTCCACCCCGGTGCCGGCGGTACCGAGGCACAGGACTGGGCGCAGATGCTCTACCGTATGATCACGCGCTGGGCAGAGCGCCGCGGCTTCAAATACAAGCTGGTGGATTGGCTGGACGGCGATATGGCCGGTCTGAAAAGCGCTACGATCATGGTCGAGGGCACGAACGCTTACGGCTACCTGAAAAGCGAGAACGGCGTGCATCGCCTGGTGCGCGTGTCCCCCTTTGACGCGGCGGGACGCAGACAGACCTCCTTTGCTTCGATCGAGGTTATGCCCGAGTTTGCCGACGTGGATAAGGTAGAGATCCGTGACGAGGATATCGAGGTCACGGCGCACAGATCCAGCGGTGCGGGCGGTCAGCACATCAACAAGACCGACTCTGCGATCCGTATTCTGCACAAGCCCACGGGCATCGTGGTCGGCTGTCAGACCGAGCGCTCGCAGCTTCAGAACAAGGAAACCGCGATGAAAATGCTGAAGGCGAAGCTGATGGAGATCAAGCTGCGCGAGCGCCTTGACACCATTGAGGAAATTCAGGGCAACAAGGTGAACATCGAGTGGGGCAGCCAGATCCGTTCCTACGTCTTTATGCCCTACACGCTGGCAAAGGACACCCGTACGGGTTATGAAAACGGTAACATTGATGCCGTGATGGACGGTAACATTGACGGCTTCATCAACGCATATCTGAAGATGAACGCGAAATAATCGCAATGATAACCACAGCTGTGGTTAAGCGAGAGGGGAGGGAACACTGGTGAAAAAAATACTCATTCTTTTTCTTGTGCTCCTTCTTCTGATCGGCGCGTGCTGGGGGGCGCTCCGCATCCTGGACAGAACCGGCTTCTGGGACGTTCTGGCGCAGAAGATCACGGCGCTGCTGGAGCAAGCGGTCCAATCCCCCCCTGCACCAGATGACGGGGATACGCCCGCACCCGAAGCGGGAAGCCCCCCGCCAACGCCGGAGCAGGATCCCGCCCCCGATCCCGGC
>JAZRFS010000188.1:0-17435 GCA_045643765.1 Eubacteriales bacterium
TGAAGCTCAACCCCCACGGCGATGCGGCGATCTATGAAACAATGGTACGTCTGACGCGCTCGCACAACGCGCTGTTGCATCCGCTGATCGACTCCAAGGGTACCTTTGGCGACCATTACACGGGCGACAAATACGCCGCCGCGCGTTATACCGAGGCAAAGCTGGATCCTATCTGTAACGAGTTGTTCTCGGGCATTGATAAGGATGCCGTGGATATGATCGACAACTATGATAGCACAATGAAAGAGCCCGTGCTGCTTCCCACCACCTTCCCCAACATTCTGGTCACGCCGAATATGGGTATCGCGGTCGGTATGGCATCCAACATCTGCTCCTTCAACCTCGCAGAGATCTGCGACGGTGCTATCGCACTTCTACGCAATCCCAAGACCACGGTGGACAAGCTCCTTGATATCATCAAAGCCCCCGATTTCTCGGGTGGCGGCTATGTTGTATATGACCGTGACCAGATGAGAGCTATCTACGAAACCGGTCAAGGCTCGTTCCGCGTACGCTCGCGTTACCATTACGACAAAGCCGCGAACTGCATCGAGGTACTGCAAATCCCCTACTCCACGACCATTCCTACCATTGAAAGCGCACTCACGCCCCTTATCAAGGACGGAAAGATCAAGGAAATCGTGGATTTCCGCGACGAGTCGGACATTAACGGTCTGAAATTCACCATTGATCTGCGTCGCGGTACCGATCCCGATGCGCTGATGAACCGCCTTTACAAGCTCACACCTCTTGAGGACAGCTTCAAATGCAACTTCAACGTGCTGATCAACTCCGCGCCCCGTCAGCTTGGTGTGTTAGATATTTTGAAAGAATGGATCCTGTTCCGTACCGAGTGTGTGCGCCGCGAGCTGAATTTCGAGTTGAAAAAGAAGCGCGATCGCTTGCACCTGATTACGGGTCTTTCCAAGGTGCTGCTCAACATCGACGAGGCTGTGCGTATCATCCGCCGCGCCGAGACCGACGAGCAGGTCATTACCGACCTGATGAGCGCGTTCTCGCTGGATGAGATCCAGGCTGATTATATCGCCAACATCAAGCTGCGTAACCTTAACAAGAAATATATCCTGAACAACGTGCAGGAGGCGACCGAGCTGCGTCAGACCATCTCGGATATCGAGGCAACGCTCGCCGACGATCTCAAGATCCGCGCGAAGATTGCCGCACAGCTGCAGGAAATCAAGAAAAAGTACGGAAAACCGCGCAATTCTCAGATCATCGACGCTTCCGAGATCCCCGAGACCACAGACGAAGCACCCGTTGAGAACTATCCCGTCCGTCTGGTGCTGACCACAGAGGGCTATTTCAAAAAGATCACCTTCCAGTCTTTGCAAGGCAGTGCCCGCATCGGCAAAGACGAGCAAAAGCTGAAGGAAGGCGATAGCATCAATCAGGAATTTGATGCCGAAAACAAGGATAGTCTGCTGTTCTTCACGGATAAAGCGCAGGTCTATCGCGTGGCTGTGGACGATTTCGACACCACCAAGACCTCTGCAATGGGTGATTTCCTTTCCGCCAAGCTCGGTATGGAGAAGGACGAGCGCCCCATTTATATGCAGGTGCAGAACACCTACGAGGAAGGCGAGTATATGGTCTTCATTTACGAGAATGCCAAAGGTTTGCGCGTACCCATCAAGGCGTATGAAACGCAGGGCAATCAGCGCAAGATCAAGAAGCTGAAAAACGCCTTCTCCTCTTCTTCCCCGCTGGTCGGCATCTTCTATGAGAAGGAAAAAGAGCCCTTTGAGCTTATGCTGCAAAGCGATGGCGACCGCGCGATCGTTTTCAAGACCTCGCTGATCCCGATCATGTCCACGCGTACCTCGGGCGGCAATATGCTGATGACGCTGGGCAGACGCGAAAAGAAGGTCGTGCTTGCCACCAAGGATTTCGCTACAATCTGCGACGGCGGCAAGGGCTACCGTAAAACCAAACTTCCCGCCACGGGTGTCCCCCTTGGCGACAAGGGTGAGGAAGGCGAGCAGCTTTCCTTGCGAGATAAATTTTAATGAAATAGGAGAATATCAACATGAAAAACACCAACACCCGTAAAACCAAGCTTTCCACCCGTATTCTTGTGCTTATTCTGGCAGCGCTGATGGTCATCACCGGCGCCGTCACCGCTCTTTATTACTTCATCAGCGCACTCACCGACGATGCACCCGACACCAACAACAACCAGAATAACACCAACTCTGAGTTCACCGAGCAGGACGACAAAAACCAGGATCACGACCACGATCACGAGGATGCGGAAACTTACTATTAATATAAAAAGAAAGGCGGCTGAAAAGCCGCTTTTCTTTTATCCCCATTTTCTTTGCTTGATGATCTCAAATTCCGCCTGTGTAGCGCCTTGCAAGGCTGAAACGGCATTCTTCCCTCCGCAGCAGCTCATCGCCCCCGTGTGATCTGTGCCGCCGGAACGGTACAAACGGAAGGCTTTAGCCGCTTCCTTTGCCAAAAGCGTGGTTTTCGCGTCCATATCGGGGTGAGATACCTCGATACCGTTCAAGCCATAGTCCATCAGCTCCTGCACGTACTGCGTTTTGTTGACCGGATGCGCCAGCACAGCAATGCCACCCGCCTTGCGGATCGTGCGGATCACCTGCTCGGCACCGGGATGCGGTGCTTCAAAGGAAAGCGCTTCCGCGCCCTTGAACACGTTTTTGCGCAGCTCGTCACCACCGTCCGTGGGATCCATCACCCTTTTGTGCTTCATTGCGTTCACCACGTGGTCAATGCAGATCCAGGAGCCATCACGGGCATAGTCCAGCACGTCGTTCCAAGTAAAATCCCGGATAAAACCAAGGCGAATACCGCGCTCTACGCGCTTGCGTGTGCACTCTGTTTGCAGATCGCACCGCTCGCGGATAAAGGCGCGAAACGCAGGATCATCGTAATCGTAGTCCAACGCCACCAGGTGCGGGCAGTGCCCGTCATGTGTGCCGTAAAACTCTACGCCATACAGATGCTCCATATCAAGAGCGTCACAGGCATCGGCAAACTCCTTCACGCCACCATCCGTTTCGTGGTCGGTCAGCGCCAGCGCACCGTAACCAAGCGATTTCCCGATCAGTGCAAGTTGATAGGGGGTAAAGCCCCCGTCGGAATAGGTAGAGTGCAGATGCAGATTGGCGTATTTCATAGCTTCTCCTTTGAAAAAAGCGCGCTTGACAGCGCGCTTTTTCTGTTTTTTTATTAGAATGCGATCTTGCTTTCGATATAGCTCTTCAGCTCGGAGATCGGGATACGAACCTGCTCCATGGTGTCACGGTCACGCACGGTCACGCAGTTGTCAGCGGGCTTTTCTGCGTCGCCTACGGTCTCAAAGTCGATGGTTACGCAAAGAGGCGTGCCGATCTCATCCTCGCGGCGGTAACGCTTACCGATAGAACCGGTTTCATCGTAGTCCACGGGGAAATACTTAGCCAGCTCGTCGCGCACCTCAAGCGCCTTATCTGCAAGCTTCTTAGAAAGAGGAAGCACAGCAACCTTATAAGGAGCAAGAGCGGGATGCAGGTGAAGAACTACGCGCACGTCGTTCTTCTCTGCGTCGATAACCTCTTCGTCGTAAGCGTCGATAAGGAATGCCAGTGCCACGCGGTCAGCACCGAGAGAGGGCTCGACAACGTAGGGCGTGTAGCGCTCGTTGGTTTCGGGATCGAAGTAGGTCATATCCTTGCCGGAGTGCTTATCGTGCTGACCAAGGTCATAGTCGGTACGGTCTGCAATACCCCAAAGCTCGCCCCAGCCGAACGGGAACAGGAACTCGAAGTCGGTGGTTGCCTTAGAGTAGAAGGCAAGCTCTGCGGGATCGTGGTCGCGCAGACGCAGGTTCTCATCTCTCATACCGAGATCAAGCAGCCACTTGTGGCAGAAATCCTTCCAGTAAGCAAACCACTCAAGGTCGGTGCCGGGCTTGCAGAAGAACTCCAGCTCCATCTGCTCGAACTCACGGGTACGGAACACGAAGTTACCGGGGGTGATCTCGTTACGGAAGGACTTACCGATCTGGCAAACGCCGAAGGGCAGCTTGCGACGGGTAGAGCGCTGGATCGCGGGGAAATTCACGAAAATACCCTGTGCGGTCTCGGGGCGCAGATACACGGTGTTGGTATTGTCCTCGGTCACGCCGATGAAGGTCTTGAACATCAGATTGAACTTCTTGATGGCGGTAAAGTCCTGCTTGCCACAGGTGGGGCAAACGATGCCCTTCTCCTGGATATAGTCGGACATCTGCTCGAAGGTCCAGCCGGCGGGATTATCCTCAAGACCGTTCTCAAAGGCATACTCCTCGATCAGCTTGTCGGCGCGGTGACGTGCCTTGCAGGACTTGCAGTCCATCAAAGGATCGGAGAAGCCGCCCACGTGACCGGAAGCCACCCAAGCCTCGGGGTTCATAATGATCGCGCTGTCAAGACCGACGTTGTAGCGGCTTTCCTGCACGAATTTCTTCCACCAAGCCTTCTTTACGTTGTTCTTGAACTCAACGCCGAGAGGGCCGTAATCCCAAGAGTTAGCAAGACCGCCGTAGATCTCGGATCCGGGGAAAATGAAGCCGCGGTTCTTACAAAGGGCGACGATTTTGTCCATCGTTTTTGCACTGTTGTTCATAATGATGCTCCTATTCAGTATATAATGTTATTATTTTACTCTTTATTTTGTATATTGTCAAGTCGTTTGGCAAGTTTTTATGCGCTTTTTTGACAACTTTTCTTTATTTTGCTACCAAAGGCACGCATTTTGCTTCCACAAAAGGCAAAAGAGCCTTCACTGCAAGAAAAAGCTGTGCGCCGCGCACACCCGCGCTGACGGTGATCCTCTCGTGCAAAAGCGCGCTTTCGTCCACAAAGGTCGGGAATTTTTTCTTCATCCCGATGGGCGAGCAGCCGCCGCGGATATAGCCCGTGGTAGGCAACAGCTCCTTGACGGCAAGCATTTCAATGCGCTTGTTCCCCGTTTCCCTTGCGGCAAGCTTGAGGTCGATCTCATCGTCCACGGGAATGCAGAATACCACAAAACCCGTTTTATCTCCCTTTGCCACCAAGGTCTTGAAAACGATTTCGTGCGGCAAGCCGATCTCGTCGGCAATATGCTTGCCCGAAAGGTCGTTTTCATCCACCTCATACTCCATCACCTCGTAGGCGATCTTGGCGGCGTCCAGGCGGCGCATCGCGTTAGTCTTGTTTTTCATCGGTACGCCTTTCCTTCCTCGATCATATCGCGTGCGGCTGCGGTCTGTGCCTCGGTGATCTCCAAGCCGCCGAGAATACGTGCCACCTCGGCAATGCGTTCGGTTTCATCCAAAGGATGAACCGTGCTTTCCGCCGCGCCGTTTTCCACGCTTTTTACGATCTTATAATGTGTTTTGGCAAGCGAGGCGATCTGTGCCGAATGCGTCACGCAAAGCACCTGTGTATGGCGTCCGATCTGTGCCAGCTTAATGCCGATCTTGCGAGAGGTCTTACCCGAAATACCGGTATCCACCTCGTCAAACACGGCACTTGCCACGCCGTCGCGGTCATTGAGCACACTCTTCACCGCCAGCATCACGCGGGCAAGCTCACCGCCCGAAGCAATGCGGGAAAGCGGCAAAAGCGGCTCGCCGGGGTTGGTTGCGATCAAAAACTCCACGGTATCCGCGCCATTTGCGTCAAATTCACCCTTATCCGTAACAGATACGGCAAAACGTACCGAGGGCATATCCAGGAAGGAAAGCTCCTCCAATACGCGTCCGGAAAGTGCCTCGGCAGCATTTACGCGCGCGGCGTGCAAGCGATCTGCGATCTCGCGCAGCTCCTTTGTTTGCGTGCGCAATGCTTTTTCCAGCTCTTCCCTTGCGCCGTCTGCGTTTTCCAGGGACGCAAGGCGCTTTGCCGCGCCCTCGCGGAACGCGAGAATGGCACGCTCGTCCTCGCCGTACTTGCGGCGCAATTTCGCAATGGTATCCAGACGCCCTTCCACACGGTTGAGCGCCTCGGTGGGATCCCCATCCGTGCCCTCGGCAAGGTCGCGCGCGGTATTGGCGATATCCTCTACCTCATAGCGCATTTCCAACAGCTTTTTGGCAGCCGCTTCCGCTTCGGGAACGGCGTTACACAGCGATTGCATCGCCTGCGCGGCGCGCTCTAAAATAAGGGATGCGCTTGCCTTTTCGCTGCCGTAAAGCACGCGATAGACAAACTCGGATTGCTTGGAGATTTTTTCCGCGTTTTGCAGCTTGGTGCGCTTTTGCAGGAGTGCTTCTTCCTCGCCAACCCTGAGTTTGGCGGCATCGATCTCCGCGATCTGAAAGCGCAGGATATCCACAAGGCGCTGTTGCTCAGCGCTGTCGCGTTGCAAATTTTTGAGCTCTGCGATTGTTCCCTTGCGCGCCTGATAGATCACGCGATAAGCGGTAAGATCTGCATCAAGGGCGGCGGTATCGTCCAGAATTTTGTGCTGCACCTCATTTTTCAGCAGCATCTGGTTGTCATTCTGCCCGTGGATGCTGACAAGGCGTCCCGCAAGCTCACGCAAAAGCGCCAGCGGCACGGCGCGGCCGTTGAGGCGGCATTTGGACTTTCCGTCGGCAAGAAGCGTACGCTGCAAAAGCAGCTCTCCCTCTGCCTCTACGCCGATTTCGGCAAGGTGCGCCGCCACGTCCCCACCGACGTCGGTGAAAAGTGCGCTGACCTCGCCCTGTGCGGTGCCGTTGCGTAAAAGATCCCGCGCGGCACGCCCGCCAAGCAAAAAACCAAGCGCGTCCAGCATCACGGATTTTCCCGCGCCCGTTTCGCCTGTGATCACGCAAAGCCCGTCCGTGAAATCCACGTCCAGCGATCGAATGACTGCGATATTTTCAATATGGAGCGAGCTTAGCATATCAGCCCGCCTTCATCAGCACGTGAATGCGCTCACTGATATTTTTCGCCGCGCTTTCGTTGCGGGTTGCAACGAGAATGGTATCGTCGCCCGCCACGCTGCCCAGCACCTCGGCAAGCGAGAGATTGTCAATGCCCGCCGCCACAGCCTGTGCAAGACCGGGAAGTGTATGTACGACCACCAAATTCTGTGCATAATCCACGCTGATGATGGACTCTACCAGTGCGGCGTTGATCTTCATTCCCGCGACCATTTCCTCTTTTTTGGGCGCCACATAGCGATAGCTGCCCTTCCCTGTCATCACCTTGTTGAGCTGAAGCTCGCGGATATCGCGGGATACGGTCGCCTGCGTGACGGAAAAGCCCTCCATCAAAAGGCGCTCGATCAGATCGTCCTGCGTTTCGATATGATAACGGGATATAATTTCCAGGATCTTTTTTTGTCTATTACCCTTCATAGCACACCTCGTACTTAATAGGTTTTCATTTTTTCCTGCAGGATCGCGTAAAAGCTCTGTTCGTGCATACGGATCAGGCGTGTTTTGGTGGGCGAACGCGTGATGCGGACGGTATCCCCACGGTACAACTCGAAATTGATGCGACCGTCCACGGTCAGGCACAGCATTTTCTCGCGTTGACACACGTTTTTGATCTCCAGCGTGATATCGTCACGGAACAGCATCGGGCGCGCCGTGAGAGAATGCGAGCAAATGGGCGTCACGCAGAAGCAATTCAGGCGCGGGTCTGCAATGGGACCGCCTGCCGCCATGGAATATGCAGTAGAGCCCGTCGGCGTGGCGATGATCAGACCGTCGGCACGGAAGCTGGAAACCAGTCCCCCGCCCTCGTACAGCTCCAGATCCACGATGCGT
This sequence comes from Eubacteriales bacterium, assembly GCA_045643765.1. Classification (GTDB taxonomy): domain Bacteria; phylum Bacillota; class Clostridia; order Oscillospirales; family CAG-272; genus Firm-07. Next base: position 7,757 of record JAZRFS010000188.1, read on the forward strand.
GACACCGAGCCGTTGGAAATCACGGCATCGTTGAGCGCAAAGGAGCTTGCCTTGCGACCGCCGTTCTGGTTGTAGACCTCGACCGAAAGCATCGAACGCTCGTCAATATGAAAATCCTCGCTCACAAGACGGGAAAGCAGAGAAAAATCTCCCCCTTCCATCTCCGTCATATAGCCGAGATGTCCCATATTGATGCCAAAAAGGGGCTTTCCGTGCGGCGAAGCGCGGCGTGCGGCGTCCAGAATAGAGCCGTCACCGCCGAGCACCACGATGCATTCCGCCACGCGATAAATATCCTCGGGCGAAACGTATTCAAACTCCTTGCGGCTTTTGTGCATACGGAAGATCTTGTCCTTGTTCACGGACGGGATCAGAACGCGGGCACCAAGCTCGATAAGCTTATCCGCCACGGCAAGTGCAGTGTTTGCCTTATCGTGTATGTTAAAATTGGTGATCAAAGCGAAGCTTTGCATAAAATCACCTTCCTTCCAAAACAATTCTATCAATCACAGCGTCGCCCAAAAGATCCTCTCCCGTAAGGGCGAAAAGCGCCAGATACTCAATATTTCCATCCCCGCCCGTGATCGGCGAGCGGATAAGCCCCCGCGGAACAAGTCCTGCCTCGCGCGCCGACTGCAGCACGCGTCGCACCGCCAAAAGGCGATCGCGGGGATCCTTGACAAGACCCTTTTTATTCAGTGCGGCACGCCCTGCCTCAAACTGCGGCTTAACCAGCGTAATGGCAAACCCCTCGGGCGCAAGCACCAAGGGCAAGCGCGGCAAAATATAGGTCTGAGAAATAAAGGAAACGTCCATCACCGCAAGATCAAACTGCCCCACATCCTCTCGGGCAAGCTCCCGTGCGTTGTATTTTTCTATATTTTTCACACGCGTATCTGCCACAAGCGTGGGATGCAGTTGATCACAGCCCGCATCGAGTGCGGTCACGTGCGCTGCACCGTGCAAAAGCAAGCAGTGCGTAAAGCCACCCGTAGAGGCGCCGATGTCAATGGCGCGCATACCGCGAGGATCAACGCCAAAGGCGGCAAGTGCCCCCTCCAGCTTTTCCCCGCCGCGCCCCACAAAGGTTTCCTCCTCCACGGCAATCTTTCCGCCCGTCAGATCAAAAGCAGGCTTTTCCACCACAGCACCGTTCACGCGAACCTTTCCCGCAAGAATAAGGCGTTTGGCACGCTCGCGGCTGTCGGTGTAGCCGTTTTCCGTCAAATATACGTCCAGTCTCATATCAAAGCATCACCAAAAACAAAAATCTTTGGCAGAAATACGCCATTCCGATGCCAAGAAGCGCGCCGAACAACACCTGTAAGGGGGTGTGCCCCAGCAGCTCTGGCAAGGAAATGTCCAGAAAGCTTTTCTTCTTTTTTCCGATCTCTCCCGCAATCTGGTTGATGACCTCCGCCTGCTTGCCCGCCTCGCGACGCACGCCAACGGCATCCTTCATCACGACCATTGCAACCACTGCCGCAACCGCAAAGATCGAGGAGTCATATCCGTATAGGATCCCGCAGGAAAAAGCCGTAGCACAAACCACCGCCGAATGCGAGCTGGGCATGCCGCCCGTGCCGAACAGCGTGTGCATCACCGAAAAATCCTTTTTATAGCAGGGGGTGGTGATGAGCTTGATCAACTGTGCTGTAAACCACGCAAACGCTGCACAAAGCAGCACGGGATTGGTAAAAAAATCGATCATATTATGCTTGAATTCAATAAAATTAAACCGCATCAGTGATCTCTGTTTACAAGGTAATCCGCAAGCCCCTGCAAAAATTCGGTTTGCGGAAGCCCTGCAAGTGCCTCCTTTGCATCCTTTGTGACTGCGCGGGCAAAGTCCAGCGCCTCATCGGGGGTAAAATAGGTCAAAAAAGTCGTTTTTTCATTCTCGGCGTCCGAGCCGATGGGCTTTCCGAGCAATGCGGCATCTGCCGTCACATCCAGTACGTCATCCACCACCTGGAACGCAAGCCCAATTCCACGGGCGAAGCGCTTTGCCGCCGCGGTACGCGGATCGTCCAAAGAAAGCCCCGCAGCAAGGCATCCGAGTGTCGCGCTGACCTCGATCATCGCGCCCGTCTTGTGTGCGTGCAGCTTTTTCAGGGTTTCCAACGGGAGCTTTTTGTGCTCGCCCGCAAGATCCATCACCTGCCCGCCGATCATACCGAAGCTACCTGCCGCGCGGGACAGCACCGCCACGGCATCGCGTGCGGCATCGCCCGATACGGCAGTATTTGAGGCGATCACGCCAAATGCGCGGGTGAGCAAGCCGTCACCGGCAAGCAGCGCGGTGGCTTCCCCATAAACCTTATGGCATGTAGGGCGTCCGCGGCGAATATCATCATCGTCCATACAGGGCAGATCATCGTGAATGAGAGAGTAGGTATGCACCATCTCCACGGCGCAGGCAAACGGCATCGCAGCCTCTACCTTGCCGCCAAACAAGCGACAAAATTCCAACACCAACGTGGGTCTGATACGCTTGGCGCGGGAAAGGAGCGCATAGCGCTCTGCCTCCAGCTCCTCGGCAAAATCCACATCCTGCTCGGCAGTAAAGGCATCCAATGCCTTTTCCACCAGCGCTGCGTTTTCTTTCAGACGGCCAGCAATCATCTTGCCACCTCCGCGCCAAAGGGCTCGGTGCTTGCTTCTTCCCCTCCAAGGCGCACAGCGCTGACGCGCTGCTGTGCGGTATCCAGACGCTCGTTGCAAATCTGCACCAGCTCTACACCGCGCTCGTAAAGCGAGAGAGCCTCCTCAAGAGCGACCTTTCCCGCCTCCAGCTTCTCTACAACGCCCTGCAGCTCGGCAATGGCTTGTTCAAAAGTAATTACATTCTTATTTGCCATTATTTACTCACTTTCCCGCACACCGCTTACGGTGGCGTCAACCGTACTGTCAGAAAAACGGATCGACACAGTGTCGCCCGTGCATAAGCTCTTACCCGTTGTAACAGGCTTTCCCTCGCCGTCAAAAACGGCGGTATAGCCGCGTGAGAGCACGCGCAAGGGGGAAAGCGCGTCCATTTTGGCGCAAAGGGCGGCAAAGACGGTCTGTGCCTCGGCTGTTTTTTGCGAAAATGCGCTTTGTGCGCGGTTTTCAAGATATGCCACGCTCATACGGCGTTCGTCCAGATAGGATTGCGGAGAACGCAAAAGCGGCGTAGCGGAAAGCCGTGCAAAATCGGCACGGCAACGTGTCAAAAGCGTGTTGATACGCTCGTCCATCGCACGCGAGGTGCCAAAAAGCGCGTCGCGGATCTCCCCCTGATCGGGGACAGCCAGCTCCGCCGCCGCAGAAGGCGTGGGGGCACGCAGATCGGCAACGAAATCACAGATGGTATAGTCAGTTTCGTGTCCCACTGCGGAAATCACGGGAATTTTCGAAGCGGCTACCGCACGGGCAAGCCCCTCGTGATTGAAGGCAAACAGATCCTCTGCAGATCCCCCGCCGCGCCCCAGAATGATCACGTCCACGGGAATTTTTTCGTTGAAGCACTCAAGACCCGCAATCAAGGTTTCGGGCGCTGCTGCGCCCTGCACAAGCGCGGGATACAGGATCACCTCGGAAAGCGGCCAGCGCCGCCCTAAAATATGCAGAATATCGCGCACGGCGGCTCCCGTCGGTGCGGTGATCACGCCGATTTTTTTCGGGAAGCGCGGCAACGGACGCTTATGCGCCGGATCAAAGAGCCCTTCGGCCTCTAATTTTTGACGTAACTGCTCAAAGGCAAGGTAAAGCGCGCCCACACCGTCGGGCTGGACATCATCCACGTAGATCTGATACTGTCCGTCGCGCGGAAATACCGAAACGCGACCGTGCAATATCACCTTCATCCCGTTTTCCGGCAGAAAACGCAGCTTTTGCGCATTGCCGCGGAACATTACGGCACGCACAAGAGCCCCCTCGTCCTTAAGGGAAAAATAGAAATGCCCCGTTTTATAGTGGTTGGTAAAATTTGAAATCTCACCGCGCACAAAGACGCTTCCAAGCACGGGGTTGTTATCCAGGAGCATCCGTATATATTCATTCAGTTCCGTAACGCTTAACAGCTGCTGTGACACGGTGCTCCCTCCTTTTTGTGTTTATTGATACTTTGCGCGGCAAAGCAGTGCGATACCCGCTGCATTATCCGCGGAAAACGCGGGCTTGGAGAAATAAACATTCTCAAAACGCTTGCAAATGTTCTCCGCAATCAGGCGGTTACTCATCACGCCGCCCGCAAACAGCACGGGAATGTCGGGATATTGCTCCCGCCCCCACGCGGTCATCTGTGCAAGGGTTTCGGCGATAAAATCCAACACGAACGCCGCGACAAGCGACTTATCGCCCGTGTCCGCAACCAATTTCAGTGCCATATTTTCAAGACCGGAGAGGTTGCAAGTCCCCTCCTTGACGCAAACGCGCGGCTTGGGTACTTTTTTTGTGTTTTCCCTTGCCAGTACCTCCAACGCGGGACCGCAAGGAAAGGAAAGTCCCATTTTGACGCCGATACGATCCACCACCTGACCCGCATTGAGGTCGGCGGTGCCACCGATCAGCTCGATCGTAAAATCCTTTTCGCGCGGTTGCACAAAAAGCATTTCGGTCGTGCCGCCCGATACGTGAAAGGCAAGAAAATCCTCACCGATCAGATGCAAAGCATCTGCGCCGTACAGTGCCGCCATTACGTGCCCGTTCTGATGAGAGAATTCCTCAACGGGAACGTCAAGCCCTGCCGCGAGCGCCTGTGCCGATACGCATCCTGAAAGGAAGCACGGCATATAGGAGCCCTCGGCATCGCGCGGGCTGGTGGAAACGCCGACGGCAAGCACACGTCTTCCTTGCAGGTGCACACGCAATTGCTGCATCAGTGCGGGAAGGTTTTTCACGTGCGCAAACACGGCGTCACTTTGGCGAAGACCCCGCTCCCCCACTTTCACGGGCAAGGGTGCCTTCAGATTGGCAACGATCTCCCCCTCTGCCGTGGCAAGCGCCACCGAGGTGGGATAGTTACTGGTATCAATGCCGATATAGCAATCAGCCATTTTGCTCGCCTTCGATCTCGTCCTTGATCGCATTCAGCACGCCGTTGACAAAGCCCTTTGCCTTCTCCTCGTCGAACTTTTTGCAAAGCTCAACGCCCTCGTTAATCGAAACGCTGCTGGGAATATCCGAAATGTAGAGCATCTCATAGGCTGCCAGGCGCAGAATAGAGCGCGACACCTTGGAAATACGGTTGGTCTTCCAGCCGTGTGCGTGACGACCGATCAGCTCGTCCAGCTCAGCCACGTGCTCGCAAACGCCAAAATAGGTCGTGCGGATGTATTCATTTTCCTCCACCTCGCGGTTGTCGGTGGAAAGCTCAAAGATTGCCTCCTTGGTCTCGTCAAGCTTGAATTCAGTTTCGAAAAGCAGTTCAAAAACGGCAGAGCGTGCCTCGCGTCTGTTGAGTGCCATTGTCATTCGCTCCTTCCTGCCCGCGCGATGCGGACAATAAAATTATGTTATATATTATTATACTAATCCCGCCCGCGAAAGTCAATACTTATTTTGAATATTTGCATATTATAATGCATAAAAGCAAAAAAGAGACCGCCACATTTCTGCGACGGTCTCTTTTTTTACTCATCATCCTGGTTTACAGCCTCAAACTCATTCAGTGAGGCACCGCACAAGGGACATTCAAAATCCTCGGGAAGATCCTCAAACTCGGTTCCCTCAGGAATGCCGCATTCAGGCAAGCCGGTTTCCACATCGTACTCATAGCCGCACAAGGCACAAACATAGCGAAGCATAAACAAACCTCCTTAAAAGCTTGTAATATCAGCATACACAAGTCAAAGCCATTTGTCAAGAGTTTTTTATTCTTCCTGCAAATTCATAAAAGTGCGAACCGCCTGCGCCAAAAGCTGTGCCGTTCCCTCGATACCAAGCACGGAGCTATCCACGGCAAGATGGTAATTTTCATGCTTTCCCCATTTCTTGCCCGTATAGAAATTGTAATAATTCACGCGACTTTTATCGGTCTTTGCAATCAGATCCTCCGCTTCCTTGCGCGGACAATCATTTTCCTTCATAATGCGCATCACACGCGTTTCGTAATCGGAATAAATAAAGAAACTGATTCGGGTGGGGTGGTGACGCAGAATATAATCGGCACAACGCCCCACAAAAATGGCAGATTCTTCGGCGGCGATCTCCTTGATTACCTCAGTCTGTGCCATGAAAAGCTTGTCGTTGATCGGCATTTCTGCGCCCGTATGACCTGCACGATGCATGGAAACACCCATAGCCAGCGTGTAAAGCAGACTATTGTTGGCTTTTTCGTCTACACGACGCAGATAATCGGGATGAATTCCCTTCTTATCGGCCGCCATCTTCAAAAGCTCCTTATCGTAGGATTTGATCCCCAGCAGCTCGCCAAGTCTCTCGCCGATCTCGCGGCCTCCGCTGCCAAACTGTCTTCCGATCGTAATTGCAAATTTTTTTGCCATAATCCGCACTCCTTTCTGCGCTATGTGTGGGAGCTGTGGTTATGCTATGCTCCTCTTGACTGTATTATAACACAATTTTCCTTTTTTGTAAAGAGGGCGTGCTAACTTGCTGCGCGCAAGAATAGATTTCAATAGGATTTTGAGGATTTTGAGGTAATGCATATGAAAACAAAACGACAATTTTTTCTGAACGGTCTGCTGCTTGCGCTGGTGGCTCTTTTAATGCGTACGATCTCGGTCAGCTTCAACGTCTATGTTTCGGGACTTGTAGGTGCAGAGGCAATGGGACTGCTGGCACTGATCGCAGGTGTTTACGGCTTTGCCGTAACACTGGCAACGTCAGGCATCCATCTGGCAACAGTCCGCACGATATCGGCACGGCTCGCCCTAACAGGCGGTGCAGAAAACGGAAAATGCTTGCGCGCTTGTCTTCGCTACGCCGCCTTTTTTGGAAGCCTGGCATCACTTTTGCTCTTTCTTTTCGCCCGTCCCTTGAGCGTGTTCGTACTCAAAGATATACGCGCAGCACGGGCACTGTATCTGCTCTCCTTCACCCTTCTTCCCATTGCGCTGACGTCGGTGCTCAACGGCTATTTCGTCGCGGTCAGACGCGCGTGGAAAAACGCACTTTCAGGCATCAGCGAGCAAAGCGTCAAAATCCTGCTGACGGGATATTTTCTCGTCTTTCTTGCCCCCAAAAGCGTTGAGGGGTGCGTGCTGGCAATCCTTTCCGGAGGGGCTGTCGCAGAGAGCTTTTCGCTTGTTCTCAATCTGATTTTATATGTGTTTGACAAGCGGCATTTTCGTGGCATTCGCCCCTTGAAAAACGCGCCAAGACCGCACGTGACAGATATTGCACTCCCCGTAGCAATCAGCGCCTATGCGCGCTCAGGTTTGCTTGCAATAGAACATATCTTAATCCCACGAGGACTTTCAAGCTTTGGCGCGGGTACTGCCGAAGCCCTTTCCGCCTACGGTGCGATACAATCCATGGCACTTCCCGTCGTGCTCTATCCCGCCGCTATCACCACCGCCTTTGCGGGTATTCTGATCCCCGAAGTGACCGAGCAACAAAGTGCAGATAATCGCCTACAGATCCGTTATATCGCGCGTCGCGTTTATCAGCTCACGCTTCTTTTCTCAATTGGCACCTCCGCCATTATGCTATGCTTCTCCGCCCCGCTTGGCGAAGCACTTTACCACAACGCCGAGGTGGGAAAATTCATTCGCCTTCTGGCTCCGCTTGTCCCCGTGATGTATCTGGATACGGCAACCGATGCTCTGCTCAAGGGTCTTGGCGAGCAGGTCTATTCTATGCGGGTCAACATCCTGGATGCGCTGGTTTCCGTCATCTGCGTGGCTCTGCTCGTCCCGCGTATGGGTATTACGGGATATCTCGTCACCATTTATATCACAGAGATCCTGAACGCAGCACTCAGTGTCACACGGTTACTTGCCGTCAGTGGCTTTTCCCCGCAGATCGGAAAGCTTCTGCTGCGCCCCTTTGCCTGCGCGGTCGGCGCGCTCTATCTTATGCGACTGTTTCTGCGGGCGGCACAGTTTTCCCCCGCGCTTGCCATTCAAATCCTTTTTGCCGCTCTTTTTTACGCGTTACTCCTATTGCTTTCGGGCAGCTTCGGTAAAAGCGACAGAAAATGGTTGCTCGGCTTTTTGAGAAAGGAAAAAGCTTGCAAGGGAAAATGAATTTTTGACACCGCCGTTATGCGTAAATGGATTTTTTACCGCTCCACTTCACTTCTCTTGCTTTACTTGCATACAAAATATTTATTTACGCGCGTGTGATAGAAATTTTGTGAACAAAATGTAACCTTTGAATTTTTCTGTTGCAAAACTTGCAAAAATAGTGTAGAATGTAAGATGGAATACGATCGCGGCTTGCCGTGATCCCAAATACATGAGGAGAATGAAAACTATGACCAACAACAAGTTCGTTTTGGACTGGATCAAGGAAATGGCCGATATGACCCAGCCCGATCAAATCGTTTGGATCGACGGCTCTGAGGCACAGGCTGAAGCCCTGCGCGAAGAGGCTTGCTCCACCGGCGAGATCACCAAGCTCAACCAGGAGCTGCTCCCCAACTGCTACCTGCACCGCACCGCCATCAACGACGTTGCTCGTGTAGAGGGCAGAACCTACATCTGCACCCCCACCAAGGAAGAGGCAGGCAACATCAACAACTGGATGGATCCCGCTGAGATGTACGCAAAGCTGAAGAAGCTTTACACCGGCTCTATGAAGGGTCGTACCATGTACGTTATTCCCTACTCTATGGGCGTTGTCGGCTCTGATTTCGCCAAGTACGGCATCGAGCTGACCGACTCCATCTACGTCGTTCTGAACATGCTGATCATGACTCGCGTTGGCACCAACGTGCTTGAGGCACTCGGTGATAGCGCTGACTACATCAAGGGTCTGCACGCTCGTGCTGACATTGACGAGGAGAACCGCTACATCACCCACTTCCCCCAGGACAACACCATCATGTCCGTGAACTCCGGTTACGGCGGAAACGTGCTGCTGGGCAAGAAGTGCTTTGCACTTCGTATCGCTTCCTACCTCGGCCGTAAAGAGGGTTGGATGGCTGAGCACATGCTCATCCTTGGCGTGAAGTACCCCAATGGCGAGAAGAAGTATGTCACTGCTGCATTCCCCTCCGCTTGCGGTAAGACCAACCTTGCTATGCTCATTCCTCCGAAGTTCCTGCAGGAGCAGGGTTACGAGGTTGAGTGTGTCGGCGACGACATCGCTTGGCTGCGCGTCGGTGAGGACGGCAGACTGTGGGCTGTCAACCCCGAGAACGGCTTCTTCGGCGTTGCTCCCGGCACCAACGAGAAGTCCAACCCCAACGCGCTGCACACCTGCCTGCGCGACACCATCTTCACCAACGTTGTGCACAACACCAAGGACAACACCGTTTGGTGGGAAGGTCTGGACAACAATCCTCCCCAGCCCGGCAATGCCATCGACTGGAAGGGCAATCCTTGGGACTGCACCAAGTACGACAAGAAGGATAAGTCCACCTGCGGCGCACATCCGAACTCCCGTTTCACCGCGCTTGCAAAGAACTGCCCCTGCATTTCTCCCGAGTTTAACAGCCTGAAAGGCGTTCCCGTGTCTGCTATCGTCTTCGGTGGCCGTCGCGCAAAGACCGCTCCCCTGGTTTACCAAT
>JAZRFS010000189.1:0-2994 GCA_045643765.1 Eubacteriales bacterium
ATATGCTGACAAGTAAACAACGCGCTCAGCTGCGCTCGCTCGCGTCGAATATGGACGTGATCATGCAGGTGGGCAAGAGCGGCGTGACCGAGCCGATGGCAAAGACCGTGTCCGACGCGCTGGAGGCACGTGAGCTGATTAAGATGCGCGTGCTGGAAAATTCGGGCGAGGAGGTGCGCGACGTGGCTGAGCAGCTTGCCGCCGCCACGAATTCCGAGGTGGTTGCCGTTATTGGCAAGTGCCTGATCCTTTACCGCGAATCCGAAACAAAAAAAAGAATTGAATTATGCTGAACGGACAAATACGCGTAGGCATTTACGGCGGCACCTTTGCGCCTGTGCACAACGGGCACGTGGCAGCCGCCAAGGCGTTTATCGAGCAGATGCAGCTGGATATTCTTTACGTCATTCCCGCAGGTATTCCGCCCCACAAGCAGATTGATGCGGGCGATGATCCCATGCACCGCTACCGCATGTGCGAGCTGGCATTCTGGGACGTGGAAAAGGTGTTCGTCAGTGACGTGGAGATCAAGAGAGTGGGCAAAAGCTATACCGTGGACACCTTGCGCGAGCTTTCCGCACCCGATCGCAGATTGTTCCTTCTGATGGGCACGGATATGATGCTGACGTTGGATCAATGGCGCGAGAGCGACGAGATTTTCAAGCTTTGCTATCCGATCTACGCACGCCGTGAAAACGACCCTATTCTGGAAGCAAAGATTGTGGCGAAGAACGAGGAGTATCTCAAGAAGCACGGCAAGATCGTGCGCCGCCTGATGATTGACACCCTGGAGCTTGCCTCTACCGACGTGCGCGATCTGGTGGAAAAGGGAAAGCCCTATTCGCACCTTGTGCCTGCAAGCGTGGCAGAGTATATCGAGAAGCGCGGACTTTACCGCGGGGGAAGTGCCAATGGCTGATTTCAGCGAGAGGGCGCTGGACCGCTTGCGCGAGGAAGTACGCGGCACAATGTCGGGGGGGCGCTTTGCGCATACGCTTGGTGTTGAACAGACGGTTGCTGGAATGGCGGCGCTTTATTGCCCCGAAAAGGCAGGGCTGCTGCGCGCCGCGGCACTGTTGCACGATTGCACCAAGGAGTATGACGAAGCGCAAACGCGCGAGGTGCTTGCCCGCGCAGGGGTAAAATTGCGCCCCGATGAGGAGGCAAGTCCGCAGATCCACCACGCGATCACCGCAGAGCTGGAGATCCCCCATCTCTATCCCGCGTTTGCGGATCCTGAGCTGCTTCTTTGTGTGCGCTGGCACACGACGGGGCATAAGGGGATGGGTGTTCCCGAGGCACTTTTGTATCTGGCAGATGTGATCGAGCCTACGCGGCAATATGCCGCTTGCGTGGCACTTCGCAATCGCTTTTGGAATGCGGATCCCGCCACGATGACAAAAGAAGCGCGTGCCGTACACCTGCGTGACGTGCTGTATGCCTCGCTGACGGGGACGCGCGATCATCTGATGGCGAAAAACGCACCCGTTTGTGCGGATACGCTTGAGGCGATTGAATATTTAAAGTTGAAAACACACCTTTGAAAGGAAGAAATAAATGGAAGAACTGGTATTTGATAACTGGGAAAATCTCCCGTCGCTTGCTGACGCCGATGGTGCGGAGCTTGCCGAGCTTTGCCGTGCCATTCTGGATAGCAAAAAGGGCGAGCGCGTGGCTGTCATTCGCGTCGAGGGCAGAAGTGATATCACCGACTATCTGGTGCTTTGCAGCGCACTTTCCAATACGCACGTAAAGGCGCTTGTGGACGAGCTGGAGTTCCGTCTTGGTCAGCGCGGTCTGCACCCCATTCACGCCGACGGCGGTAACGGTCGCAACTGGCAGGTGCTGGACTATGCCACCGTGATGGTACACGTTTTTGACCGCGAGGCCAGAGAATTTTATAACCTTGACAAACTTTACCGTGAAGAGAAAACGGAGGACTAATAATCATGAAGTACGATTTCGCCGCCATTGAGAAAAAATGGCAGGACAAGTGGGAGAAGGCTGATATCTTCCACGCCGAGGATCTTTCCCCCAAGAAGAAATTCTACGGACTTGTAGAATTCCCCTATCCCAGCGGTGCGGGCATGCACGTGGGACACATCAAGGCATACGCAGGTCTTGAGGTCATCAGCCGCAAGCGCCGTATGCAGGGATACAACGTGATGTTCCCCTTGGGCTTTGACGCGTTTGGTCTGCCTACCGAGAACTATGCTATCAAGACGGGTATTCACCCCCGTAAGGTGACCGATACCAATATCGCACGCTTCACACAGCAATTGAAGCGCGTGGGCTTCTCCTTTGACTGGTCCCGTACCGTGGATACCACCGAGGAGAATTACTACAAGTGGACGCAGTGGATCTTCCTCAAGATGTTCGAGAACGGTCTTGTGTTCCGCGATACCGCGCTGGTGAACTACTGCCCCAGCTGTAAGGTGGTTCTTTCCAACGAGGACTCGCAGGGCGGCAAGTGCGACATCTGCCACAGCGACATCGTGCAGAAGTCCAAGGACGTGTGGTATCTGCGCATTACCGCCTACGCCGACAAGCTCCTGCAGGGCTTGGAGCAGGTGGATTACCTGCCCAACGTCAAGCTCCAGCAGGTCAACTGGATCGGCCGCAGCACAGGTGCCTTCGTGAACTTCTCGCTCGGCAAGACCGAGGACAAGCTCCGTATTTATACCACCCGTCCCGACACGCTTTTCGGTGTGAGCTTTATGGTCATCGCACCTGAGCATCCCATCATTGAGAAGAATAAGGATATCATCACCAATATGGACGCCCTGCTTGCTTACCGTGAGGAGTGCGCCAAGAAGACCGAGTTCGAGCGCACCCAGATGAACAAGGATAAGACGGGCGTGCGCATCGAGGGTATGTCTGCTATCCATCCCCTGACGGGCAAGGAAGTGCCGATCTACATCTCTGACTACGTGATGATGGGCTACGGCACTGGCGCTATTATGGCAGTGCCCGCACACGACGAGCGCGACTATG
>JAZRFS010000190.1:0-7521 GCA_045643765.1 Eubacteriales bacterium
GCACCGTCACGCCGGTGGATCTGTTCCCCAGAACAGGGCACGTCGAAAGTGTCGTTTGTCTGACAAAAAAATAAGCCAAAATCGGCTTAAAATGGGTAAAAATCAGCCTTTTGATCGGTTTTTGAAGTAAAAATCAAAAAACTTGTGTTCAAAAACCAAAATCACCACATTTTTACGGTGGCGACAAATAATGATTTTGAGCAAAACTCAAAAATTCATTTTATATCAGTTATGGTTAGCATATCGAAGAAAGAGGAGAAAAGTATGTCTTATTATTTTCCGTTTGGACAAGAACTGCATTCTTTGGTGCAAGAAGACAAATCCACCAAAAAGGTCTTCGTGCTTGGTGTATATGCGAGTGCAGTCCACGCAAGATGGAAAAAAGACGGACAAGTTATTTGTCAGGCTCTTGCTGTGGCGAGCGAGCCGAGGATTTTTTGGGATGGTAACGAAGACGAAGCAAGAGCGATTATTGCTCAGATCAACATTCCCAAAGAGCTCGGATACCTTGAGCCTGCAGGCAAGCAACTGAACGGACCGTCCGCCAAGGTGTTGGATGATAACATCCTTGCACCGCTTGGATACACCCGTAAGGATGCGTGGCTGTGCGATTGCCTTCCTGAAACACGAATAAATCCAAGCCAAGCAAAAGCGATCAAAGAAAAATACAATCCTCTCATCGAGAAATACAACTTAAATCCCGTGACGATACCGGCTCGTCCTTCTGCTTTTTGCGACAAAGCGAGAAGCCTTGAAATTACCGACGAGCTTATTCAATCCGAGGCGGAATTGCTTGTGCTGCTTGGAGATATTCCGATTGCACAATACCTCAAAAAGGTGGCAGACGTTCCGTACTCAACGCTTGGCGAATATGTGGATATGTACGGATATGGAACGAGAACTGACGTAATTATAAACGGCAGAAAAATTCAAGTGCTTCCACTTGCGCACCCAAGACAAATCGGCGCTTTGGGAGCGCATAGCGAAAAATGGTTTTTAGCACACAAGGAGTGGGAAAGAACACGGTAATACCGTTTCTTTGACAGCGGTTAAATCGACGTATCGAAAGGAGGTTGGAAGGCGAACGATGAAATCTTATTATTTGAACAAAGCGAACGAAAATCTCCCCCCTTTGCACACGACCGCCGTTGTGCCCGACGTGCCCCTTACCGTATTGGAAAGCGGCGACACGCTGACCGTGGATCTTGGCAACCATTACGTCGGATACCTTTCCTTCAAAATGTGGTTTGTGGATCAGTACCTTGACGCCCCCGTCAGGATGGCGATCCGCTTTTGCGAAGCAGAGCGCGAGCTGGAGGATGACTACACCGATTACAGCGGTGTGCTTTGCCCCAGCTGGCTGCAGGAGGAGATCCTTAATCTCGACTTCCCGGGAACACACAAATTGCCCAGACGCTACGCGGCAAGGTACATAAGGATCACGATCCTTCACGCGCCGCAAAAGCTCTCCCTTTCCGAATTTTCCTTTGAGGCGGTGTCCAGTGCCGACACCCGTCTTTTGAAGCCCTTTTCGACCAAGGATGCCGAGCTTGCCGCCATTGATCGGATCTCGGTCAACACACTCAAAAACTGCATGCAACGCGTGTTTGAGGACGGCCCCAAAAGGGACAGACGGTTATGGATCGGCGATCTGCGTCTGGAGGCGCTGGCAAGCTATTACACGATGGAAAATATCCCTCTGGTCAAGCGCTGCCTGTATTTGTTTGCGACGGCTGAGCGCAACGAGCACGGCATTCTGCCCGGATTTGTATACGAGGATCCCGTTTTCTTTTCGGGAAAATGGTTCCTTCTTGACTATTCTTTGATGTTCGTCTGCACGCTGTGCGATCTGTACCGCCACACGGGGGACGCACAAGCCGTTCGTGATCTTTACCCCATCGCCAAGGGCATTCTTGACACTCTGGACGCCACCAAGGACGAAAACGGGCTTGTCACCAAGCGCGGCGGCGACGTTTTTATCGATTGGTGCCACGGGCTTCGCAAGCTCTCCGCACTGCAGGGCGTCTATCTGTACACGCTTGCGCGGTGGTGCGAGGTGTTAAGCGCGCTGGGATACGCGGAAGAACAGACGTATCGCACGCGTCTTCAGGACGGCAAAGCCGCCGCGCGCCGCTATCTTTTTGACGAAGAAAAAAAGGCGTTTATAAGCGAGCGCGATCAATTCCAGTATAGCGTCCATACCGCGGCTTGGATGGTCTTGGGCGGGGTTGTTCAGGGCGAGGAAGCCACGCGCGTGCTGACGGATGCGATCAACTCCCCCAATTCGGTCAAGCCGTTCACCCCCTATATGCATCACTATACCGTAGAGGCGCTGCTAATGGCGGGCGCAAGAGAGGAGGCAGAGGCATACCTCCGCAGGATCTGGGGCGGCATGGCAAGCTTGGGTGCCGACACCTTCTTTGAGGTATACGTGCCGGGGGATCCCGATTTTTCTCCCTACGGGGATAGAAAAGTGAACAGCATGTGCCACGCCTGGAGCTGTACGCCCGCGTATTTCATCAGAAAATATGGTTTGGGAAAAGCTGTTGAATGAGATAATTTTTATCGAATATATCTTCCGGAATCTCCCGTGCGGAAAGCTTTGTTTACCCGACCAAAGCACAAAGGAGTTTTGTTATGTGCCCTACTAATAAGGAATTTATCACCTACGCGCATCGCGGCGCTTCGCACTACTGCCCCGAAAATACGATGATGGCGTTCTATGCAGGGATGCAGATGGGCGCGAACGGTATCGAAACCGACGTGCGCCGCACGCGCGACGGCGTGCTTGTCCTC
Source organism: Eubacteriales bacterium (assembly GCA_045643765.1). GTDB lineage: Bacteria > Bacillota > Clostridia > Oscillospirales > CAG-272 > Firm-07. The sequence goes on from JAZRFS010000190.1 coordinate 2,797, forward strand.
TTTCACGACGAAACCCTCACGCGCGTGACGGGCGTTGAGGGCGGCGTGGCGGATCACACGTATGCCGAGCTGCAGGAGCTGCTTGTGAAAAAAGGCGAGCTGCACGACAAGATCCCCACGCTGGAGGATTTTCTCGCACATTTTGCATACCGTGACATCACCTTTGCCATCGAACTCAAAGCCGACGGCATCGAAAAAGAGGTCGCAGACCTCATTTTCCGCTACGGCGTGGCAGAAAAGACTGTGGTGACGGCATTTGAGCTGCACCGCCTCGAAAATATCAAGCAATACGCCCCCTCGCTGCGCGTCGGATACTTGGCGGATACCGTAGACGACGCGCTTGTAGACAAGCTTGTCGGGATGGGCGCCGCCGAGATCTGCCCGCACGGGCGTGACGTTACGCCCGAAAACGTGGCAAAATGGCACGCACGCGGTCTGAACGTGCGCGCGTGGGGCATCACCGACGAGAAAATCATGAAAAAGGTCTACGATGCAGGTGCAGACGGGATGACGGTCAATTTCCCCGACCTACTGTTGCGCTATATCTCCAAGTGAGCGCTCTGTAAACGGACCGTCGCGGACGCCGTTTCCTACCACAGCAGAAAGCGAGTATAAAACATTGGAACTGAAAACAAAATTTTTTGACGAGCTGACCACGCGCGAGCTATACGAGATCCTGCGCGCAAGAACGGAGATCTTTTTGATGGAGCAACGGATCGTCTGCCGCGATGCGGACGGCGTGGACTATGACAGCTTACATTGTTTTTTGGAAGAGGACGGCAAGATCGTGGCGTATCTGCGCGCCTTTTGCACCGAGAGGGGCGTTGCACAGATCGGGCGCGTGCTATCTATCCCGCACGGTGCGGGGCTTGGCAGCAAGCTGATGCGCGCAGCGCTCCCCGAGATCAGAAACCGCCTCGGCTGTGAGGTGATGACACTCCACGCGCAAACACACGCGCAAGGATTTTACGAAAAGCTGGGCTTTGCCGTCACCTCCCCTGAATTTATGGAGGAGGGCGTGCCCCACGTGACGATGGAGCTTGTGCAAAAATAAGTAAAAAAGCACTTCTGCAAGTGCAAAAAAACAAATAAGGTAGGTAACGGTATGAAAACTATGAGCAAAAAGAAAAAGGCGCTCGCCATTGTGGCGGGGGTACTCGCCGCCATTTTGGTGTTCCTTCTTATCATCAATCTGATCCCCCCGAAGAAGAACGTAGAGCAAAATCCCTTCATCGTGGAAAAGGGCGCGCTCCCGATGGTCGCGGCGCACCGCGGCGGTGGTGTTTCCAACCCCGAGAACACAATGCTGGCGTTCCGCGAGGCGGTTAAGACCTTCAAGGTAGACATCATTGAAAGCGACCTGTACCTGACGAAAGACGGGTATCTGGTCTACAATCACGACGATTACGTGGACGAAACCTGCAACGTCAACGGCGATATTTCGCTGGAAGAGGTGAAAGAGCTTTGCAAGGACAAGAGCAAGCGCCACTACATCAAGGACATGACGCTCGCGGAGCTGCAGCAGTACAATTTCGGCTATTATTTTGAGGACAAGGACGGCAACCGCCCTTTCATGGACGCGACCGATTTTGCGGCAAAGGGGCTGCAGATCGCTACCGTTGAGCAGCTTTTTGCGGAATTCTATGAAACCAATCCCGATCTTTTGTTCATTGTGGAGATCAAGGACGAAAGCGAGCGCGGCTATGAAGCCTGCCGCATCCTTTATGAAACGCTGAACCGCTATCCCGTATACAAGACCCGCATCGTGGTCGGCACCTTCCACGACGAAATCGAGCAGGAGCTGAAGGATAAGTACCCCGAACTGTTGCGCGGCGCGCCCACAGGCACGGCGGCAAAGTTCGTGCTGACGCAGATCCTGAAGGTCAATCTGTTTGATCGCGGCGATTTCGCTTGCCTGCAGATCCCCACCTCCTATGATCTTGGCATCACGATCAATCTGGACAAGTCCACCTATATCAAGCGCGCACACCGCCGCAACGTCGCCGTGCAATACTGGACGATCAACGATGCCGAAACGATGCGAGAACTCATTGAGCTCGGTTGCGACTGCATCATGACCGATGATCCCGAGCTGTTGCAAAGCGTGTTGAACGAGTACAGAAAATGAAGCTGACCGAGATCAAGCGCGAGGACTTTGACGGCATTTATGCCGAGATGGAGAAAAATTTCATTCCCGACGAACGGCGCAGCTACGCGCACGCAAGGCGCGTGCTGGACTTCCCCGAATTTCACGTTTGCCACGTAGAAAACGAAGGCGTGAACGTGGGCTTTGTCAGCTTTTGGTGCCTGGACGGGGTGACTTTCTTCGAGCATTTCGTGATTTACGAGCCCTTTCGCGGCAAGGGGATCGGTGAGCAAGTGCTCACTCTTCTGAAACAGAAATTCTCCCCACTCGTGCTGGAATGCGAGCGCCCCGCGGAGCCGATGCAGGCGCGTCGCGCGGCGTTTTACAAGCGCAACGGATTTTGCGAAAACGATTGCGATTATCATCAGCCGGCGTACAGCGCACAAGGCAACGCGGTACCGATGCTGCTGATGAGTTACCCTGCGCCGCTGGCAGATCCTTGCGCCGTAGTAGAGCAGATCCGCCGCGAGGTGTACGAAAGAACGAGATAATTCCTTTGAAAAATCAACCCTTTTTGCGCAAAAGGGTTGATTTTTTTATATTATCTTGTATAATTAACTTATATCTATCGCTCGCGTGCGCGAGCGCACTATCCGCAAAGGAGATTACTTATGAAAAAAGACGCTATCTGGATCACAGCGCCCCGTGACACGGGCGTTGCCGCCTCCACCTTCCAAAAGGAGTTTGCTTTGCCCGCAGGCAAGAGCGTGAAAAAGGCAACGCTCTGCATTTCTGCGATGGGCGTTTATAAGACCGAGCTCAACGGTGTGCGCATTGACAAGGGTGTACTGGCGCCCGGCTGGACCTGCTACAAGGATCGCATTCAGTACGCCACCATCGACGTGACGGATAAGCTGGAAAAGAAGAACACCCTTTCCGTGGGTGTCGGCCAGGGCTGGGCCGTGGGCTACATCGGCCACGTGAACACCAACCACTGGTTTGCCGACCATACCTCGCTCATCGCCTGGCTGGACGTGCTTTACACGGACGGCACGAAGGCGTGCATCGCCACCGACGAGAGCTGGGACGTTTACAACAACGAGGTCACCTTTACCGAGATCTATCACGGCGAGACCGTGGATAAGACACTGACCATCAAGAAGATCGGCAAGGCGGTGAAATCGGTTGTTAAGAGCAAGCTGGTCGCACAGGTGGGCGAGGACATCACCGAGCAGGAGCGCCTTGCGCCCGTTTCCTGCTTTGTTACCCCCAAGGGCGAGCGCGTCATTGATTTCGGTCAGAATATGACGGGCTACGTAGAGCTTTCCATCAAGGCGCCGCGCGGCAGCCGCGTGGTGCTTCACCATGCCGAGGTGCTAGACAAGGACGGCAACTTCTACACCGACAACTACCGTCTGGCGCGCAACGAGCTCACCTACATCTGCTCCGGCGAATGCGACGTGTTCAAGCCCACCTACACCTTCCAGGGCTACCGCTACGTGAAGCTGGTCGAGTACCCCTTTGACGAGGTGGAGCTTGATAACTTCCGCTCGATCGCGGTCAACTCGAATATGACGCGCACCGGTCGCTACCGTTGCGGTAACGAAAAGATCAATCAGCTGTATCACAACATTATCTGGGGTCAGAAATCCAACTATCTGGACGTGCCCACCGACTGTCCGCAGCGCAACGAGCGCCTCGGCTGGACGGGCGACGCGCAGGTCTTCTGCCGCACCGCCGCCATTAACTTTGACGTAGAGAAATTCTTTGACAAGTGGCTTGGGGACGTGGCGATCGAGCAGGCAAAGGAGGACGGTGCGGTGCGCGGTGTCATTCCCGTAGCACAGCCGCACCCCACGCGCATTTCCGCCGCTTGGGGCGACTGCGCGACCATCATTCCCTTCGAGCTTTACCTTGCCTACGGCAACAAGAAAAACTTGAAAAAGTCCTTCCCGATGATGAAGGCGTGGGTGGATTACCTGCGCGGCTTCGGACCCGAGGAATACCTCTGGCTTGGCGGCTACCACTACGGCGACTGGCTGGCGATGGACGCAGGCGAGGATTCCTACGTGGGTGCGACCTCCAATGACCTCATTGCCTCCGCGTTCTTTGCCTATTCCTGCGAGCTTGTCGTGCGCGCAGGCGAGATCATCGGCGAGGACGTTTCCGCATACCGCGAGCTTTACGGCAAGGTGCGCGCCGCGTTCCGTGAGTACTTCATGGAAAACGGTATGCCAAAGGAGGAGCTCCCCTTCACAGAGATCTCGCTCCCCGGTCGCACCAAGGTGATCGACACGGTGCGCCGCGGCGTGACGCAGACGGGTATTTCCCTCATTCTGCACTTCGGTCTTTGCGAGGAGTGCGAGCGCGCGGCGCTGGCGGCAAAGCTGGTGGAGCTGATCCGCGAGAACGGCAACCGCATGACCACTGGCTTTGTGGGCACACCTTACCTCTTGCACGTGCTCTCCGACAACGGCTACACCGACGTGGCGTACACCCTCTTGTTCCAGGAAAAGAACCCCTCGTGGCTGTATTCCGTGTGCCACGGTGCCACCACGATGTGGGAGCATTGGAATTCCCTCAAGGAGGACGGCACGTTCTGGAGCACGGATATGAACTCCTTCAATCACTACGCCTAC
>JAZRFS010000191.1:0-1561 GCA_045643765.1 Eubacteriales bacterium
GTTTTTGGAGTTCCAAGAACCTTTTTTCCAAAAAGGTTCTTGGCGGGTGCAGGGCAGAGCCCTGCTCGCCGAAGGCAATGGCAGCGCCCTGCCTTCAAACCTTACACTAAAATTTCCTCATCCTCAACCGAAATTTCCTCCGCAAAAAACTCTTCTGCCTCCTCGTCGTTCTTGGCAGGGTGGCGGAGATTGTGAACAGGCACGGGGAAGGAGGGAACATCCAGAGAAGCCTCTTCCTCACCGGCATAGTAACGAGGGAACAGCTTGTGCCATACGCGGCAGCAAGCGAAGGTGTCGGCAACCGAGGAATGGGGAATACCATCCCAGTCGATGCCGAAGCAAGCCATAGCATCAACCAACGAAGCGTGCAGCACGTCAGGACGATGCTCGTGAATGAAGCGAACAAACTCGTTGGCGCAGCAGCGAACCTTGTCGTGCAGCTCGTTTCGCTCCGCCTCGGTTTCGTAAATGTATTTAATGTGGCTGTAGTCCGTTGAAACACCGTAGGCGATCAGATTGTCCGCATTGGCAAACAGCTCCTTGATCTGCGGGGTCAGCTCGGCGAGCGTGGGAGCATCCTGCACCATGGCGGGCGGGATGCCGTGAATCTTTTCGGTGCGCTTCCACTTTTTCTTGTGGATGGGACGGATGAGCGTGTCCATGATCAGATTCTCGTTGCCGTCCACAATGGAGATCGAAATAATTTCGTCGTGATCGTATACGCCGGTCAGCTCCAGGTCAAAGAACAGCACGCGCGAGGGATCCATGCCGTAAGCGGCGTGGCGGTGTGCATCGCCCTCAATGCGCTGCTGCGCCATTTCTTCCTCATAGCAGGCGCGGCACAGCTTGCGGCGATAGCGCACCTCCTTGTTGCAGCGAATGCAGTTGAGCGGCAGACGAACAGCGGTTTTCTTGTCGTACAGAAACAGAACGCTCTTGTCACCCTTGTAGGTGTAGGCGACCGGCTCCTCGTGTACCTCGTACATCATCTGCTTCAGACGCTCCTCGGTGTAGTAGCCGTAGGAAGCGGCGCGGCGAACGCTCATGCGCTCAATGACCGTGCCGGATTCCAGCGTCATTTCCTCGCGGGGCTTGACGGTATCCTTGTACCACAACTCGGGCGGGGTCTCCTTGACTCGGGCGGGATCGAAATAGTAAATCACCGAGCCGTCGGTGCTGAGATCGTAGGCAACAGGGTCGCCCACGGGGGACAGGTGCATCTGCGAGAGCATGGCGCGTGTCAGATAGCGCTTGCTTTCCAGATCCTTCTTTTTGAGCTTGTGGATCTTTGCGCCGGAGCGCAGAGTGATGGTGTTGTTGTTCAAAACGAGCCTCCTTGTAGGTCCCGCCGTCCGAAATCAGGAGCGGAGCGGCGCTGACGCTTGTGGGTAGAAAAATTTATCAATCGGCGGCATTGCCGCAAGATATCATCAGACAGAAAAGATCGCTTTTAAAAAGCGCATACCAATATATTATACCATATGGTTTACCAAAAAGCAAGGGCAAAATGAGGCGAAATTACAAAATTATCAAGGATTTATCAACGGAAAATTTTGCGCGT
>JAZRFS010000192.1:0-10279 GCA_045643765.1 Eubacteriales bacterium
GCTTTGAGGAGCTTGCCGCCTGGCAGGCAGGAAGCTGCTGCAGCCGTCATTTCAGCGTGAGCACTGAGCGCGCCGCCGAGGAGCTTGGCATCGGCGAGGATCTGGAGATCGCGGATCACACCTGCGAGGCAGAGCTCTGCGAAAAAAGCATGGAAAACGGCAAGCTTGTGCTTTGCGGCAAGCTGCAATGCCATCTGCTTTGCCGCCGCGGCGGTGAGCTTTGCACGCAGGATGCGGTTTTCCCCTTCCGTCTGGTTCCCGGCTTCGGCACACAATCGGCTTACGCGGATTGCCACGTAGCCGCTTTGCGCGTGCGTGCGCAAAACGGTGTATTGCGTGCGGATGCCGAGCTGCAGCTTTCGCTGCGCGACACGCTTCCTCTGCCGCTGCGCGCACTGTGCGAGGTCAGCTTCTCCCCGTGTGAGCTCACGCCCCGCGCCGCGATCGAGCTGTATTATCCCGCCCCCCAAGAGACGCTTTGGGACGTGGCAAAAAAATACGGCGTGTCCCCCGATACACTGGCAGATGCCAACGGTCTGGACAGCGAATCCCCCGCCGCCGAGCATTCGCTTTCCGGCAAGCGCTTCCTGCTAATTCCATAACAAAAAACGCGATTACCCGCACCGTTGTGGGGGTAATCGCGTTTTTGCATTATTTATTGATAGTCACCAAGGTATTTCTTGGTGCCCGCAATCATCGTGTCGAACAGCTCGCGCTTCTCGGCATCGCTGAGCTTCTTGATCATATTAAGACTCTTGAACTTCTCAAAGCAATATGCAAGATCACCGGAGAAGCCTGCGTCAAGGATCTCGTCGTTCTCGCGTGCCGCGCGGGAGATCAGCGGATAGATGCTATCCGGCACCTTGCCAGCGAACACGGGCTGGAGGCTGCCGTCGCGGAAGGCGGCGTTGGTCTCTACGATCGTGCCGTGGGGCAGGTTTGCGATCTGACCCTCGTTGGGCACGTTGATGTTGGTGACCATCGTGCCAAGACCAAGCAGCGCGCGGATCTGTGCCACGCCCTCCTCGCCGGTTTCCTTGAGCTCCCAGCTCTCCTCGCCGGAGTAGAGCTTTGCGGAGCGATCCAGACGCTTGACAAGGTCGTTCTTACGCCAGTCAACGGTGGTAAGACCGAACATCCAGTCCTTTACGCACTGGGGGGAAGCCAGGTAGTCGGCGTTGTCCATAAATTCTGCCAGATGGCGGTCGCCTGCGGCGGCAACGTAGCCGAAGCGGCGGTACAGATCCATACGCACGCGGGCGTTGGAGCTAAAGGAGTCGTTCATCCAGTTGCCAAGACCCTTCTTGTTAAAGCCGCTCTCGTAGTATTTTTCAATAAACTTGTCATAGACAGGGCAAAGATCGCGGTTCTGCCAGGTAGCGCTGGTGAACCAGGTGAAGTGGTTGACACCCACCACGTTGACGCAAACGTCCTCGCGGGGGATCTCGATGCCCTCCATCTCCTTGAGCGCGGAGGCAAGCAGCTTCTGCGTGCCGAACACCTCGTGGCAGCAGCCGTATGCCTTGATCTGGGGGAACTCGCGGTAAAGCGCGCCCACGCAGATCGCCATAGGATTGGTGTAGTTGATGACGTAAGCATTGGGGCAGTACTTGCGCACGTTGGCAGCAATCTCACGCATCATAGGGATGGTGCGCAGGGCGCGGATGAAGCCGCCGGGGCCTGCGGTGTCGCCCACAGACTGATACACGCCGTACTTTTCGGGAGTGTGCACGTCCACAGCCATCTCATCAAAGGTACCGGGCAGAATGGACACAATCACGAAATCCGCATCCGTCATAGCCTCTTTCGCAGTTTCCACTGCCTTGTACTTCCACGCGCCGCCGTCGATTTTGTTACCGATGACCTCGTTATCCTTGGCAGCCTTGAAATCAATGTCGTAAAGATAAACCGTACCCGAGATATCGGTGGCCTTCTTCAGATCGTTCATCAGCGTCCAAGCCCAGCCGCGCGAGCCGCCGCCGATGTATGCGAGCTTCAATTCTTTTACACAACCGTTTTCGTAAAGCATAATTTGCCTCCAATAATGAAGATTTCTCAAGATGCTTCCATTTTAACATACTTGCGCGCCGCTTGATAGTACAATATTGCCTATTTCCCCGTGTTATTGTAAAATATTGCGTTTTTGCGCTCTTTTTTTCAAGAAAAAGCCCTTGCCGCACGATTTTTGCCGCAATATTTTACAAACAAGCCGCATCAGGGCAATATTGTACTATCTTTTCGCACGCATTTGTATTAAAATAAAAATGGAATTTTGTTTCCCCCATCACAAAAAAAGGAAAACGGTGAAAAACATGAAAGAAAAGGTACTTTATACCGAGCGCTTTATTCAGTTTGGCGAGGGCGGCTTCCTTCGTGGCTTTGCGGATTGGATGATCCAAAAAATGAACGAGCAGGCAGGCTTTGATGCCTCCGTCGTTGTGGTACAGCCCATTGAGAAGGGCATGTGTGATATGCTGAGCGCACAAAACTGCCAGTACACGCACCTCATTCGCGGTGAGGAGGGCGTAGAGGCTTCCCAGATCGACGTCATCTCCCGTTGCGTCAAGCCCTACGAGGATTTTGAGGCATATCTGGCACTTGCCGCACAAAAGGAGCTGCGCTACGTGATCTCCAACACCACCGAGTCGGGTATCGTCTTCGTGGACACCGACAAGCAAACCGACGCGCCCCCCTCCTCCTTCCCCGCAAAGGTGACTCTGCTTCTCAAGCGCCGCTTTGACCTCGGTCTTGACGGCTTTGTGTTCCTGCCCTGCGAGCTGATCGACCGCAACGGCGACAACCTTAAAAAGTGCGTCCTGCAATATGCCGACCTGTGGAACCTCGGCGCGGATTTTGCCGCTTGGGTGAACGAGAAGAACGTATTCTGCAACACGCTGGTTGACCGCATCAACACGGGCTATCCCAAGGACGAGCAGATCGACCTCGGCTACGAGGACAAGATGCTCAACACCTCCGAGTACTTCCACCTGTGGGTCATTGAAACCGAGCTTGACCTGGATGCCGAGATCCCCTTCGGGAAGGCGGGGCTCAACGTCATCGTCACGCGCGATGCGCTGGAGAAGTACCGCACGCGCAAGGTACGCATCCTCAACGGTGCGCATACCTCGATGGTGCCCTACGCCCTGCTTTGCGGCTTTGACACCGTCAAATCCTGCATGGACGACGAAAAGATGCGCGCGTACGTACGTAAATGTGTATTTGAAGAGATCATCCCCACGCTGGACCTCCCCAAGGCCGAGCTGGAGGATTACGCCGAGAACGTGCTGACGCGCTTTGCCAACCCCTACATCAAGCACTTCCTTTCCTCGATCGCGCTCAACTCCGTCAGCAAGTTCAAGGTGCGCGTGCTTCCCTCCATCCTGGAGTACAAGAAGCGCTACGGCACCTATCCGCAAACGCTGGTCTTCGCTTTTGCCAAGCTGATCGCCTTCTACAAGACGGATATGACCAATGACGATCCCGCCGTGACCGAATTTATGAAGACCAAGTCCACGGCCGAAATTCTTGCCAACGTTGCATTCTGGGGCGAGGACCTCACCGCACTGCTCCCCGAGGTAGAGAAGTATGTTGATCAATAAGCTGGACAACGTCGAGGTCAACCTCAAGGACGGTCACAAATATGCCCTGCGCAACATCAAAAAGGGCGAGAATATCATCAAGTACGGCAATCCCATCGGTCACGCCACCGCCGACATCGCGGCGGGCGAGCACGTGCACACGCACAACGTGGCGACCAACCTTTCCGATAATCTCACCTATACCTACAAGGAAAACACCGCCGAATTCCCCATCCGTCCCACGGGCAGAACCTTTATGGGCTATCTGCGCGAGAACGGCGAGGTCGGCGTGCGCAACGAGGTATGGATCGTCAACACCGTCGGCTGTGTGAACAAGATCTCCGAGCGCCTTTCCGCGCTCACGGGCGCTTATGCGTTCCCCCACCCCTTCGGCTGCTCGCAGATGGGCGGCGACCAGGAGCTGACGCAAAAGGTGCTGCGCGGTCTTGTCAACCACCCCAACGCCGCAGGCATGCTGGTGCTGGGACTTGGCTGCGAGAACAACAACATTGCCGTGTTCAAAGAGGTGCTTGGCGAATATGACCCCAAACGGGTGAAGTTTTTGAACTGTCAGGACGTGGAGGACGAGATTGAGGCGGGCGTAGCGCTCATTCATGAGCTGCAGGCATACGCCGCCACCTTTGCCCGTGTCGAGCTCCCCGTTTCCCGTTTGCGCATCGGCTTAAAGTGCGGCGGCAGCGACGGTTACAGCGGTATCACGGCAAATCCTCTTGTGGGTCGCTTCTGCGACGCGCTCATCGCTGAGGGCGGCAGCTGTGTGCTCACCGAGGTCCCCGAAATGTTCGGCGCAGAGCATCTTCTGATGGAGCGTTGCATCTCGCGCGAGGTCTTTGAAAAGACTGTTTCCCTTGTCAACGATTTCAAGGATTATTACAAGCGCCACGATCAGGTGGTGTACGAAAACCCCTCGCCCGGAAACAAAAAGGGTGGCATCACCACACTGGAGGAAAAGTCGCTTGGCTGTGTGCAAAAGGGCGGCTCCGCCCCCGTGGTGGACGTGCTGAACTACGGTGACGTGGTCACGAAAAACGGGCTTTCCCTTCTGGACGGCCCCGGCAACGACATCGTTGCCATCACCAACCTCACCGCTGCGGGCGCACACATCATTCTGTTCACCACCGGGCGCGGCACTCCCCTTGGCGCACCCGTTCCCACCGTGAAGGTCGCCACCAACCACGCCCTTGCCGAAAACAAGCGCGGCTGGATCGACTACGATGCCTCCCCCGTCCTTGACGGCAAGGACATTGACGCGGATTTCTTCGATCACGTCATCGAGGTTGCCTCGGGTAAAGAAACCAAGAACGAATTGCACGGCTACCGTGAAATTTCCATCTTTAAAAGCGGCGTAACGCTGTAAAAAGGAGAACACGTATCTATGAAAACCATCATTCATGACGATTTTTTGCTGCAGAACGACACGGCAAAGCATCTGTATCACACCTATGCAAAGGACCTGCCGATCATTGACTATCACTGCCACCTCAACCCCGCGTGGATCGCAGAGGATCACCGTTTTTCCGACCTCGGCGAGCTCTTGCTTGCGGGCGACCACTACAAGTGGCGCGCGATGCGCTCGTTTGGCATTGAGGAGGAGTGTGTCACGGGCAACGCATCTTGGCGCGAGAAATTCCGCGCGTTCGCAAAGACCCTTACCTACTGCATCGGCAATCCCCTTTACCACTGGACGCACCTTGAGCTGAAGCGCTACTTTGACATTGACGAGGCACTCACCGAGAAGAACGCGGACGAGATCTTTGACAAGTGCTCCGCACTCCTTGCCACCGACGGCTACTCTGCCAAGGGCCTCATTGCGCGCTCGGGTGTCGAGGTCGTTTGCACCACCGACGATCCGATCGACACGCTGGAGCATCACAAGGCGATCCGTGAGAGCGGCTTTGCCACCAAGGTGCTGCCCACCTACCGCCCCGACAAGGCGGTGAACATTCACAAGGACACGTTCCTTCCTTACATCGCGCAGACGGGTGTCAAGACCTATGCCGAGCTCAAGGCGTGGCTTGCCGCATCCATCGACCGCTTCCACGAGAACGGCTGCCGCCTCTCCGACCACGGTCTTGATTTCATTCCTTACGGTGTAGGCGATGCCGCCGCGATCTTTGACAAGGTCATGAACGGCGGCGTGGCTACCATGGAGGAAACGCACGTCTATATGACCGACCTGCTTTGCTTCTTCGCGCGCGAGTACCACAAGCGCGACTGGTGCATGCAGATCCACGTGGGCGCGATCCGCAACAACAGCACCCGTATGTACCGCGCACTCGGCCCCGACACGGGCTTTGACAGCATTGTGGAAACCAATCTTGCAGAAAATCTCGCGCGCCTGATGGACGCGTGGGACATTGACGACACGATGCCCAAGACCATTCTCTACTCGCTCAACCCCAAGGACAACTACGTGCTGGCAACGCTGATGGGCTGCTTCCAGAAGGCACCCCACCGTTCCAAGATCCAGCTCGGCTCGGGTTGGTGGTTCAATGATCAAAAGGACGGTATGGAGCAGCAGCTTTGCGCCCTTGGCAATCTCGGCGTGCTTGGCGCGTTCGTGGGAATGCTCACGGACTCGCGCAGCTTCGTTTCCTACCCCCGCCACGAGTATTTCCGCCGCATTCTGTGCAACCTGATCGGCACGTGGATCGAGGAAGGACAGTACCCCAACGATGAGGAGGCCCTCTCGTCCGTCATCCGCGGCATCTGCTATTACAACGCGAAAGAGTATTTTAAGTTTTAAGGACGTTAGGGGGGACTTTTGCAAAAGTTCCCCCTATAACCCCCTCAAAATCCTTTCATCAAAAGGATAAGGTGCACAGCCTCGTTTGTTGCGCAAAAAACCGCAGATATACAAAAAAGCCCCCAAACGGGGGCTTTTTTGTATTATTTCAGATTATGCACGTGCTCAGGAGGCGACCGTGTTCAGCGTAACCTCTCCCTTAGAGTAGTACGTGTCCGGCTCATAGCTCATCACGCGCAACACGATGGCAGTTCCCTTGGCGGGCGCCTCAAAAAACGTAATGCTTTGCACGTATTCGCCGGGTTTGATAAGACCCGTTTCGCCCAGGATCTCACCCGTTTGCTTGTTTTGCACGCGCAATTTGAGCCAAACGGTGTTTTCGGCAGGATTGGTAAACCACACGTCTGCCTTGCCGTCCACAACACTCACAACACCGCAAACACCGACCTTATATACGCCCTTGGCGTCCAGAACGCCATAGCCCTTCTCGCCCTCGGCAATATTGGGCTCGCCCACCACAGCGTTTTCATCAAAGGCAGGGGGGACGAACTGCGGCTTTTCCTCGGCACAACCGACAAGAGCCGCGCAAAGCACGCCGGCAACAGCAAGAACGAGGCAAATTACTCTTTTTTTCATAGGGGGATCTCCTTTTTCGGGAACAAATTCTTCGCAATTCCCTTTTCAAGCAAGCACCGCAAAAAACAGGCGATGCACACTTGGAAAGGGGCAAGGCGGGTTTCCCCGCCTTGCGTTTTTGTTATGTTTGTTTAATTATCGACTCAAATTACTTTGCAGCGATGGTAACGGTAATGGTACCAACGGTGGTAGCGGTGGTCATAGTAGTTTCGGGAGTACCGGAGATGGTGAAGGTTACGGTCTTAGCGGGAGCCTCTGCAACAGCAGTACCCTCAGCGGTTTCAAGATCAAAGGAACCCTCGGAAATGGCACCGTTCACAGCACCGGTGTAGCCGGCATCCTTTGCATAAGCAACGGTTACCGCAACAGCTGCGTTGGAGTGGTTCTTTACGGTGATGTCAGCGCTGGTCTTGTTCCAAGCAGCAGCAACGGTGTCGGGGTAGGAGTGGGTAGCAGGATCCCAAGCGCCGGTAGCGGTATCGGTGTAGGTGAAGTTCATATCGCCGAAGGTAACGTCAACGCTGTAAACCGTGGTATCATTGGTTGCGCCTGCGGCGTAGGTCGCCTTAACGGCACCGGTTGCGGGAGTGGTGGTGTTAGCGGTAGCTGCAAAGCAGGTTACTGCAAGCGTAAGAGTGAGCGCGAGTGCGAGTGCAAGTGCAAAAAACTTTTTCATGGTAATTCTCCTTAAAAAATTATTTTTTGTTTGGGTTATAAAATGTTTTTAATTACTGAGCAGCAGCTGCAATGGTAACGGTAACAGTACCGATCACGGCAGCGCTCTCGCCGGCAGTACCCGTACCTGCAACGGTCAGGGTAGCGGTGTCAGAGGGAGCGGCGTCGAAAGTGGTGTCAACAGCGCTATCCAGAGTGAAGGATGCACCATCGGTGATGGAAGCGGTAGCACTGCCGGTGTAGTCTTCGTTTGCAGCAAACGCAACGGCAACTGCAACAGCTGCATTGGAGTGGTTGGTCACGGTAATGTCTGCGGTAGCGTCCTCCCAGTGAGCCTCAACGGTGCCGTCATAGCCGTGGGTTTCGGGGTTCCAAGTACCCATAACGGTATCCTTGTAGGTGAATGCCATGGACTCAAACACAACGTCTACGGAGTAAACAGTTGCAGCGGCAGCGCCGCCCTGATAGGAAACAGTCACGTTTTGAGTAGAGGTTTCGCCAAGAGCGTCCATTTCAGGAACGTACTCTGCGAAGCAGGTTACTGCGAGAGCGCAGGTCAGAACGAGTGCAAGTGCAAGTGCAAAAAACTTTTTCATGGTGTTTCTCCTTAAAAATTATTTTTTGTTGCGACCTCGTCGCGTGGAATGGGGTATGCTACGCCCCTATCGGGGCGTTGAGGACGTCGTCCCACCGTAAAACGGTGAGCAAATGCTTGCAGGGGCGACGTCCTCGACGCCCCGCTTGTGCATGACTGCACGTTTGGGGTGGCAAGGCGGCGATGCCGCCTTGCCTTTGGGTTTTTCCCTGTTAAGGGAAATCAACTTTCAGATCAGTCCTGAGCAGCAGCCGCGGTAGCGATGGTAACAGTAACGGTACCAACAACAGCAGCAGTAGCATCCTCAGCGGGGATACCGCTAGCCGTAAGGGTTGCGGTCTTGGTCGCTACGGAAGAGCCTGCAGCTGCAGCCAACTGCTCCTCAGCGCCATTGGTCAGCTCGAAAACAGCGGTGCCACTTGCGGTGCCGGCAGCATACACAACGGTAGCGTACACAGCTCTGTTAGAGTGGTTGGTGATGGTGATGGTAGCATCAGCATCAGACCAGCCGCTGGTTCCTGCGTCCTTCTCTACGTGGTTGGTAGCATCCCATTCCTGAGCAGACTGCACATAGGTAAAGGAAAGAGATTCCCAAGCAACGTCAACGGCATAGGTTGCGGGAGCAGCGGCACCGTCGGTGTAGGAAACCGTAACATTCTGTGTCTCAGTTCCGGGAAGCTCGGTTACTCTTGCTGCAAAGCAGGTCACGGAGAGTGCAAGCACCATAACCAGTGCCAGGGAGATCGCAAAAAACTTTCTCATAATACAAATTCTCCTATTCATGTTTGTTTTAATTTTATTTATTGCTTTGGTCGGGAGCGCGTGGCGTTCACACAGCTTGAAAGCAACAGTTTTCGGACAAAAGAGCGGGCAAGCGGCGAATGCACTTCGCGAAACTTCGCTTTTCACTCTCTGTCTTGTACCGATCGCCGCGCCTTCAAACGGCGTGAACGTCACACGTCCTTCCCTTAGCTATAAATCGGGAATTACTCGCGCACGGTAACCGTGACGACGATCTCAGAGTTTACGATCGAGCATGCATTGGTCTCGGGGTCATAAAATCTGACCAAAATTTTGGCGTTGTTGGCGTAAACGCCTGCGGGAATGGTGATTCCATCCTTCACGTCAAGCGAGGTAATACGCTTAGCGGGGGTCAGCAAACCGCTTTCCGCAAGCACGATGTCCTGCACGATCAATTGGATGGAAACATTGTGTGTAGAGCGGTTGGGATTGGCGAACAGAAGCGTCGCCTTCTTATCCGAAAGGTCGATCTCCACCTCATTGGAGTAGATCATACCCACGGCACCGCCGCCCGTGGGGGCGTCCAGCTTTTCCTCGTCATCCTCGACGTCCTCGGCGCCCTCGTCAATCGGGGGCGCGGGATAGTCGGGGGTAATGCCCGGGATGGTGACAGGTCCTTCGGGATCGTCAGCACAGGACACAAATCCGATCGAGAACAGGGACAGAAGCATGACACTGACCATCAGGATCAGCAGAATTCTTTTTTTCATTGTGTATCACTCTCCTTATTTCAGTGTCACAGTGACGTTACCAATCACCTGATCGGTAATATCCTTGGTGGGCAACGTCGTAGTGCCCAGAGTAAACGTGAAGACCTTGTAGCTCTTCACTGCAATGGTGGCAGTACCGTTATCCGTGAAGCTACCCGTGAAGTTGGTATGTTCGCTTGCGGCGGTGAACTTCAGCTCAACGTTGACACTGGTGTTCGCGGTGCTTGCATTGCTGACCACGATGCGGTTGTCGCCGTTGGCAATCCAACCTGCCTCGCGCGTAGCGGCGCTGGCACCCTCGTACTGGTGGGTTTCTGCATTCCAGGTGCCCAGCGTAGAGCCATCGTCCTGATAGGTGAAGCTGAGATCGCCCCAGACGATATTCACGCTGGTCGTTGCCTTGCCGGTGTTGTGGATGTAGGACTTCTTGGCAGAATCGCTCTGCGTGCGCTTGTAGCTCTCATCGTACTGGCTGTTGTCGGTCAACTTCACGCCCGTGAAGAGATCCTTGATGCCC
>JAZRFS010000193.1:0-36049 GCA_045643765.1 Eubacteriales bacterium
GCTGCCGATGTTGGCAAATTCCTTTGCCCCCGAGAAATCAAGCTTTGCTTTGGCAAAGACCTTGATGCCCTCTTTTGCAAGCAGAAACAGCGACACGGCAAGCAGCAAGGCATTGACAATGATATTGGAATAACCGATACCGTTGACGCCGAGATTTGCCGATACGGGCAGAGTGGAAACGAGGAAGGTGTCAGACACAAGGCACAGCACAAGGCGTGCGCCGGTGAGCGCATAGAGGTACTTGCTCTTGTTCACCGTCACCAGCGCGACGAGCGCAAACTGCGTAAGAATGGCAAAAATGTTGGCAATGCTTTCAATGCGTATGTAGGATGCGGATGCTGCGATGATGCTTGCATCGGTTGCCATCAGCGTGAGCAACGGCTCGGCGAAGATCAGCACAACGGCAGAAAGAACGGCGTACACACCAAGGGAAATGAGCATACCCGTGCGCACACGGTTGGAAAATTCGCTCTTGTCGTCCTTCACCTTGCCGACAAAGTAGAACAACGGCAAAATGATGGCTTCGTTGAGGATCTCATAGAACAAGTTGACCCACGAGAGCTGCCCTGCGATGGAAAACGACCATTCACCGGGCAACTGTCCAAGAAAGAACACGCGCACGGTGGTGTAGATCGTCGGCGCAAGCCCGAGGACGAGCAGCGCGGCGAAAAGCTTGTAGTTGATGTTTTTAAACGAGGTGGTTAGTTTTTTAAACATTTTTGATCTCCTTTCAAGGTCAAAGCTCCACCACGGTCACACCGTGGTTGGAAACACGAAGCAGAGGCTCTAAATCTCGGCATTTATTTTTAAGGGCAAGGGCATCAAAATTGAACAGAGTGAAGTCCTCACCGAAGATCACCTGCTTTACCTTGCCGCCACGCTCCTGGGCTTTGAGCCATTGGCGCGCCTTCTGGCAGATGGCTCCACCCTTTCCCGTGCTGCCGTAGCCATGTACGATCAGCACCACGTCGTATTTATCGCGCTTCAAGCGCGTGATAGAGTCCTGTAAATAGCGCATCGCGTCTGCCACGATGGGCATGTCCTCTTTGATGTTGATTTCGGTATATCTCATAAATCCTCCTCAAAAGATGATCTCAAATGGCAGTTTTTCGGGTTCACAACACGCCACGTCATTTTCAAATTGCTCGTACGTATATCCTCTTTCGAAATATGAGACGGATTTCACGTCATAATAATCCTTTTGCGTCATCATCAAGCGAGAAATGGCACGGCAAATCTTTTTAGCAGCTTTGCTGTCTATTTCATCACTCAAATCAAGATCCACAAAACCATGGTCGTTCACAACATACCCATCCGGCACTCTCGCACCTTGCTCAAGCAGATCTTCCAGCAATCCGCTTCCCTTGTAATACACAAGACTGCTTGCCGCAACGCCTTTGATAAGATGCCTGTGCTTTTTTAGCCAGCGCACCGTTTCCTCAACCGTTTCATTTGTTTCTCCTGCAAAAAGCAAAATGTTAAGCTTTACCCACACGTTATGCTTTTGACATTCTTCTAAAATTTTCAGCGCCCTTTCAAGATATTTTCCCGGGCATTTCGTTTTGTTCATTTTCAAAAGCTGTGTCGGGCTCGCACTTTCCAATCCGATATCCAATATTTTCAATCCGGTGGCGGCAAGCTTGCCAATCATTTCTATCGGAACACTTTCCACTCTTGTGGTGCAGCGCCACGAAGTGATTTTTTGGCGCTTTTTCATCTCTTTTACAAGCTCTTCGCACCACGCCTTGTTAAAATGAAAATGAGGTGCTTCGAGATAAACCGAATAATTGCCGTATAGGTTATCTAAATAGTCGAGCTCTCGCATTACACTTTGAACCGATTTGTTTTGCAAGCGCTTGTTTTTGCCATCTGCACAAAAAGCACACCCCGAGCCACAGCCGCGCGAAACTTCAATGCTCGGCTGATAAAGCTTGTAGTCAAGCAACAGCTCGTAATTCAAATGTTCAAAGCAACACGTAGCACCGTCTTCCACAAGCTCGCTCTTTTCCGGGCAAAAGCGCTCTGCCATCTTCTTTTCTCCGAAGCCCTCAATGATCTCGTCTACGTATTTCAGTTTATCTTTCACCCATTCGGCGTTATTGTCTACGACCCAACGCCCGCCAACGATGATCTTTTTTCCGTATTTCTCCTTGGCGATCCGGCAAAATTCCGCGCACCACGTTACGGAATAGTAGCTTGGAATCGACAGCAAAAAGCACTCACATTCCTCCGATATGTCAATGCCCTCTTTTTCTATCCTTTCAAAGAGCGCTGGAGGCGATTTCTGATCTCCTTGGACAACAAGCACATTCAGCCCCAAATTGTCGTGCAGTATGGTGGCAAGACCCAAAAGTCCGTAATTCAAGTAACGAATACGGCCTTTTATGAGGTCCGTGCCTTTTTTGTAATCATACTGCCCCGCCGACACTGCAATAATTTTCTTAATAATAGACATTTTTCTCCTTTCTCAAAATAAGCTCACTAAAATTCAACAAAGACGTTCAAATCGACAGAAGAAAAAAGCAAACCTCCTTACGACAGATTGTGAAAAGGACAAAAAAAGTCTGCAATCCTTCGATCGCAGACGCTTAATACCAAAAATGAAGACAGCTTCCCCATTGGTTAAATGCCTGCGACAAAAAGACTCAACAAAAGCATGGTGGAGATACTGCAAAGTCTGTCAGGTTTGCAGTAGTGCCTCCCGGATTGCCGAAGCAACCGCTTAAGTCGCTATTTACTTGTACACTCATTATAACACGAGCTTTTCCCCTTGTCAATACACTTTTGGAAAATTATGGAAATTTTGTCGTTCGGTAGCCTTTACAACGACTGCTACGCGTACCTAAAAGAAAAAATGTCCGTCCCTTTTCTATCATTTTTCTGACATTTTTCCAAATAAAAGGGACGAAACGGGGTGATTTTGCCCATTTTTCGGAGTAAACTGTGACGAGGAGGGACAATATGGCGATGGTCGAAATCTCGTAGCTGTTAACGCGGCGCGTGGGTTCAAATCCCACCTTCTCCGCCAAGCACTGGCGCAGCACATTTTGTGTTGCGCCTTTTGCATTTTTAAGACTAGATTTTGCCCGTATTTACAAATGCTAATATATGTGCTATAATAACCTTACTCCCACTCTCACTTAACTTTTTGAAACTAATAACCCAAAATACATTTTGAGTGCATTCCATTATTTTTTTGCATGTGCTACAATTTAGACACCGACAAAACAGGAGGCCCTCAAATGACAATCAAAATTCTCTGCAAAATTACCGAACAAGGCACCCATTCCTTCTTCCTGAAAAAAGATCACACGGACTACTATCTTTTTTCTCAAAATTATCGCAAAGGCGTGCACAAGTATTACGCCCGTTCCGTTCCTTTCAACGAAGCAATTGACTTCTCCAGATCTAAGCAAGACTCCGCTATACTTCGCACTATGGAGAAAATCAGAACCCATGCAAAATATGTTGAAAAGCAGTACAACATCATTATTTGTCAAAAAAGCCAAAAACGTAGAAACATTCATCCATTTGATTTCAATGATCGTTTCTATGCTTAATCGGAGGAAATCATGGAAATACGAAATTTCATTTATAGCTTTTCATTAGATCCTAAAGCAACGGGAAGCAAAATCAAAAATCTCAGAAAATCTAAAAAAATGACAGCCGAAAAGCTCGCAGAAACATTACTTTGCTCCGTGAAAACCGTCTCTTCCTGGGAAACTGGCACACGTTTCCCCTCCCTAGATGCACTTGTGGATCTGGCCAACCTTTTTGACATAAGTGTTCACTCTTTGATGCTTCCGTTTGATAACTGTTCAGAATCCCCCATCAAAAGCCCTAATCCTAACGATTATTCCGTTTTTGACTCCGCTTATTCAATTGGCCTGACCGACGACGAGATAACTCAAACCCTTTTTATAAGAGAAGAATATTTGATCCAACGACTGCTTTGCGATGTATTTACCAACCAAAATCAATGCGAATTGGAAGCACTCGCCTATGCGTTACAACGCACACCCGTTCGTGAACTCCCCTCCCTAAAAAATAACACCGCCGATGCTTTTTGGAAATTTAAAAAAGAGCATTTTTATCATTCACAAACGGCATCCATATTATTTAACCGCATTCTTCGCGGCGAATGCTTTCCTAACACCTTGAACGCGATGGATCTATTTGAAAAATGCGTGTTTTTAACTATGCTTTGCTATTTCCCCGAATTTCGGAATTGGGACTGTGCAAAGATGCTATATGAAACCGGTGCACGCTTTATAGATTGTCAATTCTCCTCCAATGCCGAAAAAATTAAGCAGTTTTCCCTTAAGAAAGAGCAAGAGCGCCTATTTAACGTTCACGCCGCCACCATTACATCCGAAGAAGAACTATTATGCTTTTGGGGCCTAGACCCACATATGAGCGAAGAACGAAAAAACAAGTGGTTGGGCTGGTTAGAGACACCGAGATATAAAGACAATCCTGATTATTATGATAAAAAAATTCTCCGCATGGTCACTGATAATTGCGGAGACCCAGAAGAACGCAAAACGTTGGCAAAATATTATTCCGTTTTTGATTTCATCATTGACACCGTGGAAAGCCTGGATGATTTTGCGAAACGCCGCGTGGAAGCAGATATGTGCTTTGAAGAATATATTGAACTTTTGTTGGAAAGAGGTGCGGTCTCATGATAAATAAAAAAGTTTTAAGTCATATGGCAACCGGGCGATTTATCAGAGAAAAACGCACAGAGTTGAATCTCACCCAGGACGAGCTCGCGCTAAAACTCGGTATCACCAAAAACGCCATTTCCAACTGGGAAAACGCAAACGCATTGGTAGACGTGAAGTATCTGATCCCGCTCAGCAATATTTTCAGCGTTAAAGTTGATGAGCTCCTATTTCCGAATACCCTTACCCCAAACGAAAATTCTTATTCCGATATCAGCACGCAATTCATAAAAATGACCCGCTTTGAGATCACGGATCCCAAACTGTGCAAAAAATTATTGGATATGTTTGTGGATTGCAAGATACTTCTTACCAACCTGATAAAAGAATACCAGTCCACGCGCGACGAAAAGATACTGCTTCAAATTTTACAAGAAAACAAATTCGGTTTTGGTTTCTTCCGCTTTGAAGAACCACTTGACCGCGCAGCCCTGGAAAACACTTTAGACAAAACGTTCTCCGTAGAGGACCAATTACAAACGATATGGGAGCCCTTCTTGTCTAGTAGTCAAGCCTATGCAGAAGAAATCAATGAAAAAGGCATTCATGTCTCTCGCATTTTTTTAGATGAAGATTATGTATACAATTATATAGAAACAAAAGACGGACGCGGACACGGCATGTCTTCCAACATCGCTATGGCAAACTTTATCTTTGATTTTGGCAACGAACGAATTTTCAGAAAATTCATCTCCACTTTCAGCCAAAAATACAAAAATGACATTCTGTTTAATTTGCATTATTTCATTAAAGAAACCAGAACTCATGCAATTCCCACTCACCAGGAACGCAAGGCCATGAAATATCTGCTTCGTGCCGGAGCAGAGCTTTGGGTAGACGGCGAAAATCAAACAAAGAAGCTTATGCTGTACGTGTTCAATTAGGAGTTATGGTACATGAATAAAACAGACATTTTATTCCCCCTCCGCAAGCAGTACAATAGTCATTGTTGGCGTTGCAAAAGCCCCATTTCTTCCCTCTACTGTGAACAATGCAGTCACTGCAATTGGTATGTTTGCACCGTTTGTGGTTCTTGTTACTTAGGACAATGTACTTTTGCAACGTGTGGCTTTGATGAAAACGGTCTGCACCGCAATGGCACGAAATTTTCGGATAAAGGTTTTGATGTAAGAGGTTTCGACATCGAAGGTTTTGACCAATACGGTTATAATCAATACGGCTATGACCGCACCGGCTATGATAAACACGGTTATAACCGAAGCGGCTACGACCATGACGGGTTTGACAAATACGGTTACGATTGTGATGGATATGACCGTAGCGGATTCGATTATGATGGCTATGATAGAGAGGGCTACAACAGCCGTGGATACGATCGCAACTTATTAAACCGCGATGGCTACAATCCAGCGGGTTTTGACAAAGACGGTTATGATAAAAACGGCTACAATAAGGATGGCTTTGATAGAAACGGTGTAAACCGTCAAGGCATTGACAAAAAAGGCCTTGATGCAGAATGGCGCAGTTTAATCAAGCGCAGGGTGGCTTATATAAGTGCAGGTAATAACATAAAAAAAGGAACTATAATTGACTGCTATATCCGAGCCCAAACTTACTATGTTGACGTACAATTCGATGATGGTGTAATCTATCGCAAAATTGATTTCAACCACACTCGTTCCATAGGGATTTTAAAGTTTTTGATAAAGAAATCAAAAGGCTACACTTATAAACAATTTGAAACCCCGCCCCATATGGGGCGTCTACTTTGTTTATTCTCCCTCCTCCAACACCTCGTCGGCGAGACTGCGCATTGGAAGGTGCTGGCGGCATCCTACGTGGCACATTGAGAAGATGTTCGCTGTGGCGGAGATGTTGCGGTGTCCAAGCCACTGTTGGATCAGCTTCATCTATACGTCCTGCGCGACAAGGAGCGACGCGCAGGGCGTGGAAGCGCATGTGCTTGATGCCATTCTGCCGCAGAGGATGCTTGGTGTGATCACTCTGCCGCCGAAACAGAAAAAACTATTTTTACCCCGCCAACAAACACATTTAATCAACATCAAAAAAATTGCCATAATGACGGATTTGTGTTATAATTAATTTATAATCGTTTCAAACCACACACATCAAGGAGAAAAAAATGGGAACGCTTATCATCTTCAATCTTATTCTGATACTTATCATCGCTGCCACGCTTGTTGCCGTGAAAAAATGGTTTTGCGGCGAACGCGCAAAGCGCGTACTGCTGTTGGTCGCACCGCTTGTCACCATTGCCTTCCACTACAGCTCGTTTTTCTACCATTTGCTCTTTACGGGCGGCGGCATTGCGTATCTCGGCGAAACGCCGAACCTTATTTTGCCCATCTATCCGTGCAACGTGGTGATGTGGTGCGCCCTTTTCTACGGTCTGTTACGTGACAAGAACAGCAAATTCGCCCTTCTTCTTTCCGATTACGTATTCTGGTTCGGCATCGCCTCTACGCTTGTGGGTATGTTTGCAAACGTGGACTTTATTGTAAATCCGACCTTGCGTGATTTTGAGGTGACAAAAAGCATCGTCGCGCACGCCACGCTTCTTTTCAACGTGCTGTTGATCCCCACCTTCGGGCTCCTTCGCCCCAATTTCTTCCGCAATATGCGTAATATGATCATCTCCGTATTGGCTATGCTCGTCATCGGAGTGTACTGTAATCTCATTTTTGAAGCGCTTGTATCCGCAGAGGCGGCATACGACGTCAACTCAATGTTCCTCATCCACTCGCCCTTTGAGGGGGTGCCCTTCCTGCGCTATCCCTTTATTGCCGCGCTCGGACTTGTTGTGTACCTTGTCATTTTCACGGTATGCGACATCCTCACCACGCCGCGCGGCGAGCGCTGGTTTAATCGGGCTTGTGCCGCGCTGCGCAAAAGCAAGGTCTGATTTTAAAACAGGCGAAAAAGCGCCCGGCGCTTTGGGCGCGGGGAGCTTTTTCGTTTCAATGTTCAAAATCAAGCCAGGAAGCCTGCTTCCTTCAATGCCTTCTCTACGTTGTCCAGGGTCTCCTTCTTATCTGCCATTACGGTGTGGGAGTGCTTACCGCCCGTAATGCTCATCAGCTCGACGGAGGTGCCGTTGCGCACGCCATCCAGGAACTTGTCGATGTGGCGCTTGTTGTGGATATTCAAGGGAGCCGAGATCTTGCCGTAGACCTTATGCTCAACAAACACGTCCTTGACAATAGCGCCCTGCGCAATGATCAAAGCCAGCTCATCCTCGGTCTGCTCTTGCGTATGCGTGACGTTAAACACGCGCTCGAGAAGGGGGGTTGCCTTGAGCACGTAGCCGTAGTGCGTTGCCTGGATCTCGTAGCCCTGCTCGCGCAGCGTAGCGATATCCTGCACCACGATCTGTCTGGATACACCAAAGCGCGCGGAAAGCGCATCACCGGACACTGCGGCGTTGGCGTTAGCCAAAAGAACTGCCATTTCTTTTCTTCTGTTTTGTGCCTTCATCATAGTGAAACACCTCGTATTCTTAAAGTTCAGGTAAACATAACATTCCAACTTTACTTTTATTATACACCATTCCACATTGTTTGTCAAGTATTTTGTAAAGCTTTTTGCGTTGTTTTTTGTAATATTTTCAACGTTTTTCGTTATTTACTTTTTTGCCATACTATTGTATAATAATGGTAATGATTGAAAAAGGGGGGCTCCCTTATGCTGTTGAACCGTCACGCACAGATCTTTATCCTGTTACCCGCTCTTCCAACGCCGCGCGAGCAATTCGCCGCCGAGGAGCTGAAAAAATATCTTTCCCTGATGCTGAGAGCCGACGCCGTACTCGGCGATGACGAGACCCGCCCCGCAGGACCTGCTTTTCTTGTTGGCGGTCCCGAGCGCAACAAGCAGACGGCGCGCTATCTCACGAAAGATGCCTTCCGCGCCGAGGTCACGGGCCCCGAGGGCATGCTGATCCGCGCGCTGGACGAGAACACGATCCTTTTGGCGGGCTCTTCCTGGCATGAGGGCGAGCGTGAGCGCGGCACGGTCTATGCCGTATATGAGTTTTTGGAGCGCTACTGCGGCTGTGTGCTGGCGGCCTACTCGCACCCCGATGCCGACGCCGGCGAGATCGTCCCCGTTTGCCAAAGCCTTTCCCTTTCCGACGTGGAATACTGCAAGCCCTGTGCCGACCGCCCCTACCGCACGGCGATCGTACAGTACGAGGACGTAGCGGGCAACCCCGAGCGCGGACTCAACATTCCCTTTTTCGATTGGCTGGTAAAAAACCGCTACAACCGCTTCCTCACCTGGACAAGTATTTACGAGCATTTCAAAGAAAACGGAATGCTGGCGGAGCTTGAGCGCCGCGGTCTTGCCCTTACGGTGGGACACCACGAGTCCTCGCGCCTGTTTCTACCCGCGCGAGGCAACAAATATTTCCCCGAGCATTACTTTGAAACGCACCCCGAATACTTCAAGCTGCAAGCCGACGGCACGCGCTTTGAAAATACCGATCCCTGGGGTCAGTGGGTCTATTGCAGCCGAAACGAGCAAGCTATCGCACAGGTTGCCGAAAACGTCATCGCGTGGGCAAAGCAAAACCCCGCCGCGGACGTGATCGCTCTCTGGCCCAACGACGGCATTTTCGAGCAATGCACCTGCCCCCTTTGCAGCCAATACACGAAAACGGAAAACTATTGTCACTTCATCAACGGCGTTGCCGAGCGCGTGAGCAAGGTGCTTCCGCACCTGCGCTTTGATATGTTGATCTACGTGGATCTGTGGGACTGCCCCGAGGGACTTACGCTTCACCCCTCGATCCTTGTGGATGAGGCAACCTGGCACAAATCGGGGCTTCGCACCACGGGTAAAAAGGATGGCACCTCGCTCACGGGCACACATTTTGAGGAAAATCTGCTCAAATGGAAGCAAACGGGCGCCGAGGTCGTCTATTACGATTATTATATGGGCGTCTACAGTGTGCGGCAGCGTTGGCTCCCGATGGCAGACGAGATACAGGCAATCTGGAGAAACTTCATCACCAAGGGCATTTCCGGTGCGGGCACGCAGATCGAATGCTTCAATCATTGGAACCATCTGCTCAACTTCTACACCTTCGCTCGCACGGGCTACGACACCGCGCTCACCGTGCAGGACACAGTGGCGGCGATCGCCTCGCTTTGCGGCAAGGCGGCACCCGTGGTAAAGGAGATCCTTCTTGCGGGCGAGGACCTTGTGGACGGGCAGCTTCCGCTGCACAAATGCGCGACGATGCTGATGGAAAGCATCGACAAAGAGGCGATCTATGCGGCGTACGAGCGCGCGTTCGCGCTGGCAGACACGCCTCGCGCACGCAATAATCTGCGCCTTTTGCGCATGGTCTTCCGCTACTCCGATCTGGAGGTGCAGGAACCGGCCTCGCGCGACAAGGAATACCAGCGGATCAAGGAAAATTATCTGGACGCGGGCGGAGAGATGGGCTATATGACCCGCTTCGACAGCTTTTGGAAAAACGATCCCGGCTTTGGCGTTTCTTTCCCGCTTAAAAGCGACGAAAAGGATTTTGTAGCCGATAAATGGTATCTTTTTGAATGAATTTCACACTCCCTCTTTTTGTAAAATACAAAAGGGGGAGCTTTTTTCAAATTTCCTCTTGACATCTCTACATATTTCTGTTATAATCTTGGCAGAATAAGGGAGTAGTCAGCACTCTTGTGATAAGGTCAACATCATGGAAAGATATTTCCTGGCTTTATCTTAAATGACGAGACTTATCTGCAAAGGGGCAGATAGGTCTATTTTTTATGCCCTTATTCCCCACCCTGTTTCCAAGCCCCGCGGGGGCAAACAATATATTCTTTTATAGGAGGAACACAAATTGACAGCCCACGACAAGTCCACGGCAGACGTACTGCAAGACCTCGGCGTTGACAAAGCGCAAGGCCTTTCTGCCAAAGAGGTTGCCGCCCGTAAGGAAAAATACGGCGAGAACCGCTTGCAAGAGAAAAAGAAAAAGAGCACGTTCCAGCGTTTCCTTGACCAGTTCAAGGATGCCATGATCATCATCCTGCTCATCGCCGCTGCCGTCTCCTTCACCCTCATCTGCATCGAGAAAAACTGGGGCGAGCTTTTTGAGCCCGGCCTGATCCTGCTGATCGTTATCCTGAACGCCGTAATGGGCGTATATCAGGAGGGCAAGGCAGAAAAAGCGCTTGACGCCCTGAAAAACATGTCCGCACCGCACGCCCGCGTTATCCGCGACGGCGTTGAGCAGGTCGTTGACGCCGCCGAGCTTGTTCCCGGCGACATCATCAAGCTGGAGGCCGGTGACTTCGTTCCCGCCGACGCACGTCTTCTGCAGAGCGCCAGCCTGAAGTCCGAGGAAGCCGCCCTTACGGGTGAGTCTGTTCCCTCCGAGAAGGACGCCACTGTTGTCGTAGACGAAAAGGCTCCCATCGGCGACCGCACCAATATGGTATTCTCCGGCTGCTCGATCACCTACGGTACCGCTATCGCCGTGGTTACCGCTACGGGCATGGATACCGAGATGGGTAAGATCGCAGGTCTTTTGGACGGCGAGGGCGAAACGCAAACGCCCCTGCAGGCAAAGCTTGCTCAGCTTGGTAAGTACCTTGGCTTTATGGCTCTGGCTGCTTGTGCCGTCATTTTCGTGGTCGGTCTTCTCAACGGCCTTGAGATCCTTCATCTGTTTATGACCGCCGTTTCTCTTGCCGTTTCCGCTATTCCCGAGGGTCTGCCCGCGATCGTGACGATCGTGCTTTCCATCGGCGTACAGCGCATGGTTAAGAAGAACGCGCTTATCCGCCGTCTGCCCGCTGTGGAAACGCTGGGCGGCGCATCCGTCATCTGCTCGGATAAGACCGGTACCCTCACCCAGAACCGCATGACGCTGACCAAGGCGTACGTGGACGGTGGCGAGATCGAGGCGATCTCTGCCAACAACTCCGAGGCTATCCGCAAGCTGCTCAACTACGGCACGCTTTGCTGCGACGGCTCGGTCAACTTCACCGCCGAGGGCGAGCAGCACATCGGCGACCCCACCGAGACCGCCATCGTGGTGGCTTCTCACAAGAACGGCTTCGAGAAGGACGCGCTCAACGCACAGTTCCCCCGTCTTGCCGAGATCCCCTTCGACTCTGACCGTAAGCTGATGTCCACCGTCAACGTGATCGACGGCAAGAAGATCGTTATCGTCAAGGGTGCTTTCGATATGATGGCTACCCGCTGCGTGAAGGGCGACCTTGAGGCCGCCAAGCGCGTGACCAACGAGATGAGCTCCGACGCCCTTCGCGTACTGGCTGTTGCTTACAAGGAAATCGACGCAGTTCCCGAAGTTCCCACCTCTGAGGAGCTGGAGAGCGGTCTTACCTTTATGGGTCTGGTCGGTATGATCGACCCGCCCCGTCCCGAGGCACGCGATGCCGTGGCTGTTTGCCGCCGCGCAGGCATCAAGGTTGTGATGATCACGGGTGACCACGTTGTCACCGCTTCCGCCATTGCCAAGGATCTGGGTATCCTGGTTGAGGGCGACCGCGCCATCACGGGTGCAGAGCTTGACGCCATGAGTGACGACGAGCTTGACGCCGTGGTTGCAGATATTTCCGTTTACGCCCGCGTATCCCCCGAGAACAAGATCCGCATCGTCAAGGCATGGCAGCGCAAGGGCCAGGTCGTTTCGATGACGGGTGACGGCGTGAATGACGCTCCCGCACTCAAGGCAGCTGATATCGGCTGTGCTATGGGTATCACCGGTACCGACGTTGCAAAGGGTGCCTCCGATATGACGCTGACCGACGACAACTTCGCCACCATCGTGGACGCTGTTGAGGAAGGTCGCGGCATCTACGCCAACATCAAGAAGGTGGTTGGCTTCCTGCTCAGCACCAACATCGGTGAGGTCTTCACCGTATTCTTCGCCATGCTGATGTGGCACACCTCTCCCCTGCTTTCCATGCAGCTGCTCTGGATCAACCTTGTCACCGACTCCCTGCCCGCTATCGCGCTTGGTATGGAAGCCGTGGAAAAGGACGTCATGGACCGCAAGCCCAAGCCCAAGGACGAGGGTATCTTCGCCCACGGTCTCGGTGTACGCGTTGCCATTCAGGGCGTAATGTTCGCACTGCTCACCCTGATCGCATTCTGGGTTGGTACCGGTCTGGAACTCGTTCATATGTTCGACGGCGTTCTGCTTGACGAGGCACACGAGCTTAACCTGATGGGCGGTCAGACGCTGGCATTCATGGTGCTTGCACTTTGCCAGATCGTACAGGCGTACAACATGCGCTCCGAGCATTCGCTGTTTAAGATCGGCCCGTTCAAGAACAGAAATCTCAACCTTGCCGCTCTTGCCTCCACCGCACTGATGGCATTCGTGCTGTTCGTGCCCGGCGTGCAGGACATCTTCAATCTGGTATATCTGACCTGGCAGCAGTACCTGATCGGCGTGGGTCTGATTTTCGTTCCCCTTTTCGTGATGGAATTCGCAAAGCTTTGCGGCTTCATCAAGCATCACGAGCAAAAGTAAAAACATTCACGGCAAGCGCGTTTGCGCTTGCCGTGATATCTTGTAAGAGGTAAATTATGATCACTTTTGAGCTCCTTCTCACAGCCGCAGGGCTTGGCGCAGGACTTGCTATGGACGCCTTCTCTATGTCCCTGGCAGACGGTCTGCACGAGCCGTCGATGCGACGCCGACGCATTTGCCTTTTGGCAGGCGTATTCGCCCTTTTCCAGTTTGCCATGCCGATGATCGGCTGGTTCTTCGTTTCCACGGCAGCCAGCTATTTCAGCGTCATTCAGCCCTTTATTCCCTTCATCGCACTGGCTCTGCTGCTCTATATCGGCGGCAAGATGCTTTGGGAGGGACTGCGCCCCTGCAAATGCGAGGAGGTAGAAACGCCTGAGGGTGACACCGTTACCGTATGCGAGTGTCCCGTTACCTATCTTAGCTTCGGCGCCCTGATCGTACAGGGCGTTGCCACCTCGATTGATGCACTTTCCGTAGGCTTCACCATCTCGGATTACAACTGGCTCCAAGCGCTTGTGGCGTGCCTTGTGATCGGTGTGCTGACCTTCGGCATCTGTGCCGCAGGCGTGGTGATCGGCAAGAAATTCGGCACCAAGCTGGAGCAAAAGGCGTCTGTCTTCGGTGGCGTGATCCTCATTGCCATCGGCATAAAGATCTTTATCGAGGGTGTCATTCTCGTCTGATAAAAAGAGGCAGCTTTACTGCCTCTTTTTATTTTTCACTTGCAAATATACGCAATAAATATTATAATAGAATTATCGGAAATGAGGTGACAAAATGGCGGTTAAAAAATGGCTTTTGAAAAACACTTCTTCGCTAAAGGACAAAACGGTAGCGATCACAGGCTCGACAGGAGCTCTGGGGCGCGCACTTTGTCACTATCTTGCGCAGCTTGGCGCATCGCTGATCCTGGTGGATCGCAATCCCGTGCGCTCGGCGGCGTTTCGCGACGAGCTGCTTTCACAGTTCCCTGCCATCACGGTAAGCTGCATCACCGCGGATCTGGAAAGTATAGAGAGCGTGAAAAAGGCTGCTGACGACCTCTGCACGCGCCAAATTCACATATTTATTCACAATGCGGGTGCCTACGCCATTCCCCGCCACAAATGCGATACGGGGCTTGACAACGTCTTTCAGATCAACTTTGTTTCCCCTTACTATCTCATCCGCCGATTGATGCCGCATCTGCGCACGCGACAGGGGCGTGTGGTGATCGTCAGCAGCATCGCGCACAATTACGCGAAATCCGATCCCGAGGACGTGGATTTTTCCGCGAAAAAACGTGCGTCGCTTGTTTACGGCAACGCCAAGCGCTATCTCACCTATGCCCTCGCCGAGCTTTTCAAGGATGAACGGGACGTTTCTCTTTCCATCACGCACCCCGGCATCAGCTTTACAGGCATTACATCGCACTATCCAAAGCCGATCTACGCCCTGATCAAATACCCGATGAAGCTGATCTTTATGAAGCCGAAAAAGGCCTGCCTTTCAACCTTGCGCGGGGTGTTTACCTGCACCGAGGACGGTCAGTGGCTGGAGCCGCGCCTTTTCGGGATCTGGGGCTTACCGAAAAAGCACCCCTTGCGCACGGCAACCGACGAAGAGCGCGCACGCATCGCACAAACAGCAGAGCTGATCTTAGACAATATAAAATAAAACAAGGGGGATCAATGATCCCCCTTGTTTTATTCCTCGTAAATCAAAATGTCGCAAAGATCGTCGATGCGTGCCATACGCGACATTCTTTCCCCCGCCTCGTCCACAAAGGTCACACGAAGCCATTCCTCGTCCGCCCCCGTCACACGGCAGGGCAGCTCGGGACTGCCGGAAAGATACTCGTCGCTGTCTGTTCGCACCAGGCACTTGTGTCCGACCAGATCGCTGAGCAAATAAGACATATTGTTCCCCCCTTCCAAATTGCTTGATACCAGTTTTTGCATTTCAGGGGGATTTTATGCAAAAATCATTCCGATTGCTGCATTTCCTCTTTTTGTTTTTCAAGCTCTTCTTTTTGTCTTTCCAGCTCGTTCCATTCGAGCAAGCGGCCAAAGCCTACGACCAGAGCCGTGCAAAACAGCAGCACGATCAGAATTCGGATGATCCATTGCAGTGGCGTGATCCTCTTTTTTGACATAATACGTCTTCCTTTCTTGAACGATCAGCCCACGCGATGCGAGGGCAAGCTGTGCGCGGCACAGGCGTTCGGACACCTGCTTGCGCCGTCTTTGACAGAGCGCTTGTACGCCCTTCTTTATAGGACAAAGCAAAAAGCGCATCGCGAGCGATGCCACCTTACGCACGGGAAAGAAAGCCCCCGCGCGCGCATAAAAAAGCAGCACCGAAAGTCCGTAGGCGAAAAGCTCGTTCATCCGTGCGAACAAGCGAGCTGTTCCCACACGAAAAAATGCTAATCCAAGTAAAAAGAGCACGGGAACGGAAATGCGCCACGCACCCTCGTTATAGTCATACAGCAAAAGCAGCAATGCACACGTACAGCTAAGACAAAAAAAGAGGTCGCCACCAAAAGCCACTGCAAAGCACCAGCCCCTGCGCGCGCGGTGTCTGGGAAAGCCCACAGGACGGCGCAAAAGCGGCAAGGGGCGCTCGTAGAGCGCACGCATACGCTCCGGCGGTAAGTATGCCCCAAGCACGGTGCGCAGCGCCAATAAAAGCTGACGGAACAGCCCCGCACCAAGCCCCAGCGCAAAAACCGCCAGGAACATTTCGGCTTGTGTGGGCGGATAGATTTCCATCAGCCGAAAAGCCTTGCCCGCAGACCGCGCTTGGCGGGAGTGGTATCACTGTAACAGACAGCACAAATGCGCCCCGTGATTTCGACCTCTCCCTTAACAATATCCAGCGTGCCCACGTGCAGCTCCTCACCCTCTACGGTCATTTCCCCGCAATCGGTTTTCAGGATCACACAATGCTCGTCAAAGCTATCCACCTGCGTCACGCCCGCGATGCTTGCCTGCGTGCGCGCGAGAAGGGATAGGGTGTGCTTTTTGCTTTCCTGTAATGCTTTGTCCGCCATACTCTGCCCCCTTGCGTTTTTGCTACACTATATGCAAGGGGGATGGATTTTATTCGATGACCTCGTAAAGCGCGGCGGCGTCTGCCTTACCCACGATTTCCTTAACCGAAAGCACACGCACCTTGAGAGTGCGTCCACCAAATCCAACCTCAATGATATCGTTTTCCTTTACGTCGTAGGACGCCTTTGCGGGGCGACCGTTGACGGTGATACGGGAGGCGTCACACGCCTCGTTTGCGACGGTGCGGCGCTTGATGATACGGGAAACCTTCAAATACTTATCTAATCTCATTTTTTACTCCAAAAAAACGGCGGGGTCAAAACCCCGCGGCGTTTTGTTTTTCTTACTGAATGGCGTCCTTCAGGGCCTTGCCTGCTACGAATGCAGGAGCCTTGCTGGCAGCGATCTCAATTGTCTCGCCGGTCTGGGGGTTCTTGCCGGTACGGGCAGCGCGTGCCTTCACAACAAAGTTACCAAAGCCGACAAGGGAAACCTTCTCACCAGCCTTGAGGGCGTCGGTGATGGAGTCGATAACGGCAGCAAGTGCTACCTCTGCGTCCTTCTTAGAAAGACCGCTCTTCGCTGCAACGGCCTGGATCAGTTCTGCTTTGTTCATAGGATTATACTTCCTTTCGTGATTTTATACGATAGGAAACGGGTTAATTTCCCTTCGTTGGTTACATTTTAACATATTGTTCGCAAAAAATCAATAGTTTTTTGGAGTTTTTTTGCGCCTTTCACTCACTTTTTGATGATTTTTTTGCATTTTTGCCAAAAAACATCCAATTCCTCGTCGGAAAGCTCCTCAAAGTGCTTGCCGTCTGCATTTACGGCCTCTTCGACGGCAGCAAAACGCGCAATAAATTTGTCGGTCGCGGCGGTGAGCGCCAGCTCGGCATTGACGTGCAGCTTTCTTGCAAGGCTCACGACCGTAAGCAGCAGATCTCCCATCTCCTCGGTAATCTGCGCCTCATCCCCCGTTACCATTGCGGCACGCACCTCGGCAAGCTCCTCCTCCACCTTTTTGGCAACGCTTTCGGCATCCGGAAAGTCCAGCACCGACGCCTTTTTGCCCACCTTCTGAGCGCGCATCAACGCAGGAAACTGGCGCGGAATGGCGGTGAGCTTATCCGTGACGCTCTCGCGCTTCTTTTCCTCGCTTTTGATCACTTCCCAGTTGGATAGCACCTCGGCGCTGGTTTGTACCTTCACGTCACCAAAGACGTGAGGGTGACGGTGGATCATCTTCTGACAAATGTCGTTTGCGATATCGTCAAAGGTACATCTGCCCTCCTCGCGCTCCATTTCGGCGTGCATCGCGACCTGCAACAGCACGTCGCCCAGCTCCTCACGCAAAAGAGCGGGATCCTTCTTGTCGATTGCCTCGATCACCTCGTAGGTCTCCTCGATAAAATCGGTGCGGATGCTCTCGTGCGTCTGCTCGCGATCCCACGGGCAACCGCCCGGGGCACGCAGGATCTCTACTATCTTGGCAAGATCCCTTGCATCGTATGCATTTTTTTGCAGAATTTCCTTGATTTTTTCCTTCGTATCCATTTGTACAACCTCTATTTCAACAATTTACATTTTTCCAAGCAAGTACAGATCTTATCCCCTGCGGGAAGTGTAAGAAGATCGTTTTTTTCCACCGCACCGAACAGCAGCGCAAAAAACAGCACCACAGCGCCCACCGCAAAAAATACGGGAAGCATCACCCAAGCGCCTTCCCCCGCGTACAAGGACAGCACGCGATAAAGCCCTATGCCAAGCAGCATAGCGGGCAACGTGGCAAAAAGCGGACGGAACAAGTCGCGCGGCACAATGACCGGAAACGGCAACACGCGGGAAAGTGCGATCCACTCGATCAAAAGCACCGTAAGCGTACAGCAAAGCGTGCTGATCGGTGCACCGTGCAGATACACCCCCGGCAGCTCCAGCAATATGCTCTCACAAAGTAACTTGACGGTGGCGCCCACACCCGTTGCCAGTACAGGCAAAAGCGTATGTCCCGTGGCTTGCAGAGCGCCCCCGAGCACCGCGATCAAGACGGCGGGCAGCACCGAAAGCGCCAGCACCGATAAAAGCGGCGCTGCCACAAGGATGGCTTGATCCTGCCCCGCAAAAATCAGCGACAGCAAGGGCTTTGCAAACACGCAAAGACCAAGCGAGGCGGGGATGCCCGCAAGTGTGCTGATCCGTATGGCACTCGAGAGCGCGGCGCGCGCCCCATCTGTATCCTTCCCCGTCACCGCGCCACCAAGCAAAGGCATCAACGCCAGGGTCACGGGTGCGAGCAGGGCGGGTACCAGATTATACAGCGGAATGGCAAGATTACCGTAGCTGCTGTACATCGCGTTGGCGACCTCGGCGGGAAAGCCTGCGTGCTGCAAGCGCGCGGAAATCAACACGGTATCAAGCAAGCTGACCGCACTCATCACACAGGCACCCAAGGTGATGGGAAAGCCCACGCGTAAAAGCTCGGAAAGCACAAGGCGGCGCGGGGGTAGTGTTCCCACGCGCGTTTTTCGCTCTTTAAACAGCGACAAGCAAAGCGGCACGACCAGTGACAGTGCCGAGAGCGCCATCCCCGCCGTGATGCCGAATACGGCGTATGCGGCAACGATAGATGCCGCATATCCCAGGTGCTTTGCCCACAAGGCAAATCCAAGCCCGAAGCAGAGCTTTCCCGCCGCCTCCAGTACCTCGCAAAGGGCAGTGGGTCCCATACGGCTGTGCCCTTGGAAATACCCCTTCCCCGCCCCGATAAAGGCAGCCAGAGCAAGCGAGGGCGCAATCGCCGCAAGCGCCGCTGAGGCGTCCTTCATAGAAAGCCTTTCGGCAAGTGGCGCGGCGGCGAGAAAAAGATACGTGCTGCCCGCAAGCCCCAGCGAAAGAAACAATACCAATGCCACGCGGAAAATCCGTCCCGTGGCACGCATCTCCCCGCGCGCAAGCGCACGGGAAATCTGCAACGAAAGCGCCGTGGGCAAGCCCGTAGCAGACAAAACGAACAACAGCGAATACACGTGATAGGCGGCAAGGAAATACGCCATGCCCTCCACGCCCACGATGAACAAAAGCGGGATTTTGTAGAACATCCCGACGACCTTTGAAAACAGGGCGGCCGGCATCAAGACCAGCACGCCCCGTAACAGCTTTTTTTGCCCGGGAGCAGCCGCTTCGCGCGACAAATCGCATCACCCCTTATCAGGGGAGATTACAGATCACGCTCCCCGTAAAATTGTGCGATCTCCTCGGCCTGTGATACGCCCCCGTCCGACTCCAGATACTCGTAAGGATATTTGGGGTTGAACAGACGCTTGATAAAGGACTTTTCCCCGCTTTGCGGTGCGGCATAATCCACCAGCTTGGTGACAGCACCCGCGCCTGCGGCAAAGATCGAGTGCACCTCCTCCATCATATAGATGTTGTAAAGGCACTCCTTCCCTTCCTTGGCAAAGCCCACGTTTTCATAGTTGCCCACCATATTCTTCTGGCGGTACATATAGTAGGGTGCATATCCCGCCGCCGCGGCGGTGATCTGCGAGTAGTCCACGCACTTGCCGGCGTCACCGCCGCGCAGATTATAAACGCGCTTGCCCTCTCGCAGGATCTCTGCGGATTTTTTCACGCAGAAGGTATGCACCGTGATGTTCTCCGGCGCAAGGCGCAGGATCTCATCATAGCTTTCACAGAAGTTTTCGTAGGTATCACCCGGCAGACCGACAATGAGATCGGTATTGATACAATCTATGCCTGCCTCGCGTGCAATATTATAGGAGCGGCGGAAATCCTCCGCAGAATGGCATCTGCCCACGCCCTTTAACACCTCGTCGCACAGGGTTTGCGGATTGACGCACACGCGCGTGACGCCGTATTTCTTGGCGATCTCCATCTTCCTCTTCGTGATGGTATCGGGACGTCCCGACTCCAGCGTATATTCCTGCAACACCGTCACGTCTGTGCACTCTGCCACCGTAGAAAGCAGCGTTTCCAGCTGCTCCTCGGTAAGAATGGTGGGCGTACCGCCGCCGATATAGACAGTCAGCACGCGCAATCCCAGCTCCTTGATAGTGGCAAACTTTTGTCTGACCTCACGGCAAAGCAAAGTCAGATAGTCGGGGATCAGCGACAGCAATCGCTTGGATGTATAAGATACGAACGAGCAGTAGGTGCAGCGCGTGGGACAGAACGGGATCGAGATATACACACTGCAATCCTTCTTGTCGGGCGTACCGATGATCTTTTGTTCGCGGATCGCCACGTCGGTGGCAAGTGCTGCCTTTTTGGTCAGCACCTGATACTGCGAGGCAAGCTTTTTGCGCACCTGCGTTTTGCTCATACCCTTGAGCAGCATCTCGGTTGCGACCTTGGAGGGGCGCACACCTGTCAGCATACCCCAGGACGGACGGTAATGCATCATCTCGCCCGCCGAGGAAAGCACGGCGTGCCCCACGGCGATTTTACGCGTACGGTCTGCGGTATTCTCTTCGTCAAAGGCATAGATCTTCGTGGCGTTCGTTTCCTTGCCGCGGTATTGCAGGCGCGCGGTGGCGCTGACCTCGGTTTCGGTCTCGGTCACGTCCATCCACATCACGGGCGCGCCCGGCTCTTCCTCGCCGGAAAACTTTTCGCCGGGGAAAAATATCATACACAACGTCTGCACGTAATACTCGTTGACGTTGCCAGTTACATAGAGCTTCATTTTCAGCTCTCCTTCTTCGATTGTTTTAACACATCGGTATTCATCACAATGGTGATGGGACCGTCACCCGTAAGCCCCACCTGCATCTCGGCACCGAACTCACCCGTCTGCACAAGCGAAAGCTCGCGACGCAAAAGATCGGTAAAATACCCGTAAAGCTCGTTGGCGCGAGCAGACGCGGCAGCCCCCATAAAATCGGGGCGGTTGCCGCGGCGATAGTTAGCAAGCAGGGTGAAATTCGATACAACGAGCGCGCCGCCGCCGATGTCGGTGACGCTGCGGTTCATCTTACCCTGCTCGTCCTCAAAAATGCGGCACTTCAGGATCTTTGCGGCAAGCATCTCGGCTTCCCTTTCCGTATCCCCTTCGGCAACACCGAGGAGAATGAGGAGCCCCTTGCCGATCTCGCCGACCACGCGCCCTTCCACCTCAACCGCGGCGCGCGAAGCGCGTTGCAAGACGGCGATCACGAGTAACCTCTGTCGATCGCAATCACGTCACGCAAGCCCTTAAGGCGAGCCACGATAGAGTGATAGTGATCCACGTTCTTACAGCTGATCTTGAGGTTGATGATCATCTGACCGTCGTTTTTCTTCTGGGTGTTGATCTGCAAAAGCAGCACCTTCATATCAGCAAGCGCCATCGTGATCTCGGCAAGAATGGTCAGGCTGCTGAACGCGTGGATCTGCACGAGTGCCTCGTACACGTCGTTCTCGCGTCCCTTGCCGCCGTTCTCCCAGTGCGCCTCGACCCAGCGGTCGGCGTTCTCGGTTTTCTTCATGCCCTCTTCTACGTTGGGACACTCTACCTTGTGAATGGAGATACCGAAGCCCTTGGTGATAAAGCCGATGACGTTATCACCCGGCAGCGGATTGCAGCACTTGGCGAACTTGACCGCACAGCCGTGCGCGCCGTCCACCACGATACCGCTGTTGTGCTTGATATGGCGGGGCGTAGGTGCTACGCGGATATCCTCGACCTCCAACGGCTTGGGTGCCTGCTCCTTTTCCTCGGGGCGCACCACCTTGTCAAACTCCTCGCGAAGACGCGTGGCAAGCTTGGACACGGTCACGCCGCCGAAGCCGATGGTGTTATACAGATCCTCGGCGCTGGCAAAGCCCGCGCGTGCGGCAAGTGCGCCAACGATCTCGGCGCGTTGAGTTTCCGTGGCGGGACGACCGAATTTCTTGCACTCCAGCTCGATCGCAGAACGCCCGACCACGATGTTTTCGTCGCGCTTTTCCTTTTTGAACCACTGACGGATCTTGGCGCGCGCGCCGCCCGTCTTGACGATGTTCAGCCAGTCGCGGCTGGGACCCTTACAGGAGTTGGAGGTGATGATCTCCACGATCTCGCCGCTGTTGGGCACGCGGTCGATGGACACGATCATACCGTTGATCTTGGCGCCCACCATCTTGTTGCCCACCGCCGAGTGAATGGCGTAGGCGAAGTCAATGACCGTAGCGCCCTGCGGCAGCGTGATCACGTCGCCCTTGGGGGTAAATACGAAGGTTTCGTCCTGGAACACGTCGGTCTTAAACACGTTCATGAACTCGTCGGGATCGCGCGTTTCGCCCTCGCTTTCGATGAGGCGCGAAACCCACTCCAGCTTCTTGTCCATCTCCGCCTTACCCTCGGCACCCGACTTGTATTTCCAGTGCGCGGCGATTCCGTATTCTGCCACGCGGTGCATCTCGCGCGTACGGATCTGCACCTCAAAGGGGATACCGTAGCGGCCGATGACCGTGGTGTGCAGAGAGCGGTAAAGGTTGGGCTTGGGCGTGGAGATATAGTCCTTGAAGCGACCGGGCATCGAGTTATACATCTCGTGAATAAGACCAAGCGCGGTATAGCACTCCAGCTCGTTATCCACGATGATACGCAGCGCGTAAAAGTCATAGATCTCGTCAAAGCTCTTGTTTTGCGTATACATCTTCTTGTAGATGCTGTATACCGATTTGATGCGCCCCTCCAGGGTGAAGTCAATGTTGTTCTCGCGCATCTTGTCGCCGACCTCCTTGCGGATATGCTCCACAAAGTCGGTGTGGCGGCCGTATTTAGCCTCCACGTCGTCCTTGACCTCCTTATAGCCGTAGGGGTCAAGATAGCGCAAGCTGATATTCTCCAGCTCCTGCTTGATACGCTGGATACCAAGACGGTGCGCAAGCGGGGCGTACACGTGCATCGTTTCCAGCGCGGTGATGCGCTGCTTTTCCTCGGATTTCGCGTCCAGCGTGCGCATATTGTGCAGGCGGTCGCAAAGCTTGATGAAGATCACGCGCACGTCGCGCGCCATCGCAAGCAGCATCTTTCTAAGGGTTTCAATGTGGCTTTCTTCCTTGTCCTCGACCTGTAAAAACACGATTTTGGTAAGGCCGTCCACGATCAATGCCACATCGGCACCGAAGCGCTTTTCCAGCTCCTTTAAGTTGGTCTTGTCGGCGCAATCCTCCACGGTATCGTGCAAGAGTGCCGCACAGATCGAGTCGGTGTCAAGGCCGAGAGAAACCACGATCTGCGCCACCGCAAGGGGATGGGAAATATAGGGCTCGCCGCTCTGGCGCATCTGCCCCTCGTGCAGCATCGCAGCATACTCATACGCCGCGCGGATCTTTTCTAAGTTATAGTGATTGGACGAAGCTGCAAGCGCGCCGAAAAGGTGCGCCTCTGCCGTAGCCGCAGTTTGTATTTCCTGTGACATATTACCTCTCCTTTCACGCCTTACATTGACTTTTCAGCTTCTTGAGAAGATAAGACTTCTCAATGTTCGTTTTGGATGCGTTGAAGTAGATATCGAAGCGGTAAACACCTTCCTCGATCTCCTCCACGCCACAGATCTTCAGCTCGTGGAAGATCTCCAGAATGTATTTCATCTTGCCGTAGTTGATGGGATGCGGTGCACCCGCATTCAGCATCGGCAAAAGGGCACGCTCCGTGAAAATATCCTTTCCCTGACGGAATTCACGGCGCAGCGCGGTATAGACGTGCGCAAAATCCTCGCGTGCGGGGATAAGATCCTCGGAAGCGGAGAATTCAGCGCCGGCACGCACCTCACGGTAACGCGCGATGTGTTCGTTACATTCACTCTCATAGCATTGCGAGGGCTTGAAATCCTGCACGATCAGCTGCACCGTGCGGATGTCGCGGAATTCGTTGATATCCACCGTACAAAGCAGATCGACACGATCCCCCTCCACGTACGGGAAACGGGAGCGGGGCGTGGAAAACAACATCGCCGTGTGGCTGATACCGCCCTTCCCCACCTGCAGCTTGAGATGCTTGCCGCCGCCAAGCTCGCTGACGCGCTCCAGCACAAGATCCCGCAGAATAAACTGCGGCACAGGATTGGCAACGCCAAAGGGCTCCATGCGGGAAAGCTCCTCGGCAAGCGGAATGCTGACGTCACGAACGTCCAGCTCAAGATCAGCCTCTACCTGGGCGCAGACGCCGCCGTCGGGCAGGCACTTTGCCGCGTGCGCATTGATGCGCGCGCGGAATTCATCCAGCTTATCGCGGCGGATGGTAAGTCCTGCCGCCAGCTCGTGTCCACCGAATTTTACAAGAAGATCCTCGCAGGCGGTCAGCGCCTCGACAAGGTTCATTCCCTTCACACTTCTACCCGAGCCCTTGCCCTGATCGTCAGGGCTGTCAAACCCTGTGGTGGCACCGTCAAAGGATACCAGAATAGAGGGCAAGCCATAGCGCTCGGTAATGCGCGAGCACACGATACCGATGATGCCCTGACGCCAGTGGTCGTCCTCCAGCACCAACACGCGCGTGGTGTCGGGATCAAACTCCTCCTCAATACGGCGATATGCCTGCTCGGCGATGGTATTCTCCTCGCTTTGGCGCAGACTGTTGATCTCACACAGCTCGGCAGCCATACGGTCCGCCTCCTCGGCAGTCTTTGCCAGAAGCAGCTCTACGGCAATCTTCGCCTCGCTCATTCTGCCCGCCGCGTTGATGCGGGGTGCCACGCCGAAGCCGATAAAGGTAGAGGTGATCTTGCGGCGTCTTTGCGGCTTACCGCTCGCACCCGCAGAGGCTTTATCCAGAAGCGCGGCAAGTCCCACGCGCTCGGTGCGCTCGATCTGGCGCAAGCCAAGCGTCACGATCAGTCTGTTTTCGTCCGTGATCGGCATCACGTCCGCGATCGTACCGATGGCAACAAGATCGGCAAAGCGCGCCGCCACGCGGCGTACGCCCTCGATCTCCGCTTCTCCCTTTTCCGCGCCAAGCGTCGCCTCAAAGGCGGCAATCAGCTTGAACACCACGCCGACGCCCGCCAGCTCCTTGAAGGGATAGGGACAGTCGGGGCGATGAGGATTAACCACAGCCACAGCATCGGGCAAAGTGGCACGGCATTCGTGGTGGTCGGTGATGACCATATCAATGCCGATCTCTTTGGCGTATTCCGCCTCTTCACAAGCCGTGATGCCCGTATC
The DNA here is from genome assembly GCA_045643765.1 of Eubacteriales bacterium. GTDB lineage: Bacteria > Bacillota > Clostridia > Oscillospirales > CAG-272 > Firm-07. The sequence continues at coordinate 25,410 of JAZRFS010000193.1, forward strand.
CACCGTGATCACAAGGCTGACACCGTCGGATTGCAGCTTATCCAGCGCAGTACGGGACAAGCCGTAGCCCTCGCCAGAGCGGCTGGGGATATAATATCCCACGTCGCCGCCCATACCCGTGAGGTACAGGTAAAGCATACTCACAGAGGTCACGCCATCCACGTCGTAGTCACCATAAATTACGATTTTTTCCTTATTCGCAAGTGCCGCGCGGATGCGTGCCACGGCGGGCACGACGTCCTTGAGCAAAAAGGGACTGTGAAAGGCTGTATCCTCGCAGCAAAGAAAGCGCTTTACCGCCTCGGCGGTACGCAGACCGCGGTGATACAGCAGGCGCGCGCAAACAAGCGAAAATCCCGTCTGCTCCTGAAGCGCCAGGATCTCGCTTTCAGGTGCGGTGTGATCCTCGCGCAGCACCCATATTTTTTCCTTTCGTCTTTGTTCCATCACACGTTTCCTTCCTTTGGTTTGCGGTAGCGCGCCATCACGGCAAGCGCTGCGCGCAGCCCATCCAGAGCCGCGCTGGTAATGCCGCCCGCATAGCCTGCGCCCTCCCCCACCGGGTAAAGTCGCGCGTATGTAGGGGCTGTTCCGTCCGCGCCGCGCAGAATGCGCACAGGGGACGAGGTACGGCTCTCCACGCCCGTCAGCACTGCATCGGGCGCGGCATAGCCGCGAAGCTTTTTATCAAACGAAACAAGTCCTTGCGCCAGCGTGTCGCACACGAAGGCGGGTAAAACCTCGTGCATATCGGCTGTACGCACACGACCGCCTCCATAGGTGGGCAGAATGCGAGAGGGCTCGCTTCCCCACTTCCCCGCAAGGAAATCTCCCACCGTCTGCACGGGGGCAAAGTAATCTCCACCGCCTGCGCGATAGGCAGCGCGCTCGATCGCACGCTGAAAATCAATGGCGCCCTGCACGGTGCCGCCCACGTCTGCGGGGCTCACCGAAACCGCTACCGCCGCATTGGAATTTCTTCCGTCACGCGCGTGATAGCTCATGCCGTTGACCACAACGCCACCCTCCTCGGACGCCGCTGCAACGATCTCGCCGCCGGGGCACATACAGAAGGTGTAAACACCGCGCGCTCCCGTCGTATCTGACAGCGCGTATTCCCCGGGACCAAGTGCGGGATGTCCCGCAAGATCACCGTAAAGCGCACGGTCAATATCCTCGCGCAGATGCTCGATACGCACACCCACGGAAAAGGGCTTGGGCTCGATCATCATACCCTTGCGGATAAGCATTTCAAAGGTGTCACGTGCGCTGTGCCCGATTGCCAACAGCACCACGCCTGCCTCAAGCTCCCCTTGCGAGGTGCGCACACGCACACCCTGTGCGGTAGGGGTAAAATCCTCTAATTTCGTGCGGTACCTGACAGTGCCGCCAAGCGCTTCAATGCGGTTCAGAACGTTCTGCACGACCTCGCGCAAAATATCCGTGCCCACATGGGGCTTCTGCTTTTGTTCGATCTCGGCAGGTGCACCGAATTCCACCAGACGAGAAAGCACGTAGTTACAAAGCGGATCATTCACGCGCGTGACAAGCTTGCCGTCCGAGAAGGTGCCGGCACCGCCCGCGCCGAACTGAATATTGCTTTCAACATCCATCTCCCCGCGCGCGCTGAAGCGCGCTACTGCACGCGCGCGTAAAGAAACGTCATCCCCGCGGTCGATGATAATGGGGGCATAGCCCTGCTCTGCCAGCATCAGTGCAGCAAAAAGACCCGCGGGACCCATACCCACCACAAGCGGTCTTTTTTCCAACGGCTCCGCACCAAACGACACCTCCGGCACCGCATAGCAAAAGGGGCGTGCTCCCAGCTTTTGCAGGGTTTGCGCGCTCACGCGGATCGGCTCCTCGCTTGTGGCAAGCACCGAGCAGACCTTCAGCATTGCCTGCTTGCGACGTGCATCCAGCGATTTTTTGTATAAGCGAAAACGAAGCCGCGCGTCAAGACGCGCGGACTTCAGCTTTTTCTGTGCAATTTTCAGGGCTTCCTCATCGGGGGCATCAAACGGGATGCGGATATCCGACAAGAGAAGTGCATCAATTTTTCCTTGCATCTTACTTCGCCTTTACGGTAAGGACTGCGCTGAACTCGCGGGTCACGTATACACCGTTCGGAAGCTGCAAAAGCGCCTCGTTCACAGAAGCAGAGCCACCCAAGGCACCCAGTACGTACAGGGCGTCTTCTGCGCTCAGCGTGATCACAAGCTCGTCAAGATTACGCAGATCGCAAACCTTTCCCTCTACCTCTACGCCATCCACGGAAAGGGTGCATTCGTACCCTTCGGGAGCCACGATGCGGACGGGAATATAGTCGGTATCCTGCGTATTCATCACGCCGACCCAGACCACAAGCGCCAATAAAATGCAGACCAACGCGGCAATGATCGTACCATACACAGTATGGTGCGATGCACGCGCGCCTTGCGCTTGCTCTGCGTCTTTTTCCAACAAAATTTCTTTATCGTTCATTACAGTTCCTCGTTACGTTGTTGTGCGTTTCTCTGCATACCGAGAAGCTCGCCGAGCTTGCGGCGCAGGGAAACCGAAGTAAAGTTGCGATACAGCTCGCCGCCAACGGCAAGCGAGATGATGCCCGTCTGCTCGGACACGATAATGATGACGGCATCGCTATCCTCCGAAGCGCCAACGGCGGCGCGGTGACGGGTTCCAAGATCCTTAATAGGCTCGGTATTCTGCGTCAGTGGCAGGTTGCATCCGGCAGCAAAAACATGTCCTTCACGAATAATGACCGCACCGTCGTGCAAAGGGGTCATATTGAAGAAGATCGTCTGCAGAAGGCGCGCGCTGATGTCAGCGTTCAATCTTGTGCCGCTTTGCGCATACTCACCGATCTTGATCGAGCGCTCGATCGCAATAATGGCGCCCGTTTTGGAGAAGGACATATGCTTCACCGCCAGAACAATTTCGTCAAGCCCGGCAGCGGTCAGTGCCGAGCGGCTTCTTGCCTCGGCTCTGATGCCCTTTATGTTGCGGAAGGAGGTGGAGCCAAGTCGCTCGACCACCGAGCGGATCTCGGGCTGGAAGATCACCACCAGTGCCACAAGACCGTAGCCGAAGAAGGAGCCGAACAAATAGCGCAATCCATAGAAATCAAACAGCTCTGCCACGGCATACGCGCCGACCAGAAGCCCTAAGCCCCATAAAATACGACTGGCGCGTCTTTCGCGCACAAAACGGAACAGGGCGAAAAAGAGTGCTGCCAGAAGGGCGATATCCAGGGCGTCGCGCCAGGCAAAATCACGGAAGGGACCCACAAAATATTCAAAAGAGAAGCTGCTGGAAAACAGCCGATCAAAAAATTCTTTCATTTCAAAATCCTCATATCAAAGCACCGAAATACGTGCCGCGTCATGGCAAAAAATGCCGAAATCATCAAACTTACTTTTGTTGCACCGCCACGTCTACCTGCGGTCAAGGTCAAAGAAAGGAGAGCGATAGACGCTCGATCCCACGCGCCGTGCGCGATTTTTATAACTCATTATAGCATATAACAATATGAAAAGTAAATAGTTTTTTTGAAATTTTTAAATATTTTTTTAATTTGCAAAAAAACTTGCCAAAAACACGCCCGCCTCCCTCCAGAACGCACCCCGTCACGGGGGTAAATGCGTTTTTTTGCATTTTTTTGAGCAAAATTCTTTTCTTTTTCAGTCGCTTGTGTTACAATAGAGGCACAACCCTTATTTTTGCAAAAGGAGAATGCCTATGAACGCTTCTTTTTATATGCCCACGCGCGTATTTTTCGGCGAGCACGCGCTGGTGAAAAACAAAAACGCCATTGCGCTCGGCAAGCACGCGCTTATTGTCACGGGTGCCCATTCGGCAAAGGCTTCCGGCGCGTTGGACGAGGTCACCGCCGTTCTGAGGGACTTTGGCATCGGCTATACCGTTTTTGACAAAATCCGCGAAAATCCACCTCTTCTGACCTGTTTTGAGGGCGGAAAGCTGGCAAGCGAGATCGGCGCAGATTTCGTGATCGGGATCGGTGGCGGCTCTCCGCTGGACGCCGCAAAGGCGATCGCCGCTTTTGCGAGCAATCAAGGCATCGAGCCGATGGACATTTATGACGAACAAAAGCGCCAAAATCCCACCCTGCCCATTATCGCCATTCCCACCACGGCAGGTACGGGCAGCGAAGTCAATTATTACAGTGTCCTGACGCTTCCCGACGGCGAGCGCAAAAAGACCTTTAAGGCAAGCGATGCGTGGCCGTGCGCAGCCTTCGTTGACCCCCGCTACACCTATTCTCTTTCACACAGCTCCACCGTGAGCACCGCGCTGGACGCGTTTGCCCACGCACTGGAAAGCTACCTTTCCCCGAAATCCACCGTTTTCTCCGAGCAAGCGGCACTTTTTGCCGCCAAAGAGCTCTGGGACGTGCTTTCGCAGGCTCCTGCCGTCTTCACCCCCGAGATGCGCGAGCAGCTGTTCGCCGCCGCCACTGCCGCCGGTATGGCGATCTCCGTGACGGGCACGGGCTTCCCGCATCCAATGGGTTATAGCATCACGCTGCTTGACGGTATTCCGCACGGCAAGGCCTGTGCCGTATTTGCGGGCGATTATATAGAATATAATGAAAAAACACAGGTGGGCAAGGAGCGTATCGCCGCCTTTGCCGCACACGTCGGCACCACCCCAAAACTGATGAAGGCACTTTTACCCGGGCTTGCCGGCGTTGAGCTTTCCTTCACTGAGGAAGAAATCGACCGCCGCGTGAAGCTCATCAGCGGCGCCGGCAACTACGTGAATAGCCCCTATGTGCTGTCCGTAGAGGAGATGTACGACATCTACCGTGACCATTTCCTCAAAAAATGACAAAACACTATAAAAAAGCAGAAGAAGCGGCACAAATCGTGCCGCTTCTTTGTTTTTCTAATTTTTAAATTGACATTTTCCAAATTTGTGCATATTTTTTCCATTTTATCGCACACAAAAGCCACTTTGTTTTCCAAAAGCGCAAAAAAGAACGCGAGCCGTTCGACCCGCGTTCTTTTGCGTTGGTGGAGACAGTTGGAATCGAACCAACGACCTCATGCATGTCAAGCATGCGCTCTAACCATCTGGGCTATGCCTCCATTTGCTGCAGCGATTGCCACAACAGATGATATTATAGCACATTCCTTTTCAAAATGCAACCCCTTTTTTGATATTTTTTCAAAAAATCTTTCCTTTTGGCGATTTTTCTTGACTTTTGCGCGCGCGATAGCTATAATATTATGAGTATAACGCAAAAAAGCGAGGACTTTTATGAATTTATGTGATCAAAAAACGGTGCGCTCTGTGATGCAGGCGTTCGGGCTGCGTTTCCGCAAGGAGTTCGGTCAGAACTTCCTTACCAATCGCTGTGTGGTTGAGGATATTGCCGACTACTGCACCGACAACGAGGAAGAAACCATCCTGGAGATCGGTCCCGGCATCGGTACGCTCACACGTGAGCTTTGCGCACGCTATAAAAACGTGGTGGCGCTGGAGATCGACAAATCCCTCATCCCCGCGCTGAAATACACCCTGAACGAATTTCACAACGTCACCGTCATCAACGAGGATGTGATGAAGGCGGATCTTGACGCCCTGCTCGCCCCCTATTTTGAAAAGGGGCGCGTGTCCGTGTGCGCCAACCTTCCCTATTATATCACCACGCCCATTCTGATGAAGCTGCTGGAAAGCGGTCTTCCCTTCCACAATATCACGGTGATGATCCAATCCGAGGTGGCGGATCGCCTTTGCTCGCCCGTGGGCGGCAAGGATTGCGGCGCCATCACCGCGGTACTGAATTATTACGGCGTGGCAGAAAGATTGTTCGTCGTGCCCGCACACGACTTCCTGCCGCCCCCCTCGGTGAACTCCGCCGTGGTGCGCATTCGCTTGCACGATGAAAAGCCCTTCGTTCCCAAGAATGACGAGCTGTTCCGCAAGACCATCCGCGTGGCGTTTGAGCAACGCCGCAAGACGCTGCCCAACGCCTTGCAGGCGGGCTTTGGCAATCTTTCCAAGGAGGATTGCATCGCCGCCGTGGAACAGGCAGGCCTTCGCCCCGACATTCGCGGCGAGCGTCTTACAATGCAGGATTTCGTCACACTTTCGGATATTCTTGACGGGATGCTGACGGAGGCAAAGGCATGACACAACGCTTCGCTCGCTTGAAGGCAGCGTGCTATGCTACCAACGTCACGATGTCGGTCGTCACCAATCTCGCGCCGCTCCTGTTCCTCACCTTTCGCGAGCTGTACGGCATCTCTTACTCCCTGCTTGGACTTTTGGTGCTGATCAACTTTTTCACCCAGCTTACGATCGACCTGATCTTTTCCTTCTTCTCGCACAAATTCAACATTCCCTTGGCAGTCAAGCTCACCCCCGTGATTGCTTGCATAGGGCTTGCGCTATTCGCCGCCGCACCCGTTTTGTTCCCGAGCAACATCTATCTTGGACTGGTGCTTGGCACGGTCGTCTTTTCCGCATCGGGCGGCTTTGGCGAGGTACTGATCAGCCCCGTGATCGCGGCGATCCCCGCAGACGATCCCGAGCGGGAGCTGAGCAAGCTCCACTCGATCTACGCGTGGGGCGTGGTCTTCTTTGTGATCGCTGCAACGGTGCTTTTACTATTGCTTGGTCACGAAAACTGGCAGATCGTGTCGCTTATTTTTGCACTTGTGCCCCTTGTGGCTACAATCCTCTTTATGGGCGTAAAAATCCCGCAAATGGAAACGCCCACGCGTGTATCCGGTGTGCTTCAGCTCTTTAAAAACCGCGCGCTCTGGCTGTGCGTGCTTGCCATCTTCCTCGGCGGTGCTTCCGAGTGTATCATGGCGCAGTGGAGCTCGGGCTATCTGGAAATGGCACTCGGTATTCCTAAAATCTGGGGCGACATCTGCGGTGTGGCAATATTTTCCGCAATGCTGGGACTTGGTCGCTCTCTTTACGGGAAATACGGCAAGCATGTAGAAAAAATTCTGCTGCTGGGTGCGGTCGGCGCGTGCGCGTGCTACCTCACTGCGGCGCTTTGCCCGATCCCTGTGATCGGCCTTGTTGCCTGCGCCCTTACGGGACTTTGCGTCTCAATGCTCTGGCCGGGTTCCTTGATCGTCGGCTCGGAGCGCTTTCCCACAAGCGGTGTGTTCATCTTTGCAATGATGGCTGCGGGCGGCGACCTCGGCGCCTCTGTTGGACCTCAGCTGCTCGGCATCGTGGCAGATACTGTCGGTGCCACCATTTTTGCCGCAGAGCTTGGTGCAACGCTTTCCCTTACCGCCGAGCAGATCGGCATGAAGGCGGGCATGCTTGTCGGTGCTCTCTTTCCGCTTTGCGCGATCTTCGTGTATATCAAGCTGTGTCGGGATGCGAAGAAAAAAGCGACGCAAAACAAAAATTAAGCCTCAAACGGTATAAAAAAGCGCGGTTTTCACCGCGCTTTTTTGTTTTTGTTACATCGTAGCAAGCGTTTCCACCTTGCCGTCCTTCACACGGATCTTGCGCAGCTCCATCGGGGCAAGCAAGAGTGCCTCGGGCTTGTCGGAAAGCGGCTCGATGACCGCCGTAGCGGGCATATCGTAGCTTGTATTGAGCAGGTAGATCACGTCATCCGCATAGCACGCGTAGCGCACCTCGGAGCCGGTAAGTACGCGCGGAGCATCTCCCGTAGCGCGCAGCATCTCGCGCACAAGGAAGCGATACAGCGGGTAAATGCCGTCATTGCCTGCATAATCCGTGGCGGTAAGGAACAGCGTGTGTCCCTTGCCGAGCGAATTTTCGATCACCGTGGCAGGCATTTCGACCTCCTCGGGCAAGAAGCCGTCCGCCAGCGCGGCGCACCGCTTACCGCTTGTCAGCTCGACCTCGGCATAATGTACGTTGCCGCAGGAATAGATCGGGTCGGCGGGCTTGAGGTTCGGGAAGGGATAGTGCATATTCTCGATCCCACTTTCCGCCCAGAAGCGATGGCCAAGTCCCGTATACTTAACGTGATCCGTCAGCTTGCAGCCAACCAGCTCACTGACATCGCCGCCGTTCGGGTACGTGGGCTTACCGCCACGCACGGGGTTGGTATTCAGATGTGCCGCAGTAATCAGCAGCTTGCCGCCATTTCTCACATACGTGACAAGGTTTTGATAAATTTCATCGGTCATCGTGTTCCAGCCGACAAAGATCAGGCAGTCATAGCGCTGCATTGCCTCGGCCGAGGAGTTTGCGGGAATGACGTCGAAGGTTCCCTCGGGTGCTCCCGCGGAAACGTCAACACCGTCGCGCTCATAGCAATCCGGCTCGAACCAGTCGCGCTTTTTGTTGATCTCCTTGACGATCTTCCAGGCCTGCTCTGCCTCGCCGTAGGCCCATTCGTCCTTAAACTGGCTCCATACGTAGCCGCCGCCCCAGCCTCCGCTGTAGCTATCCAGATTGCCTTGGATAAAGGCAACACGGGCGCGCGGACCGCCTGCGGGGCGCTGATCCTTGATGAATTTGTCATAAAGGCGATATACGACCTCGCTGTTGGCCTTGGCGATCTCGTTCTCGGCCGGCAATTTCACACCGTAAGAAGCGATTTCGGAAATACCACTTTCCAAGCAGAACAGCTGCGAGCCCGCGAGATAGCAGTATTTATAGATCATCTCAAATCTCTTGCGCTTCAGCTCGTCGAAATGGCGCATGCCCGCGTACCACTCGTGCGCGATGTACGTACCCCACAGGGGCGCATTTGTGGCGCGTGCCACACCGCGCAGGGCGGAAAGCACCAGCTCGGGGTTGGCACAGGGCGTTTCCGTGAACGGCAGGTCTACACCAACTTCCATATTGTAATTATTGAGCATCGTTGCTTCAACCGAGGCAATATGCGGAAGCCCCAACCATTTTGCCGTTTCGGCAAAGCCTTTGACGGTATCTAAGTAGGCATCCTTTGCCGCCTGCATATCGGCGGCATCCTGCGCGGGCATTATCTGTTTGCCCGTGCCGTAGTAGCCGGGGAGCTTGCAGGCATAGGAGCTACCCGTTTCGCCCAGCATATCGCCAAGGAAGTAATCCCCTGCAATTTCCTTGATTTTCGCTACCGTTTCGGGGGTAATGTGTGCGCGCTCGCCTTTGGGCGGGTTCTGAATGGCATACAAAAAGATGAAATGCATCTTCTGCTCCGTCATAAATTTCGCCCATTCCAGATAGTAATGCTCCTCTACCTTTTTGGAGCTGGGCGGACGGATGGTGATAAAATTGATACCGCGCTCGGCATACTCGCGCAGCTCAGCCATCACGCCATCCTTGTCGAAGCCGTGCTCGCCCACGTGGAAGCCGTACAAAATCTCATCATGTTGCTTGCTCATAACAATCCTCCTTATTTCAGATCCAATCCTTCCGCGGTCTTTTGCGGCACACAGCGGCCGGCCGTCAGCTCTACGATACGGGCGCAAAGTCCCTCGCCAAGCTCGGCAGGCAACGCCACGCTGATCGCAACGCGGTCGGTGAAATCCGTCCCCTCTTCTCTCGCACCAAGTCGAGGGAGCTCAGGTTGTATTTTTTGGTAGTCAGCATAGGTACAATCCAGCAAATAGTACCCAAACGGTACGTATTCCGCCACACCGGCGGCCGCAAGTCCTGCATGTGCGGCGGCACCGTAGGTGCGCGTAAGGCCTCCTGCGCCAAGCAGAATGCCACCGAAATAACGCGTGGTGGCGACCACCACGTCCTCAAGACCCGTGCGACGGATCGCCTCCAGCGTCGGCATGCCCGCCGTACCCGTGGGCTCACTGTCGTCCGAGTAGCGCGCCGCACCCTTGCGCAGCACGTAGGCAAAGACGGTATGTCGGGCATCGGGGTGCGCTTTTTTGCGCTCTTTTACAAAGGCGGCTGCCTCCTCCTCGGTTGCCACGCGTCTCACCGCGGTGATAAAGACCGAGCGCTTTTCCTCGATCTGTGCCTCAGCCTCCCTTGCTACGGTACGAAAAATATCACCACTCATTGTCCTTCTCCTTTGGCGGTGCCACGTCGTATTGCTTCAAGGGGCCGTAGGTCTTATCGTCCACCGTAGCCGTGACGCGCACGCCCTCGGGGCCGTACTCCACGTCCTCGACCGTCGCGTTTTCATAGAGCTTATTCATCAGTCCCTGCTTCGCGTTCGGGAAGAAAAAGGTCACGCGTTTTTTGCCCGCGTGCAGCATTTCCTCGACACGTTGCATCAAAATATCTACACCCTGTCCCGAGGCGGCTGAGATATACACGCATACCCCATCGGGTCGGGTAAGCCCCGGCACAGCCGCACCGAGGTCGCATTTGTTGAACACGTAAAGCGTGGGCTTGCCACCCGCGCCAAGGCTTTCCAGAAGCTCCTCGGTCACGGCAAGCTGCGCCGCCGCCTCGGGATCGGAGGCATCGATCACGATCATCAGAAGATCGGCGTAAACCGCCTCGTCCAGCGTGGAGCGGAACGCGTGAATGAGATGGTGGGGCAGGTTGCGGATAAACCCGACCGTGTCCGTGAGAAGCACGGTTTCCCCGCCCGGCAGCTGGCACTTGCGCGTGGTGGGATCCAGCGTGGCAAACAGCTGATCCTTCGCAAGAATGCCCGCATCGGTCAGGTAGTTTAAAAGAGTGGATTTCCCCGCGTTGGTATAGCCCACGATGGC
>JAZRFS010000194.1:0-4408 GCA_045643765.1 Eubacteriales bacterium
TCTCCAGCGCAGGGGTGGCGGAAACCACCAGCTTTTCTACGTTTTTCACGTTTTCGCAGTGCAGCAGGAGAATATCACCCTCATAAAGCTGCGTTTTGTTCGGGGTAAAGTGCGCGGCTTCCACAACCTGCATTTTGAAGCGGTATACAAGCTCGCCGTAATAGTCCTGCTCGGAGGAGGGCGAGAAGATGGCGCGGATCTCAAAATCCAGGATTTCGCCATCCTGCAAGGGGAGTGAGATGCCGTCAGAGGTGCCGCTGTAAAGCAATGCGCCGTCGCGGCGGATCAGAATTTCGTGGGAGCTTGGAAGTAACGAAAAATAGAAGGCGACGTCGTTTGCGATGGGGTAGGTATGAAGCTCGGAGGAGGCGCCTGTCTGCATTCTTTCCACAAAGGTGCCGTTTGCCGTGCGATAGCTCCAGGAAACCGAATAGGGGATCACTTCGTCGGTGGCAGCTGTCGTCAGCACTGGGAGTGTGGATGCGGTATAGAGCTCAAAGGCATAGGTGCCGCTGAGAAATGCGGGGATCAGCTCGTGATTGGTGCGGAAGATCTCGCCTTGTGGTGTAGTGTAATAGCAGGTGTTTTCCTCAGGGAAAAAGTAAAAATCGTAGACGTCGGTGGTATCCTTGGAGGACATCGTGGCAACAAAATGCCCGTCATAGTAGCGTGGCGGAATGGCAACCATCTTGTCGCCCTCCTGACACAACGTGGTAAAAATGGAGAAAAGCAGCGTGTTCTCCTCAGCCGACGCGAATTGTGTGTAAGCGGTGGGGCCGACCAGGGACATACTTTCATAGGTGGTATGTATATCCACAACAGGAGCATTTTTCTTGGCGATATAGGTGGCTGCGGCGAGATAGGTCGGGATCAGCAGCAGCAACAGTATGCCGAGATACACAAGCGCGCGTCCCGGCTGAAATTTCGTTTTTGGGGAATTGGGTGGCTTTTTCACCTTGCTTCCTCCTTTCCTTGCAATTTTATTTATTATAACATATTTTTGAGAATTTGTGTAGGGGGGAATGAAAAAAAGAAGATGCCGTGCGGCATCTTCAGGGATTGGTGTAGGGAATGGCATAGCTTTGCGCATAGCGCTCGGCATAGGAGCTTGCAGGGCAGTGAAGCGTAAGGGTGGGGCAGCCGTCAAACACGGCATAGCCGATCGAGCTGACGCTGGCGGGGATCGTGACGCCGAAAAGATCCGCACATTCGTAAAAGGCAAACCAGCCGATGCTAACCAGCCCCTCGGGCAGGATCACGGCGGTAAGCGTCGCTTTTTCAAAGGCGTGCTCTCCGATGGCAACGACGGGCAGACCGTCAAGGGTTGCGGGAACTGTCAGGAGCGCGACGTTTCCGCTGTATCCCGTGATCACGGCACCGCCGTTCTCCTCACGGTAGTGGAAGGTCACGCGCTCGGCAAGGGGATCCGTCCCGCTTGGGGTGCTTAGCTGCGTTACCCGCGCTTGTAGTGTGGCGATCTGCTTTTTGTATTCCGTTTCTTTTTGCTTCAAGCTCTCCAATTCTTGTTCCAATTGTAAGATCCTGTCATCCTGTGATATGTTGGAATTGTTTTCACCCGCGGGTGTGCTTTGCATATCCCCCGCGCAGGCGCTGAGCAGCATTAGTATGGCGAACAACAGTGCGCCGATTTTCCATAATTTCCCTTTCATTTTTGTCCTCCTTGTGCGGCATGATAGTGCCATTTTAACATAAGAAAGACGCAAAAAGGCGCGAAACGGGGCGAGAGAGCAAAAAAGGCGCCACCCCGCAAGGGGGCGACGCCTTTTTGGTGGGCCATCAAGGGCCCGTCTACGCCGCCGACGGCGGCGAAAACAGATTGTCTTCAGATATCGCATTCTTGCGATTGAGCGGTTCAAAGTGCTTTCTTGGGCAGTTTGCGTACAATCTTCCGTTGGTTCTCGCCGTGCTCGATGACCTGCGCAAAAAAGGCGCCACCCCGCAAGGGGGCGACGCCTTTTTGGTGGGCCATCAAGGGCTCGAACCTTGGACCAACCGGTTATGAGCCGGTAGCTCTGACCAACTGAGCTAATGGCCCGCACATCGAATTATTATACTGGATATTGCGGCTTTTGTCAAGTGTTTTTTGCCGAAAGGTTTTGAAAGGGGTGTGGAGAAACTTTTTCAAAAGTTTTCTCCACAATACGTTACCCCTTAAAGCTCTTTGGTGCCTTTCCCATTACGCGCTTGAAGACGGTGCAGAAATAGTTCTGGTTCACAAATCCCAGTGCTTCTGCCGTCTCGCGCACGGTGGCGCCCTTCTCCAACAGCTTGACGGCGGCATGCATTTTCAGATGGTTGAAATACGCAATCACGCCCACGCCCGCATAGCGGGAAAAGATCTTTTTCAGGTTGACCTCGCCGATGCGGCACGCGCACGCAATCTCCCCAACCGAGAGGTTGCGGTGCAGATTTTCCTCTAAGAATTTCACTACGGCGGCATAGTGTCTGGCGGATTGCGAGAGGGGATTGCCCGCCTTTTGCGGCTCGTTTTCAAAAATGGTACGAAGCAAAAACAGCTCCAATCTCTTGAGCGCCAGCTCCGCCATCTGCTCACACCCTTCACGCACCGCCTCGATCCACCCCTTGTGTCTTTGAAAGGAGCTTCTCAGCTCTGTCAGAATGTCGATCGGCTCGGCAAGATCGCGCACCTCAAAGATGCGGGAGGGCGGGGGAGTGAGATTGGCGGCTGAGAAGGTGAAGATCACAAAGCCCGCCTCGCGGCCGCGCTCGCTCCAGAGGTTGTGGAACTCGTTCGGAGTGTGCAAAATGGCTTGCCCGCGGTGCAGATGAAACACGTCCTTGCCCGCCGTGACACCGATCTCACCCTCGGTAACGATGACGATCTCCCAGAAATCGTGACTTTCGCCGCCAAAATAATAATCCGCGCCGTAAACCGCTTGGAAGGCGGTGTGAAGCGCCGTGATGCGGAAAAAACGCTCGGTGTTAAAGTGTTGATGCATGATTTATACCCAAAAATATAAATTTTATATACGTTTACCTATGGAATTTCGTTTGCGTATATGTTATTATGATAGCAGACAAAGATTTTCTTGTCAAGATATTTTTTCTTGGAGGATTTATTTATGCTGACATTTGCCGTCATTGGCTACGGTTCGCGTGGCACCACCTATACCGATAACGTAAAGCTGTTTGCAGAGAATGCCGTTACCGCTGTGTGCGAGAGCAACACGGTGCGCCTTGCTATGGCAAAGGAAAAGCACAATATCCCCGATGAGCTGCTTTTTACCGACGAGAATGCGTTTTTCGCGGCGGGCAAGCTTGCCGACGTGTGCATCGTGTCCACACAGGACGCCCAGCACCGTGACCATGCCATCAAGGCGATGGAGGTGGGCTACGATCTGCTTCTGGAAAAGCCGATCGCCTGCAACGAGCAGGACGTGCTTGACATCTATCATACCGCAAAGCACCTTGGCAGAAAGGTGTTCGTCTGCCACGTGCTGCGCTACGCCCCCTTCTTTACCTACATCAAAAAGGAGATTGATAGCGGCAAGTACGGTCGCGTGTCCACGATCAACCTCACCGAGCACGTGGCGTATTGGCATCAGGCGCACAGCTACGTGCGCGGCAACTGGGCAAATACGGAAAAGGCATCGCCCATGATCATCGCCAAGTGCTGTCACGACCTGGATATGCTGATCTGGCTGATCGGTGACCGTGTCAAGACCGTATCCTCGCAGGGATCTTTGCGCCTTTTCAAGCGCGAGAACCAGCCCGAGGGTGCCGCTGACCGTTGCCTTGATTGCAAGTTTATGGAAACCTGCCCCTACTCGGCATACGAGTACTACTACAAAACGCGCTTCCTGCCCGGCAAGTTCCGCTGGCCGCTCAACGTGCTGTGCGACGAGATCACCGAGGAAAATCTGATGAAGGCACTGCGCGAGGGCCCCTACGGCCGTTGCGTGTACGCGTGCGACAACACCGCCGTGGATCACCAGATCACCAACCTCTTGTTTGAGAACGGCACCACCGCGCATCTGACGATGACGGCATTCTCGCAAGCTTCCCGTCGCGATATTTACGTGCATTGTGAGTTCGGCGAGATCTCGGGCAGCATGGAGGACAATAAGATCTATTGCCGCGTGTTTGGGCAGGATGAGATCGTGCTTGACGTGAACGAGCTTTCCAAGGACGCTGCGGGCTTCGGCCACGGCGGCGGTGACTATTTTATGATCAAGGACCTTATTGCCGAAAGCAACGGTGAGCAGACGATGGGGCTTACCTCGATCGACAACTCGGTGCAAAGCCACATCGTCGGCTTTGCAGCTGAAAGATCGCGCCTTGCCGAGGGCGAGATGCAGAGAATTAAATTGGACTAATACAAAAGGGGGGCGCGCGCGGCCGTGCGGGGGGGGGTTTTTTTTCTCCC
>JAZRFS010000195.1:0-1636 GCA_045643765.1 Eubacteriales bacterium
CGCAATTTCTTGTTATAATGTTTTGCTTAGTTTATGTCAGTCAGGGGCGTCGAGGGCGCCGCCCCCTACCGACAGGGGGGCATGTGCCCGATTTGGTTGCCGGTCTCCTCTACGAGTTATAAAAAACATATTGCTTATACATCAACGGTTTACAATGTAGGGGCGATCAGTGATCGCCCGCCGCGGTAACGGTTTTGTGATTCTCTCGCCTCTATAGCCAAATAGAAAAGGTAGAAAGAGTTTGCTTTCTGCCTTTTTCATATTTAAATTACGCCCAACGCAATTACGGCGGTGATGCCGATCAGCGCGGCGATCTGCAAAAATGCGATGACGGGAATGACCTTCATCTGCCAATGCTTGGTCTTGTGACGGATGGCAAGCATGGTCAGATACATGGCAACTGAGCCGCCAAGCAGGGGGAAGGTGAGAAACAGCACCTTTTCGGGGATGCGCAGCTCCACCTTGCCTTTTTTGGAGATCTTTTTGTCATACACACATACGATCATCGAGATCAGCGAGATCACGACTACCCAAGCAGCCAATACCGCATAGGGGATCGCCCAAGGCGTCAGATTTGCAAGCATTTGTGCAAAATCCATAGCTGCCTCTTATGCCTTGAAGCTGTCCTTCAAGCCTACGACGCGGTTAAACGTGCCCTCGTTCTTGGAGTCCTTGCAGAAGTAGCCTACGCGGACGAACTGGAACTTCTCGCCTGCCTTTGCGTCAGCCAGGCTGGGCTCAACCATTGCGCCCTCGATCTTGGAAAGGGAATCGGGGTTGAGGAAGTCAAGATAGGTCTTGCCTTCGGGAACGTCAGCCGTGTTTTCGATGTTGAAAAGACGGTCGTACAGCATCATGGTAGCGGGACGAGCGTACTTTGCGGACAGCCAGTGAATGGTGCCCTTGCTCTTTCTGCCGTCTGCGGGCATACCGTTGCCGGTCTCCAGATCTGCGGTTGCGTGGATCTCCTTGATCGAGCCGTCCTCGTTCTTGATGATCTCGCCGCAACGAATGATATAACCGCCCATCAGGCGTACCTCGCAGTCGGGCTTGAGACGGAAGAACTTAGGAGGCGGAACCTCTGCAAAGTCGTCGGCATCGATATAGATCTCGCGGGTCATGGGAACGTCGCGTCTGCCAAGCTCCTCCTTCTGGGGATGGTTGGGCAGGCTGATCATTTCCTCCTTGTCCTCGGGATAGTTGTCAATGATGACCTTGATGGGGTTGACGATGGCAACGCGACGCAGTGCGTTCTCGTTGAGGTCGTCACGCACGCAAGCCTCCAGCTGACGAACGTCCACGGTGTGGTCGGTGTTGGTCACGCCCGCTTCTCTTACAAAGGTAAAGAGTGCGCTGGGGGTGTAGCCGCGGCGGCGCAGACCGCAAAGGGTGGGCAGACGGGGGCCATCCCAGCCGTCCACGTGACCTTCCTCAACCAGCTGACGCAGGTAACGCTTGGACATAACCGTGTAGGTGATGTTCATGCGGCCGAACGCCCACTGGTGGGGAGGCTGCTCAAAGCCGATCTTTTCAATCACCCAGTCGTACAGAGGACGGTGATTTCTGAACTCGCTGGAGCACAGGGAATAGGTGATGCCCTCAAGCGCGTCCAGGATGGGATGCGCGAAGTCGTACA
>JAZRFS010000196.1:0-2960 GCA_045643765.1 Eubacteriales bacterium
ACCCCCGCCGCCACCCTCCCCGAGCGCGAGGTGCATCCCCCCATTGAGGAGCTGCCCTTCACCACGCTCTCCGCGGGCTTTGTGCGCTCGCTTGGCGTGATGCTGCGCGCCGCGATGCGCGTGAACTTCCCCGTCACGTGCGATATGCCGATGCTGGCGCTGGGTATGGCGGACGGCACCGACCGGCTGTATCTTTACAACCCGCACGACAACGGCTACGTGAACGCGTGTGTGACAAGCGTGCAAGCGCTTGCAGACGCCACTGTGGCAAGCGCCTATCCCGTCCTTCCCGTAAAATTCTTCCACGAGGAAAAGCTGACGGGTTTGTTCGATTTTGATACCGTTCCCACGGATAAACGAAAATTCAAGGTTAAGCTTGCCCCCGACGGTGTGACCGTGGTGGACATCAGGCGATAAGGGGCGCGTGTAGAGAAAACCCTTTCAAAAACTTTCGAAAAGGAGCATCTTATGTGTAATATTGCCGGCTATATCGGAGAGCGCCGTGCCGCGCCGATCTTAATTGAAATGCTGCGCGCGCAGGAGGGTCTGAACGCGGGCTTCTATACGGGGATCGCCACCATTCACGAGGGTAAGATCCATTACCGCAAGCTGGTGGGCAATCTGGACGATCTGCTCGCCAGGACCGATGCGGCAGACCTCCCCGGCAGCATCGGCATCATCCACGGCCGCACCCCCGGCGCCACACAGACAGAGGGCGACGAATACGCGCACCCCTTCGTCACCGAGCGCGACGGCGAGCTCAACAGCGCGATGGTACTTAACGGCACGTCCGGCTTCTTCTCCCCTCGGCGCGCGGAGCGCGTGGTGCTTACGCAGCGTCTGCTTGAAAACGGCGTGAAGCTGCGCTCGCGCTGCAAGGGCAAGGGCAATCTGAACCTTCCCGATGGCACCTGCGTGCATAGCTCCGAGGTGCTTTGTCAGCTGACGGAGCAGTACGTGCAAAACGGGCTTGATCCCGCCTCGGCGGCGGCGCGCGCCTTTGTGGATATGCCCACCGAGGCGGTGGTACTGATGCTCACGCTGGACAAGCAGAACGCCATCACCTACGCGCGCTTCAATTTTCCGATGCACCTGGCGTTCTGCGACCACGGCGCATATCTTGCGACCACGCCGCAGGCGATGCCGCAGGATGCGGGCGACTATCATCTGTTGCCGTTGCGCTCCTCGGGCTATATTTATAAGGATCATTTCAAGTCCTATCCCTTCCCCGAAAAGATCGCCACGATCGCCCCGCTCACACCCGCACGCCGCGCCAAGATCTATGAGATCATCTGTAACAAGCTGCGCGAGGGCGAGCAGACCGTCACCACGCTGGCGGAGGCGATCCGCCCCGTGTTTGACGGGTACGATTGCGCGCAGATCGGCGCCGCGATCTATCAGGTGATCGACGAGCTGGCGCGCGAGGGCGCGCTCACATGCGAGCGCCGCTATGAAAAGGGACAGTTTGAGGGCTTGACGGCGCCCGTTGATTATCTGAAGCTGTAAATCTCGCCCCGTTTGCGGGGTAAACAAAAAAAGGAGAACGCTATGTTCCGCGAAATCGCCAAAAGAAAGATCACCTGTCCGCAGGACGGGTACGTTCCGCCCTTTCGCCTTTGCGGCGGTGTCTATTTTGTCGGCACCTGGCAGGCAAGCGCGCACCTTATTGATACGGGTGCGGGGCTGATTTTGATCGACACGGGGTACGAAAATACGCTTCATCTGGTCATAGACGCCATTCACCGCCTGGGGTTTGATCCGCACGACGTGAAATATATCGTCAACACGCACTGGCACAACGATCACACGGCGGGTACCGCCGCGCTTGCCGCGCTTTCGGGCGCCAAAACCCTGATCGGTCGCAAGGACGCCGAGCAAGCAAAACGGTATTTCCAACCCGATATTCTTATCTCGGAAGGTGACACGCTGGCGCTGGGCGACACCGTGCTGCACTTTTTGGAAACACCCGGACACACGGCGGGCACGCTCTCCCTGTTTTTTGAGGCTACGGAGGGCGAAAACCGCTACCGTCTTGGTATGTTTGGGGGCGCGGGCATCAATACCCTTGCCCACAACACGCTGGAATACCCCACCGCGCGCGAGGATTATTTCGCCTCGGTCGCGCGATTGCGCGGCGAGCGCGTGGACGTGATGCTGGGCAACCACACCTGGAACAACAACACCGCCGAGTACGGCAAGCTGCTTTTGGAGAGCGGCGAGAACCGCTTTTTGGACCCCGCGATGTGGGGGCGCTTCCTTGACTATTGCAAAGGGCGTCTGCAAGCGCTGATCGACAGCGAAAACATTTGAAAATCCCCCCGTTTCGGGGTTAAATCCATAAAAGGAGAAACGTTATGCAACAGCTTCCTTTCCCCCAAAAATGCGAAAACCGCTATGCCGCCACGGCAACCGAGCTCTTCTGCACGCCCACCCCTATCCCGCGCCTGAACGAGGCACAGGGCGGCTGCGCGTACGGCGAAAAATACTTCTATCAGGCATTTGTATACCGCGACCGCCCCTCGAAGCAGGAGCACAACGAGGTGCGCATTGCCAAGATCGATATGACAAGCGGTAAGATCGTGCAGCTTAGCAAAACAATGTGGCTGCACCACGCCAACGATCTTACCTATAATTCAAAAACACATAAGCTGCTGGTCTGCAACAACGCGCCGCATCGCAACTGGCTCACCGTCCTTGACCCCGACACGCTGGAAATGGAGCGCACGATCGAGCTGCCCGTGGAGATCTTCGGCATCACCTACAACGAAAAACGCGACGTTTACGCGGCGGGCATTTCCTTTGGCAAAAGCTTTTGCCTGCTTGACAGCGATTTTCGCGTGATCGACGATAAGATCTATCCCCCCTCGCCCCTTGTCGAGCGCTATCTCAATCAGGGCATCGGCTCGGACGACGATTTCATCTACTTCGCATTCTTTGATGTCTACACCCTGCAAAACGAC
>JAZRFS010000197.1:0-8864 GCA_045643765.1 Eubacteriales bacterium
GCCAAACAGCGGGGCGCAAAAGGGAAGATTACTTGAGTTGAGCGGCAAGTGCTTCGGCAGCGCTGGCGAGTGCAGCATCTACCTTGTCAGCCTCACGTCCGCCCGCCATAGCATTGTCGGGACGTCCGCCGCCCTTACCACCGGTGACGGCGGCAACGGCACCTACCAGCTTGCCGGCGTGTGCACCTGCGGCAACAGCGTCCTTGCCTGCAACAGCAAGGAACTTGATATCGGCACCGTTTACGGTAGCAATCACGGCAACTGTGTCAGCGGCGCTTGCCTTTACTTCGTCTGCAAGGGAGCGGGCAACGTCCTGCTCCATACCATCAAAGCGGGCGGTTGCCAGCTTGATGTTGCCAATGGCAACGGCGTTACCGAGCAGCTCGTCCTTTTTAGAGCCCGCCAGCTTGGCGTTGAGTGCATCCAGCTCGCGGTGCATTGCACGCAGCTCGTCCTGCAGCTGTGCGGCACGCTTGGCGACGTCAATGACGTTCTGTGCCTTCAGCGTGTCTGCGGTTTCGGCAAGCAGCTTGTCCTTGCTTTCCAGCAAGCGGAGTACACCAAGACCGGTGCAAGCCTCGATACGGCGTACGCCTGCGGCAACGGAGCTTTCGGAAAGGATCTTGAAAAGACCAATGCGCGCGGTGTTGTTGATGTGCGTACCGCCGCAAAGCTCGGTAGAGAAGTTGCCCATACGGACAACGCGTACGGTATTGCCGTACTTTTCACCGAACAGAGCCATCGCGCCAAGGCGCTTTGCCTCTTCAATGGGCATTTCGGTCATCGTGATGGGAAGACCTGCGATAATGTGAGCGTTGACAAGCATTTCCACCTTGTTCAGTTCCTCAGTGGTGAGGGCTGCAAAGTGCGTAAAGTCAAAGCGGCACTTATCGGCATCAACAAGAGAGCCAGCCTGCTCAACGTGAGAGCCAAGCACGGCACGCAGAGATGCCTGTAAGAGATGTGCTGCGGAGTGGTTGCGTGCAATGGCGTCGCGGCGACCGTCGTTGACGCGAGCGAAGACTTTGTCTCCTACGCGTACGGTTCCGTCTACGATCGTGCAAAGGTGGAGATAGACACCGTCGGTCTTTTTGGTGTCACGCACGTTGATCATCAGATCATCGGCGTAAAGCGTACCCTGGTCACCAACCTGACCGCCGCCTTCGCCGTAGAATACGGTCTTGTGAAGCACGATGGTACAATCGCCCTCGGAAAGCTCGGGAACACTGTGTGCACCGTTCTCATCCTCTACGATGATGGCCAGAACCTTAGCGCTGTCCGTGCGGTAGCTGTCATAACCGCGGAAGGAGGTCTGGGGAAGCTCGCCAAGCAGATTCTTGGTAGCGTTGTCCCAGCCGCTGATATTGCCGCGTGCGGCACGAGCGCGCTCACGCTGCTCGCCCATCAGCTTCTTGAAGGTTTCCTCGTCAAGAGCCAGCGCGTTTTCCGCAAGGATTTCGCGGGTAAGGTCAAGCGGGAAGCCAAAGGTATCGTAAAGCTTAAAGGCATCCTCGCCGGAAATGGCGGTCTTGCCTGCGTTCTTTGCGTCCTCGATCAAGCCGGAAAGAATGGAAAGACCTGCGTCAATGGTAGCGGCAAAGCGCTCCTCTTCCATGGAGATTACCTTCAGGATATAATCCTGCTTTTCGGCAAGCTCGGGGTATGCACCCTTGTTTTCGCCAATGGCAACCACGCAAAGCTCGGTGAGGAAGGGGTGATCAATGCCAAGCAGCTTGCCGTGACGGCAGGCGCGGCGGATGATACGGCGAAGCACGTAGCCGCGTCCCTCGTTGGAGGGAATGACGCCGTCCGCGATCATAAACATCGAGCTCTTGATATGGTCGGTGCATACGCGGATGGAAATATCGTTGTCCTTATCCTGACCGTAGGTCTTGCCTGCGATCTGGCAAACGGTGTCCAGGATCTTACGGATGGTATCAACCTCGAACATGTTGTCCACGCCCTGCATCACGCATGCCAGACGCTCCAGACCCATGCCCGTATCAATGTTCTTCTGTGCCAGCTCGGTGTAGTTGCCGTTGCCGTCGTTGTTGAACTGAGAGAACACGTTGTTCCAGATCTCCATGAAACGGTCGCAATCACAGCCGGGACGGCAGTCGGGAGAGCCGCAGCCATACTTGATGCCGCGGTCAAAGTAGATCTCAGAGCAGGGGCCGCAGGGACCGGTGCCGTGCTCCCAGAAGTTGTCGGCCTTACCAAGCTTGGTGATGCGCTCGGCGGGCACGCCAATCACCTTGTTCCAAAGCTCAAAAGCCTCGTCATCCTGCTCGTACACAGAGGGCCAAAGCAGCTCACCGGGGATCTCCAGCGTCTTGGTGAGGAACTCCCAAGCCCACGGAATTGCTTCATTTTTGAAGTAATCGCCAAAGGAGAAGTTGCCCAGCATCTCAAAAAAGGTGCCGTGGCGTGCCGTGTGACCGACGCGCTCAAGGTCGGGCGTACGGATGCACTTCTGGCAGGTAGTAACACGGTTGCGGGGAGGGATCTCCTCGCCCGTGAAGAATTTTTTCATCGGTGCCATACCGGAGTTGATGAGCAAGAGCGACTTGTCATTGATCGGCACAAGCGGGTAAGAGGGAAGGCGCAGGTGACCCTTGGATTCAAAAAAAGCCAGGTATTTTTCGCGCAATTCGTTAAGAGAGGTCCATTTCATAGCGGTTCACCTTTCAAAATATAAAATAACATTATAATTATAACATTACAATATTTTTATGTCAAGATAATACAAACGCTTTTTTAGACAAAATTGAAAATTTAAATGTTTTTTTGGGAAAATGTGCGTGGGCAGAATGAACGAAAAAACAAGCGCCCCTTTGTGCGAAAGGAAGAAAGTGTGCGCAAAGTGCTGTCGCTTCTTGCGAAAAAACGAAAGTAATGATATAATAAATAAATAAATATGAGTATCATCCGAAAGGGGAATGTACAATGAAAAAAAGAACAATGAGCTTTGTGTTGGCTTTGGTTCTGCTTTTGTCTGTGTGTGCACTCTTCGCTTCCTGTAAGGGGAATGCGGGCGAGATCACGCTTGCCGACAAGGTGGAAATTGACGTGAAGGGTTACGGGATATATTATGCCGAATCCGAGCAGAACAACAGCGTATACAAAAAGGTCGTAAACAATTTTGCGGTAAGCTTGAAAGCGGCAACGGGAAAAGGAAATTCTCTCAAATCCGTGACCGGCGAAGAGCTTGAAAAGGATGCTCCCGCCATTCTGATCGGCAACACGGGATACAGTGAAAGCAAAAAGGCAATGAAATCCGTCGGTGACGTCGGCTTTGCCATCCAAGTGAAGGAAAATCGCATTGTCATTGTTGGCAGCGACGAGCTCCTGACCATCTATGCACTGCAATATTTTATGGACAACTATCTCTCGGAGCACGAGGGCGGCACCGTATTGAATATTCCCGAAGAAGCAATAGGTAAGGATCTGCCTCTCGTCGTGTTGGCTGATAGCGAAAACGGAGGCGTTCCCTTTGTTTATGGCTCGGAGTGTCACGAGGACACGTCGCATCCCGTTAGTCTGCTGTCCGGTGTATATGCAAGCAACGATATGCGCGATGCTCCGGTGGTGGCTGCGGCTAATACGTTGAAATACGCAATGGACACGACATCGCTGAAGAAAAGCAAATTTAACGTGACAAAGGACAGCGAGGATGCCGCGGATACCGAGCTTTTGCTCGGTCACACTAACAGACCAGTTTCCGCAGAGTGTCTTGCCGAGCTTAGTGTATACGAGTACGGCTTTTTTGTAAGAAATGGTCAGATGGTGCTTAGCGCCTGGAACGACGCCCAGATGTTTTCGGCAAACGCGATGCTTTCCGAGCTTTTGCTGTTGGCAACGAAAAAGGATAAGAAGGGGAATGCGACCATTGCTTTTCCCGCGGGCTTTGTGTGCAAGGGAAGATCTGAGGGTAACTTTGTGACAGATTTCCCCAAGCCCGAAGGTATCTCGCTTTATCACACGATGGATACCTCCGAGGACACGCTGCAATACGTCTATAAGGGCGAAGGTGTGAATGCCGCTGCGTATCACGCCTACGTAGCGAAGCTGCTGTCAAGCGGTTATACCGTGATCAGCGAAAACGAGATCGAGGATAGCTTGTTTGCCACGCTGGTGAACGACACCGAAAAGATCATGCTTTACGTGACCTATAACGCCTTTGCACACGAGGAGGAATTTGCACATTCCTACGATCCCTTGATCCGCGTGGTGTCCGCTTCCACCGAGAAGGTAACTGTTCCGGATGCCTCTGTGCTGACCAAGCCCACCAATTATAAGAAGGTGACCGATACAGCTGTTACTGCGGTGGAGATCATCGGCGGTCTTGTCGGTATGTGCTACATCATCACGCTTGAGGATGGCAGCTTCGTTATTTTTGACGGCGGTGCATCGGGCACGATGGAGATCGGCGGGGTAACTTGGTCGTTATCCGAAAAGATATGGAGCATTTTGAATGCGCGCTATGAGATGATCTTCGGCGAAAAGCCCCAGGACAAGGACGGCAAGCGTATTCGCATTGCAGCATGGGTGGTTACCCACTCGCACGGCGACCATTACGGTACTCCCACCAGCTTCTGGGCTTCCTATTCTAGCAATAAAACCTGGGAAATGGATTACCTGATCGGCAACTATCCTTCTTCTTCCGCGGTACATTTCGTGGCGAATTCGGATATCAACAGAATGAGCAACGCTCAGGATCTTGCCAACCAGTACGGCTTCACCTTCTTAAAGGTGCATACGGGGCAGAAGTATTATTTCGCAAATCTGGAAATGGAAGTGCTGACTACTTACGAGGATCTTGCTCCCGAGCGTATCAAGAACCAGAACGACACCTCTACCGTTCTTCGCTTCACCGTGCAGGCAACGGCAGACGGTGTTAAGGATGGTGTTGCGACCAATGTGGGCGCTCCTTATACAATGATCTGGACGGGCGATGCAAACAGACAGCAAAGCCGCTATCTGTGCGCAATGTGGGGCGACTATCTGCAATCCGACATGGTGCAGATCGCGCATCACGGCAATGTTGGCTGCGAAACCGATTTCTACGACTGTGTGAAGGCATCCGTGGTTTGGTTCCCGCATAACGTGAACTCATTCCGCGACTACGTAAGCGCGAGCAACAAGAATGGCGGGTATAATTACAGCGCGGATTATCGCTTGATGCACGAAAACCCCTGGACGAAGTATATGATCGTTTCCGGCGGTGACGGCGGTGCGAATCAGAAGGCGCGCGGTGTTGACGTGACAGTAGAATTTACCGCGGACGGACAGCCCGACTTTGATGGCATCTATTCTATTGATCTTAACACGTACAGACTTACAGGCAGCGTGGAAACGTTTGAGCTTTACTGCTATTCTACCAACGATATTTCCAATGTTGCAGCTTGCGTTTATAAAGCAACGCACAACTGGCAATAACAAAAAAGCGGTGTGACCTCGGTCACACCGCTTTTTTATGGGATTCACGCCTTGCAAAGCGCCGCACCGATCACGGTGCCGTATTCTGCGTTTTCGGGGATGATAAATTTGATGCCGAACAGCTTTTCCATCGTGTCAAACACGCGGCGGATAGAGGGAAGAGAGGTCAGATTTCCCGTCAGCACCACGCGGTCAAGACCGTGACTTCTGGCTGCAAATACACAAAGCATGCCGACAGTTTCGCCCACCATGTTGGTAATACCAAGGGCGATGTCGTTCTTGGTGGCAAGATCGCTGACCTTGCCGAAGTTGGAGGCGGTCATATCATACGCCATTTCCTTATAGGCGTTGTTGGTGGAAATGTCGCTGATGCGTAGATCAATATTGGAAAGATCACCGCCCTCGCAGAGCTGCTCAATATGCTCAACAGTGTCCACACCGATCATCTTGCGGGAAAGACCGATCATTGTGCCGCCGCCCACACCCGTGCCGCCGAGATAGTTGATCTCGGTGCCGTCGGGGGTCTTTTTTGCGTGCACCAGCGCCGTGCCCGTGCCCATGCTGACTACGACTGCCTCGTCAAGCCCCGAAAGGTAAAGCCCGCCAAGCCCCACGCTGGTAAACTCGGGGACGTTGCGGCAGTCCAGACCCTCGTAAAGCGGCTTGTCCGCAAAGGCGGAGCCCGCGCCCGTCATCATCACGCGGTCAATATCCGAAAGGGCAAGCCCGTTTTGCATCGTGAACTTGCCGAAAGCGCCGTAAATAGAGGTCAGAGGATCGGTCGCGCGCACACGTTGGGGAGCGATCAAAATTTTTTCGCCGTTCTCCTCGCGAAAGCCCACGATCTTGGTGGTGCTGCCGCCTACGTCGATGCCCAAAACGGTTTTTGCCATGGCATTTTCCTCCAAAGTGAAAAAAACTTTAATTTATTATACTACAATCTTGCAAAAAAATCAAGAGTGTGATATACTTATATGGTAAAATATAAAAAGTGAGGGAATTTTATGAACTTCCAAAATCCGAACACCGCCGCACTTTCCGATAAGAAGCTCTATATTTTTGATATGGACGGTACCATTTACCTTGGCTATCAGGTATTCCCGTTTGCCATCCGTTTCATCAACAATTTGCGCGCCGCAGGTAAGAAAGTGCTCTTCTTCACCAACAACGCCTCCCACACCACCGATTTCTATGTAAACAAGCTCACCAAGCTCGGCTTCTCTCCCACAAAGGAGGAGATCATGACCTCGGGCGATGTGACTATCGAGTTCTTGAAGCGTCATCGCCAGGGCAAGAACGTTTACCTTGTCGGCACTGACGAGCTTGTAGAGAATTTCCGTGAGAACGGCATCCCGATGCTTACGGGCAAGGAAGAGAACGCCGATATCGTCGTCACGAGCTTCGATACCACTCTCACCTACGAGAAGATGGACAACGCCTGCCGTATGGTACGCAATGGCGCCGAGTATCTTTCCACTCATCCCGACTTCAACTGCCCCACGGAGACCGGCTTTATCCCGGACAGTGGCGCTATTGCCGCTTTTGTGACCGCTTCCACGGGCAAGGTTCCCACTTATTTTGGTAAGCCTTACAAGGAAACCATTGAGATGATCTGCGAGGCAACCGGCTTTGATTGCAGCGAGATGTGCATCTTTGGTGACCGTCTGTACACGGATATTGCCGTAGGCAAGCGCCACGGTGTAACCGCCGTTCTCGTGCTTTCCGGCGAGACTACGCCCGAGGATGTAGATGCTGCTACCGATGCCGACAAGCCCGACTACGTGTTCGACTCGCTCGACAACGTAGATCAGATTATGTTCGGCAAATAAGACACCTTAAAAGGGGCGCAACGCGCCCCTTTGCTTTGATTTTTCAAGAAAGGAGTGCCCATTATGGCATTTGATGCGGGCTTTTTGGCGGCAATTGCCGCAGAGATTAAGCAAATTGCTCTTGGCGGTCGCGTGGAAAAGGTCTATCAGCCAGAGCGTGATACCGTGATTTTGCAGATGCGTACCTTTGATGGCGGCGGGCGATTGCTGATTAACGCAGGCTCGTCCAATCCGCGCGTGGGATTTACGCAGATCCCGTATGAAAATCCCCAGAACCCGCCACAGTTTTGCGTGCTTTTGCGTAAGCATCTGTCGGGCGCCAAGCTGCTTTCCGTGACGCAGATCGGCTTTGAGCGCGTGCTGGTGCTGGAATTCGAAACGCGCGATGAAATGGGCTATCTTTGCACGCGTCGCCTTGTTATTGAGGTGATGGGGAAGTACAGTAATCTGATCTTCACCGATGGTGATGAAAAGGTGCTTGCCGTGCTGCGCCCCGTGGATTTCACCACCAGCTCAAAGCGTCAGGTTCTGCCCGGTATGCGCTACGAAATGCCCCCCGCGCAGGATAAGATCAACCCTTTGGAAATTGTGGAAAGTGAGTTCTACGCACAATATCAAAAGGGCGCGGATATGCCCGCTGACAAATGGCTGACCGCTACCTTTTTGGGGCTTTCTGCCACCGTGGCGCGCGAGATCGTATACGCCGTTTCCGCGCAAAAGACGCGACTTTGCGATCTGGAAAGTCGTGCGCTTTGGCAATCCTTTGAAAACGTGTTTGAGCGCGTAAAAAACGCAGATTTTGTACCCGTTTTGGCACTAAATGCAGAAAACAAGCCCGTAGAGTACGCCTTTTTGCCTCTTGCGCAGTACGAAAACACGAAGAAATTCGACAGTCCCTCTGCACTTTTGGACGAGTGGTTCCGCAGCCGTGACAGAGAGGCACGCGTCAAGCAACGCGCTTCCGACGTGCTACGCCTTTTGACCAATGCACGCAACCGCATTTTGCACAAATTGGAGCTGCAGCGTGGTGAGCTTGCTGCGTGTGAAAAGGGCGCGGAATACAAGCGCGCGGGGGATCTGATTACCGCGAATTGCTATGCGCTGGAGCGCGGCATGACAAAGGCAAAGCTCATTGACTATAACGATTACCGCGATGATGGTACGTTTGGTGAGGTCGAGATAGAGCTGGACAGCCGCCTTGCGCCCGCCGCCAATGCGCAGCGCTATTTTAAAAAGTACAACAAGAGCAAGACCGCCAAGATCGAGCTTACCAAGCAAATTACACAGGGAGAAGCAGAGCTTGCGTATCTGGAGAGCGTGCAGACCGCGCTGAATACCGCGGAAAGCCCCAACGACCTTGCCGAGATCCGCGAGGAGCTGTATCGCGCAGGCTATGCCTCGCGCGGGAAGCAAAAGCAGATGGGCTCGCGCAAGCAGGGAACGCCCGGCTATGCCGAGTATCGCACCACGAATGGCTACCGCATTCTGTGCGGCAAAAACAACCTGCAAAACGAGTATATCACGCATAAAGTGGCAGAACGGGGTGACTTTTGGTTCCATGCCAAGAATATGCCCGGCTCTCACGTGGTGATGCAA
>JAZRFS010000198.1:0-4312 GCA_045643765.1 Eubacteriales bacterium
GTGGTGTCGGACAGCGGCACGCTGCCCGAGGAGAGCAGCTTCTTCACCAGCATCGGCAAGCCCTTCCCGGCTGTGTGCATCCGCACCAGCACCGAGCGCCCCGAGGCGCTGGATAAGGCGTGCTTCGTGCTTGCGGGCAACGACGAAAAGTCGCTGTTGCAGGCGGTGGATACCGCCGTTTCCCTCAATACGGACGGTCATCACGGCATCCCCGTGCCCGACTACCGCGAGGAGCTTGTTTCCACCAAGGTGGTCAAGCTGATCCAAAGCTATACGGGCGTGGTCAATAAGATGGTTTGGAGAAAGGGCTGAGGGTTCCTATGAATATTTACTGTACGCTGTTTGATTCCAATTACTTGGACAAGGGGCTTGCGCTTTACCACTCGCTTTGCCGCGTGGAAAAGGAGTTCCGCCTGTACGTGTTCACCTTTGACGATCGCAGCCGCGATATTTTGCGCGCGGAGGCGTTTGAGAACATGGTGGTCGTACCCCTGGAGGAATTTGAAACGCCCGCGCTGCTTAAGGTCAAAAAGGAGCGCTCCCGTGCCGAGTATTGCTGGACGTGCACGCCCTGGACGGTGAAGCACGTTCTGGAAAAATACAACGAGCCGATCTGCACCTATATCGATGCCGATATGATGTTCTTTTCCTCTCCCTCCTACGTGTTCCGGCAGATGGAAAAGGAAAATTGCTCGGTCATCATTACCCCCCATCGCTTGGGCAAGGACAAACGCAATCAGAAGCGTGAAAAGCACGTGGGCAAGTATTGCGTGGAGTTCAATACCTTCGTGAACAACGAGCAGGGGCGCGCCGTGCTGGAATACTGGGCGGACGCGTGCCTGGACTGGTGCTTCTACGTGCCGCCGAGTGCCGGGGAGACCCGTTACGGCGACCAGAAGTATCTGGAGGATTTCCCCGTGAAATTTGAGGGTGTTCACGTCTGCGAGGAATACGGTGTTGGCATCGCGCCCTGGAATGCGGGACAGCTGAAGCTGGTACCCGGCACCGAGGATGCGCCGATGGTCGAGGTTGTGGAAACGGGGAAGCAATATCCCGTCGTGTTCTTCCACTATGCGGGCATTATGCATCTTTCCAAGCACCGTGTCAACGTCAATTCCGGCGTCAGTGACCGCGCACTGCATAAGGTGCTGTGCGACAGCTATGTGGAGGAGATCAAAAAATGCAGACAGTATCTTCTGGAAAAGTACGGTCTGGAGCTGTACGTGCGCCGCAAGGTGACGAACAACCCCGTGATGGCGATCTACCAGAAGTTCATCTCTCCGATTGCCCATATCAGACGGCTTTCGGACATATACAAAATTTAACGTCAAAGGAGCAACAAGATGATATCCGTAAACAATTTGAAGCCCGGCTTTGCCTTGTATCAGGACGAGTACGAGAAGAAGGCAATTGAGGTCCTGCGTAGTGGCTGGTACATTCTGGGTAAGGAGGTCGAGAGCTTCGAGGAGGAGTTCGCGGCTTATATGGGTGCCAAATACGCCATCGGCGTGGACAACGGCCTCAACGCCATCGTGCTTGGCATCAAGGCGTTGGAGATCGGCAAGGGCGACGAGGTGATCGTGGCGGCAAATACCTATATTGCCACCGTGCTTGGTGCTTCACTCAACGGTGCCACGCCCGTTTTCGTGGACGTGACCGCGGATCACAATATGGATCCCGCCCTTATTGAGGCGGCGATCACGCCGAACACGAAGGCAGTTCTGGTGACGCATCTGTACGGTCAGGCATGTGAGATGGCACAGATCAAGGCGATCTGCAAAAAGCACAACCTGTATCTGTTGGAGGACTGTGCGCAGTCCCACTGCGCCAAGAATTGCGGCGAGATGACGGGTACCATCGGCGATCTCGGCTTCTTCAGCTTCTATCCCACCAAAAATATGGGTGGCTTTGGCGACGGCGGTGCCGTGCTGACGAATAACGAGCTCTTGCGCGACAAGCTCCGCGCCCTGCGCAATTACGGCAGCGTCAAGCGCTATCAGAACGATTACGAGGGTCACAACTCCCGTCTTGACGAGATCCAGGCAGGTCTGCTCCGTGTAAAGCTTTCGCATCTGGACGAGCTGATCGCACGCCGCGTACAGCTGGCAGAGCGCTTCCTTGCCGAGATGAAAAATCCCAAGGTTCAGCTCCCCACCACCGCCAAGGATTGCACGCACGTGTATCATCTTTTCGTGGTGCAGGTCGAGGACCGAGAGGGCTTTATGGCACACCTCAAGGAGTGCGGCGTCGGCTCGGATATCCACTATCCCATCCCTCCGTTCCTTGCCAAGCCCTACGCACATCTTGGCTATACCTACAAGAATTTCCCCATGACCGAAAAGCTGTACAGCCGCATCGTAACGCTTCCGCTGTTCGACGGTATGACCGATGAGGAAGCCACGCAGATCATCGAGGCGGTGAACAGCTATGAATAAGCGCTTCTGGCTCAAGGAGCTTCGTGAGTTTGGCGACGAGCGCGGCAGAATGTGCGTGGTGGAAACCATGCAGCAGCTCCCGTTCGAGATCAAACGCTTCTTCTACGACTTCCAGACAAAGGGCGAGGAGAGCCGCGGCAATCACGCCAATATCCATTCGCAGTTCGCCTTTATCAGCTTGGCGGGCAGCTGTACGGTGGACGTGGACGACGGTCACAATCGCGAGACCTTTGTGTTGGATAACCCCACCAAGCTTCTCTGGGTGGACAAAATGACCTGGAAGGTCATGCGCGATTTCTCGCCGGATAACGTGCTGCTGGTCGTTTCGGATCAGCATTACGATGCAACGGAATATATCAAAACCTACGACGAATTCATTCAAATCATTAAAAAGGAGTGCTGATTTATGAAAGGCATTATTTTAGCAGGTGGTGCAGGCACCAGACTTTATCCTCTTACCAAGGTTACTTCCAAGCAGTTGCTTCCCGTATATGACAAGCCTATGATCTACTACCCCCTGTCCACGCTGATGCTGGCAGGCATTAAGGATATTCTGATCATCTCTACCCCTCAGGATACCCCCCGCTTCCAGGAGCTGCTGGGTGACGGTCGTCACTTCGGCGTGTCGCTTTCCTACGCGGTACAGCCCAGCCCCGACGGACTTGCGCAGGCGTTCATCATCGGTGAGGAGTTCATCGGCGACGCCACGGGCGCGATGGTGCTTGGCGATAACATCTTCTACGGCGAGGGCTTCTCGCACATGCTGAAGAATGCCGTTGCCGCCGCAGACGAGGGCAAGGCAACCATCTTCGGCTACTACGTCAACGATCCCGAGCGCTTCGGCATCGTCGAATTTGACGAGGACGGCAAGGTGCTCTCCGTCGAGGAAAAGCCCAAGAACCCCAAAAGCAATTACTGCATCACGGGTCTTTACTTCTACCCGAAGGGCGTTTCCAAGATGGCGAAGGACGTCAAGCCCTCCGCACGCGGCGAGCTGGAGATCACCACGCTCAACGATATGTACTTAAAGCAGGGCGATCTGCGCGTCGAGCTGCTCGGTCGCGGCTTTGCATGGCTGGATACGGGCACAATGGATAGCCTGGTGGACGCCGCCGATTTCGTCCGTATGGTCGAGAAGCGCCAGGGCATCAAGATCTCCGCACCCGAGGAGATCGCCTACCGCTACGGCTGGATCAATAAGGAGGAGCTGATGGAGTCTGCCGAGCAGTACGGCAAGTCCCCCTACGGCGAGCACCTCAAGACCGTTGCCAACGGCAAGATCATCAGCCGCATCAAATAAAAACTTGATAGGAGAATAAAAGTATGACTATTATCGTAACGGGCGGCGCCGGCTTTATCGGCTCCAACTTCATCTATCACATGCTGAAAAAGTACCCCGACTACCGTATCGTTTGTGTGGACTGCCTGACCTATGCGGGCAACATGTCCACGCTTGCCGAGGCGATGGAGAACCCCAACTTCCGCTTCTGCAAGACGAACATTTGCGACAGAGCCGGCATCTATCAGATCTTCGAGGAGGAGCATCCCGACATCGTGGTCAACTTCGCGGCAGAAAGCCACGTAGACCGTTCGATCGAGAACCCCGAGGTCTTCCTTCAGACCAACATTCTCGGCACCCAGGTGATGATGGACGCTTGCCGTAAGTACGGCATCACGCGCTACCACCAGGTCTCCACCGACGAGGTGTACGGCGACCTGCCCCTGGATCGTCCCGACCTGTTCTTCACCGAGGACACCCCTATTCATACCAGCAGCCCGTACAGCTCCTCCAAGGCAGGCGCTGACCTTCTGGTGCTGGCATATCACCGTACCTTCGGTCTGCCCGTTACCATCAGCCGTTGCTCGAACAACTACGG
>JAZRFS010000199.1:0-6073 GCA_045643765.1 Eubacteriales bacterium
GCTCTCGTCAAGCTCAGGGAGCAGACCGCGCTTTTTGAGCGACTTGCCTGCGATGGTGGCAATATCCATCAGCGTCTGGGGGCGCTTAGCCGCCTTCTCCTCACCGTAAACCTCCACGCGAGCCGCCAGATAGCGGTCGTAAGCGGCCTTTACAGCGGGATCGCTGATCTTCACGTCGTCGATGTGGGTGGAGAAGGTGGTGTGACGGCAGTGGTCAGACCAGTAGGTGTCGACCACGCGGATCTCGGTGATGGTGGGATCGCGCTTCTCCTCGTCACGGAAGTAATTCTGCAGGAACTTGAGATCGTCAAGGTCCATCGCAAGACCAAGGGTGTCGAGCAGGTCGGCAAGTCCCTTTTCGTCAAGGGCGATGAAGCCCTCCACGGTGGCAACGCGATCCGGGATCGCGTACTCGATGGCAAGCGTTTCGGGCTTGTCAAGGGTTGCCTCGCGGCTCTCTACCGCGTTGATGACGAACTTCTTGATGGCGGCTATGTCCTTGTCGGTAAGCGTACCGTCCAGCACGTAGACCTTGGCGGAGCGCACGGTGGGGCGCTCGACACCGCTTTGCAGCTGAATGCACTGTGCGGCAGAGTCCGCGCGCTGGTCGAACTGACCGGGCAGGGGCTCTACGGCAAATACCACGCCGCCCTTGGCGTCAAACTCCTCGCCCACAATGTCCAGCTGAGGCTCGGAGAAGATGGTGGACACGGCCTTGTCGAAAAGGGCTCTGTCCAGATTTTCCACGTCATAGCGGTTGATGACACGAACGCCGGTAAGACCCTTGATGCCGACCAGGGTGGTCAGCTCGGCAAACAGACCGTTCGCCTCGTGTGCCAGCTCCGCTTTTTTCTCTACATATACTCTATAAACCATTTGCAACTCCTTACTTGGCGGCAAGTGCGCGCGCGCCGATGTCTTTTCTGCAATATTTGTTCTCAAATTGTACCTTCTCGGCAACCTCGTAGGCGTGCTTGATCGCGCCCTCCAGCGTGTCTGCCGTAGCCACGGCACCGATCACGCGGCCGCCCGCCGTCAGCAGCTTGCCGCCCTCCAGCTTTGCGCCGGCAACGAACAGATGCTCGTCAGCGCCAAGCGTGGGAAGCGTCATTTCAAAGCCGCTCTGATACTTCTTGGGGTAGCCGTCGGAGGCCAGCACCACACAGCACGCGGCACCGTCGCGGAACTTGACCTCGACCTCGGAAAGCTTCTCTCTGGCAACCGCCTGCATGATGGTGAACAGGTCGCTTTCAAGCAGCGGCAGCACCACCTGCGTTTCGGGATCGCCGAAGCGGCAGTTGTACTCAATGACGCGCGGACCCTTGGGAGTGATCATCAGACCGAAGAACAGGCATCCCTTGAAGGTGCGACCCTCGGCATTCATGGCGTTCATGGTGGGCAGGAAGATCTTTTCCATGCACTCCTTCGCCACCGCGTCGGTGTAGTAGGGGTTGGGGGCGATGGTGCCCATGCCGCCCGTGTTCAGACCCTCGTCATTGTCCTTGGCGCGCTTGTGGTCCATCGCGGAAACCATGGGAACCACGGTCTTGCCGTCCATGAATGCGAGCACGGAGACCTCGGGGCCGGTCATGAATTCCTCAACCAGCACGCGCGAGCCGCTCTCGCCGAAGATCTTGTCGCACATCATTTCCTTGACGGCGGCCTTTGCCTCCTCAAAGTCCTGTGCGATCACCACGCCCTTGCCGAGCGCCAGACCGTCTGCCTTGATCACGGTGGGGTAGTCCTGCTTTTCAAGATACGCGATCGCCTTGTCGGGATCGTCAAAGGTTTCGGAAGCGGCCGTGGGAATGCCGTACTTGTGCATCAGCGCCTTGGAGAACACCTTACTGCCCTCAATGATCGCGGCGTTCGCGCGAGGACCGAAGCAGGGAATGCCCAGCTCCTCCAGGCGATCCACGCAACCAAGCACGAGGGGATCGTCGGGGGCGACCACGGCGAAGTCGATCTTGTGCTCCTTGGCAAACGCCACGATGCCGTCAATGTCGGTCGCCTTGATGGGGTGACCCTCCGCGTCAGCGGCGATGCCGCCGTTACCGGGGAGGGCGTAGATCTTTTCGATCTGCTTGTTTTCCTTCAGCTTTTTGATGATGGTATGCTCGCGGCCACCGCCGCCTACAACTAAAATCTGCATCGCAAACTCCTTATCAATGGTGGAACAATCTCATGCCCGTGAAGGCGATGGTCAT
The DNA here is from genome assembly GCA_045643765.1 of Eubacteriales bacterium. GTDB lineage: Bacteria > Bacillota > Clostridia > Oscillospirales > CAG-272 > Firm-07. The sequence goes on from JAZRFS010000199.1 coordinate 2,208, forward strand.
GCCGTATTTGTCGGCGCACTCGATCACCGCGTCGTCGCGGATAGAGCCGCCGGGCTCAGCGATATACTTCACACCGCTGGCGGCGGCGCGCTGAATGTTGTCGTCGAAGGGGAAGAAGGCATCGGAGCCAAGGGGCACACCGCCCTGCTCGGCAAGGTAAGCCTTGATCTCCGCATCCGTAAGGGGTGCGGGCTGCTCGGTGAAGTATTTCTGCCAGTTGCCTTCGGCACAAACGTCCTCCTCGTTGCGGTTGATGTATCCGTCGATGACGTTGTCACGGGTGGGACGGGCAAGGTCGGAACGGAAGGGAAGGTTCAATACCTTGTCGTGCTGACGAAGGAACCAGGTGTCTGCCTTGGAGCCTGCAAGGCGCGTGCAGTGGATACGGGACTGCTGTCCTGCACCCACGCCGATCGCCTGTCCGTCCACGGCGTAGCACACCGAGTTGGACTGGGTGTATTTCAGGGTGATCAGTGCCACGATCAGGTCGCGCACCGCGTTCTCGGGCAGATCCTTCTTGGCGGTCACGATGTTTTCAAGCAGGGCGGGATTGATCTCAAAATTGTTGCGACCCTGCTGGAAGGTGATGCCGAAGACCTGCTTGGTCTCGATCTCGGCGGGAACGTAGTCGGGATCGATCTTGACGATATTGTAAGCGCCCTTGCGCTTGGATTTCAGAATCTCCAGTGCCTCGGGCTCGTAGCCGGGGGCGATGACGCCGTCGGACACCTCGCGCTGAATGAGCTTTGCGGTGGGAACGTCACAGACGTCGGAAAGTGCCACCCAGTCACCGAAGGAGCACATACGGTCGGTGCCGCGTGCGCGCGCGTAAGCGCAAGCGAGAGGGGTGCTGACCTCCTCGGGGGTGACGAAGCATGCCTTCATCAGCTTCTCGGACATCGGAATGCCGACAGCCGCGGAGGTGGGGGACACGTGCTTGAAGGAGGTCACGGCAGGCATACCGAGCGCCGCCTTGGGCTCCTTCACGAGCTGCCAGGAGTTGAACGCGTCCAGGAAGTTGATGTAGCCGGGACGGCCGCACAGAATTTCAATGGGCAGCTCAGAGCCGTCTGCCATGTAGATCTTGGAGGGCTTTTGGTTGGGGTTACAACCGTATTTCAGTTCGAATTCTTTCATTTTTACACCTCTTTTGTTGTGATGTATTGTTTGTGTTGGGTGACTACTCTCCCACCGCCAAGGCGGTCCCCCCTCCCTCGCAAGGGAGGGCTACTAACGTCCGCGGTTTTATCAATGGACGGAAGGTTTGATAAAGAATGAAAATATCAAAACAGAAGTTGTTGCCGTCTGTTGCCAAGAAGCGGCAAATTTAGTGGCCTTCCCTTGTGAGGGAAGGTGGCACGGCTTTGCCGTGACGGAAGAGTAGTTTTGTAGCGCAAAGAAATTTTAAATATCAACACCCTTTTCGCGGATCTTTTCGATAATGCTTTGCGCAACCAGACCAAAATTTTTGTTGACATCGATATTTCTGTATCTCAACACCGTGATGCCAAGCTCGCTCAAGGCGGCATCCCTTTTGGCATCCGCTTCGGCGTGCTCTTTTGTTGTGTGTTGTGATCCGTCCACCTCGATGGCTATCTTGGCCTTGGGTATATAAAAATCCAAAATGTAGTTTGCAACGTTCTTTTGCCGTTTGGCAGGGATGGGCAATTTACTTAAAAAATCGTACCACAGATGTTTTTCTTCATCCGTCATATTTTTTCTTAAGTGTCGCGCGTTGCCAATGAGTTTTTTGTTGTACTCAAACATAGCGAAAGTTTTTTGGGGGTGTGGGGGCGTCGCGGTTGCCGAAGGCATACCGACGTGGTCGCCGTAGGCGAGGACAGTTTTCAAAAAGCCCCCACGCGGATTACGCGTTCTTGTTTACGATGCGTTGCTCAAATTCGCCCGTGGCGATGTCAATATAGCGTACAAACAAGGACACCTTGTTGTCCTCGTTGAGGTTTTTCCAGATCAGGTCGGTCAGCGCGTCGATGTCCATCAGGGGCAGCTCCAGCGTCTTGGGCTCACCCTCGAAGGAAGGCAGGGGATTTTCATCTGCGTTGTAGGTATGGATAAACTTGGCGCGGCCGGCAATGGGGTTGGAGTAAGCGTAGGTAAAGCGCTCGCAGGAGCTGTCGTCGCCCTCGGCGCTCTTGAGAATGGACATGGCGTAGTTCATCTCACCGCCCTCGCAGTGAATGATGCCCGAGATACGGGGCGTCCAGTTGGGGCCGTCGTCCTCGAACTCGCGGGTGCGCAGTGCCTGCTCAAAGGTCATCTGCTTGTCCATCAGGTTATAGATGGTGTCGGTCTGGTCACCGTTGGTCACGATGGTCTTGTTGCCGAGCACGCGAACGGGGTAGTAGATGATCAGATGGGGATCGACCATCTTAGACTCGTCAAACGCCTTGGTGCGCATCGCATCACCCTCGGGGAGGAATACGCGGTTGCGGCTGTTGACGCTTCTGCCCATGATAAAGTAGGCGGTAATTGCCTTTTTGCCGTCGGCACTCTTGCCGATCATAATACCTCTGCCGTGGTAGGCGAGGGAATTCAGTTCATTTGCAATGGTCGAAACTTTCATCTTTTTCTCCTTATGTGGTGTTTGGGGCGCGGTAGGGGAAACTTTTCCAAAAGTTTCCCCTATGACCCCTTCAAAAGCTTTTAAGAATGGGGATAGCGCGAACACGGTGCGCACGGGAATGCTGTTTGCGAGTTGCGGACTACCCCACCACCAACTTCGCTGGTCCCCCGCCCCTCGCAAGGGGCGGACAAGTGTGTGCGAGCATTGAGCACAGAGTTATTAAAAAATCATAATCAACAATGCGGCTACATTGTCCCTCCCTTGTGAGGGAGGGGGAACCGCGTCAGCGGTGGGAGGGTAGTGACTTCCGGCAGAGATCTTTAGCCGAGAGAGGCGCAGACCTTTTCTACTGCCTCGGGCAAGATAATCCACTCCGCCTGCTCCATCACGCGGCGCTGGAGCACCTCGGGGGTGTCGCCCTCCTCCACGTAAACCGCCTTCTGCGCGATGATCTTACCGCCGTCGGGGATCTCGTTGACAAAGTGCACGGTTGCGCCCGTGACCTTCACGCCCTTTTCAAGAGCTGCCACGTGGGGCGTGAGCCCATACATTCCCTTGCCGCAGAAGCTGGGAATGAGCGCCGGATGCACGTTGATGATGCGCTCGGGCCACTTGGAGGTAAAGTTGGCGGACAGAATGTTCATAAAGCCCGCGAGCACAATGATATCAATCTTGTGCGCAGCAAGCTGCTTTTCAATCTCTGCCTCAAACGCCTCCTGCGAGCCAAGCTCGCGCTTCCACGCCACCGCGGTGGCGATGTTCTTCGTTTTTGCACGCTCCAGCGCGTACGCGGTGGGATTGCTGGCAACCACCAGCACGATCTCGCCGCTATGTAGGATGCCCTTGTCCTGGGCATCCATCAGTGCTTGCAGATTGGTGCCGCCGCCCGAAACGAAAACGGCGATACGAGCCTTGCTTCCCATTAGCAGAACACCACGCCGTCGTCGCCCTCGATGATCTCGCCGATCACGTAGGCGTCCTCGCCGTTTGCCTTGAGCACGTCGATGGCGGTCTGTACCTCATCAGCAGGAACCACGATGCTCATACCAACACCCATATTGTAGGTGTTGAACATATCACGCTCGGGAATGTTGCCCCACTTGGCGATCATATCAAAGATGGGAAGCACCTTCACGTCGTCGCGCACGATCTTGGCAGAAAGACCCTTGGGGATGGAGCGCGGAATATTCTCGTAGAAGCCGCCACCCGTGATGTGGGAAATGCCCTTCACGTTGACCTTTTCCAGAAGCGCCAGAACGGGCTTCACGTAGATCTTGGTGGG
>JAZRFS010000200.1:0-5193 GCA_045643765.1 Eubacteriales bacterium
GAGCCGACGACCTTTGCCCGCGTAGTAGAGAATGAAAGATAAGGTGAAAACAATGGTCGATATCAAAAACAATACCGTTGACGCAAACAATCAGATGGTCAATGTGTCCTCGATCGTGTCCTATATGGGCGACAAAAATGCCGCGGTCAAGATCTTGGTAGTAGGGAACTCCATCACGCGCCACGGCCCCAAGCCCGAGATCGGTTGGGAGCGCGACTGGGGCATGGCAGCAAGCGCCCCCGAAAAGGACTATGTGCATCTGCTTTATGCAAAGCTGCTCAAGGCGGGTGTGAGTCCCTATATGATGATCCGTCAGGCATCGGGCTGGGAGATCGGTTACTTAAACGAGGATATTCTGGATAAGTTTGCCGAGGAGCGCGCCTTTGACGCGGATATCGTGGTCTACCGTCTTGGCGAGAACGTCAAGAAGGATATGAAGTACGCCTTTCGCGAAAAAGTCGAGGCGTTTATCAATCACATCTGTCCCCATGGCAGGGTAGTGTTTACCACCTGCTTTTGGAAAAATAAGATCGTCGATGACGGCATCCGCGACCTTGCTGCTGTGCGCGGTGAGCAGTGCGTGGACATCGTTTGCACGGCAGAGGATCAAATGGCGCTTGAGCCTTTCTCTCACAAGGGCGTGGCGATGCACCCCGGTGACAAGGGCATGGAAATGATCGCGAAAAAAATCGCGCAAGCTTTGCTTGAGGAAGTGAGAACATGATCTCCTTTTCGGATTTTGGTGAAAATTTGACCCGTTCCACCGCTTACCGTGTATGGCTGAACGGAAAAGAGGTGCCGGTATACACCTGCCGCATCTCGGCATATCCCTTTAACACGTGGTGGCCCGGACACCAGCGTCCCCTTGCGCAAAGTGAGGTCGTGTCCTTTGTCAATCTGGTGTCTGACGAGGCGATCTCGCTTGAGATCGTGCCAGCGGAGCAAAATTTTGAAAAAGTGATGCTCAAGCCCTACTCCAAAGGGGTAAAAGCGGTAAAACGGGGCGAGAAAATCGCGTTTTCCTTGTCTGAAAACGGCGGCTATGTGCTGGAGCTTGACGATTATCATAACTGCCTTTATATTTTCAACAACAAGCCCGTTCCTTGTGAAAAGCCCGATGCCGTGACGCACTATTTCGGTGCAGGTGTGCACGATGCGGGCAAGATCGTTCTTCATTCCAATGAAAGCGTATACGTGGATAAGGATGCCTACGTGTACGGCTGCATTTATGCCGAGAACGCAGAAAATATCCGCGTGTTCGGCAACGGCATCTTTGACGATAGCCGCGAGGAGCGCATCGACGAGCGCTGCTATATCCAAAGAACCAATGGCAATATCAAGCTCTACGATTGCAGAAACGTTTCTCTGGAAGGTGTTGGCTTTACCGATTCCGCCATTTGGTGCGTCAATCTGTTCCATTGCTTTGACGTGTGTGTGAATGGCGTAAACGTGTTCGGACAGTGGCGCTATAATACCGACGGCATCGATATCGTCAACTGTCAGCGCGTGCATGTCAAAAACTGCTTTGTGCATTCCTTTGACGACAGTATCACGATCAAGGGTATCGACAGGTATGCCGAAACCGACAACACCGATATGCTGATAGAGAATTGCGTGATCTGGTGCGACTGGGGCAAGGCGTTGGAGCTGGGGCTGGAAACCGCGTGCGGGGAATATACGCGCATCTCCTTTCGGAATTGCGACGTGATCCGCGGTGGCAATACCGCTTGCGACGTGCAGAACGGCGACTGCGCCCGTGTTCACGGCATTCTGTTTGAGGATATCCGCTTAGAGCTGGAGAGCAGCTATACGCCCCATATCTATCAGAAAAACGACGAGCAAGCGTATGCGCCGGAAGCTTCTTACGAGATCGCCGCGGTGGCGTATTTCAGCAACGCGAGCAGATTTCGCGCGAATTATGCATTCTTACAGGATCCGCTCCCGCCCCTTACCGTGGGACCTAAGGAGGGCGAGCCGGAGTTTGCCGCCATGCAGAATATCACCGTGCGCAATGTGCGGGTGTATTGCGACGAGCGCATCCTCGCAGAGCGCGGCACGGACGCCGTGTTCGTGCGCGTGACGAACGGTGTACAGGGAAGTGCCGTGTCCGGCATCCTTTTCGAGAATATCACGCTGAACGGCGTGAAGGTGCCGCCCGAAAAACTGAATTTGAAGGTGCGCGGTACGGTGAGCGATCTTACCGTAAAATAAGAAAAAGCCCCGTGACGGGGCTTTTTCTTTTACAAATACTTGTTCATGTGCGACACGTCGAAAAAGCCGCAGGATTGCGCGATCTCGGTTTTATTCAGCTTCCCCTCGGCAAGCAATTCGCGCGCAAGAGAGATGCGGCAGGCGGTGACGTATTGCATCGGCGATACGTGCAGCACCTCGCGGAAGTGGCGCGAGAGGGTGGCGGTGGACATATTCGCCTTTTCGGCAAGCAGGGAAAGCGTCAGCTTCTGCTCCAGGTTTTCGCGGATGAATTCCATCACGCGCAGAATATCGGTATGCTCGGGGGCACCCTTTTGCATTTCTTTTCGCAAAAGCTCGCCAAGTCTGCCGATAAAGCCGAGCGTCAGGATATTGGCATAGGCATATTCTTCTGCCCCCTCGGCGCGTACGATGCGGGCGAGCTGCTCGGTGATCTCAAACAGCTTATGTGTGCCGATCTGCAGATTGTAATTGCGCCCCGACGAGCGGCGCACCTCCGGCTCAATGTCAAATAACAGCGAGAAGGCGGGCAGCTCGGATAGCTCCTCGCGGTAGCGCGAGAGAAAGCCGGCGCTGAGCAGCACGTGCGAAATATCAAGTGTCCCTTCCGAGAAATAGCCGTGCGGCACCTCGGGCGGAATGATAAACACGTCCCCCACGCGGGCGGGAAGGGAGGTGTCGCCGATATAATGCCGACCCTCGCCGCCTGTGATGATGTTGATCTCGCAGAACTGGTGTGCGTGCATTTTGATCGTGTAATTGAGATGTGGATAGGCATGCACCAGATGGTGCGGCGCCCCCGTGAAGCAATCCTGCTCGCGGTAATAGACCGTGCCCTTTTCAAAATCCAGCTTAGACGGATACATTTTGCCCCTCCGTGATCTGATTTTACCAAAAAATGAAGTTTTGTTACTATCATTATATCACACTGTGTGTTATAATGCAAGTGTAAAAATAAAACCGCGAGGTGTTATTATGTTGAAATTAAACAGAGCGACCTACATGGATAAGCACCACGCGTGCTGGCTTGGCAAGAACATCGGCGGCACCTTGGGCGCACCCTACGAGGGTAGCCGTGAGCTGCGCGACGTCAAGGGCTTTGTGACCAAGAAGGGTGAGCCGCTTCCCAATGACGACCTTGATCTGCAGCTTGTTTGGCTGGTGGCGATGGAGCGCAAGGGGCCTGCCTATGTGGACGCCAACATGCTGTCGAATTATTGGCTGGAGTACTTGCCGCCCTACTGGAACGAGTACGGCACCTGCAAGACCAATCTGCGTATGGGGCTTTTACCCCCGATGAGCGGTGAGCTGGATAACGAGAAGTGGAAGACCTCGAACGGTGCATGGATCCGCAGCGAGCTGTGGGCGTCCCTTTGCCCCGGCGTGAGCGACGTGGCGATCAAGTATGCCGTCGCGGACGCGATGGTGGATCACGGCCTTTCCGAGGGCACGCATGCCGAGGTGTTTACCGCCACGTTGCAGTCGCTCGCTTACGTGGAAAGCGATATTCGCAAGCTGCTGGATATGGCGCTTTCCAAGATCCCTGCGGAGAGTGCCGTGGCCAAAAGCGTGCGCCTTGTGATGGATTGCTACGATAACGGTGTGGATTATAAGGAAGCGCGCGAGCGCGTGGTCAAGCTCAACGAGGCGCTGGGTTGGTTCCAGGCGCCGAACAACCTTGGCTTTATGACCATCGGTCTGCTTTACGGTGAGGGCGATTTCAAAAAGTCGATCCTTTATGCCGTGAACTGCGGCGATGACACCGACTGTACGGCAGCTGCCGTGGGCGCGACGCTCGGTATCATCGGGGGTACGGCGGCGATCCCTGCGGACTGGGCAGAGTACGTGGGGGATAGCATTGTGACGATCTCGATCACCGCGATGCATCTATACCGTTCCCCAAAAAGCTGTACCGAGCTTGCCGAGCGCGTGGCGGCGCTTGTGCCTCGCGTAATGGCGGATAACAAGATCAAGCTTGAGCTGACGGACGGCGAGAGCGAGCTGCCTGCCGAGCTCCTGGAAAAATACAACAGCGTGAAGCCCGAGAAGTATTTCGCCTACTCGCCCTGGTCCTACGAGATCACACATTACGCGGGCTTTACCACTCGCGTGGAGTTGAACGATACCCCCCGTGTGGCTCCCGGCGATGTGCGCCGCGTGAAGCTGACCGTCCAGACACGTCCCGACGTGCTTGAAACCTACAAGATGCAAATGCGCCTCATTCTGCCCGAGGGGTGGACGGCAGGGCATTATCCGCGCACACTTACGGTGTTTTATCCCCAGCCGATCCACGGGATCTATGGTGCTTCCTCACTTGAATTTGACGTGACGGTAGGCGAGAGTGTGGACGCGGTGAACCGCGCTTATATGGAGATCGTCAGCCCCAATCTTTGCTATCCCATGATGATCCCGATCACCTTCGTCGGTTGATAAACCTAAGAAAAAAGCCCCCGTTCGGGGGCTTTTTTTGCGTCAGGCGATTTGAAGAATGATCAGGTGCGCCGATGCGGGCAGCTCACCGCCCGCGTCGGGAGGGATCGTGAGCGATCCGTCGCCGCTGATGGGATTGCGCAGCGTGAACACCGAGGTTGCCACCGTGGTGTTGACAAGCGCCATACCGACGATCTGCGATCCGCCGGCGTTTCTGCCCGTCAGCGTGTAGTCCAGCGCCTGGCCGTTGAGCGTCAGCACCAGCTGCCCGCCCTCCGTCACGGGGACCTGGAAAAGCAGCAGATAGGTGCCGACCTCGGATACGGCGAAGGTGGTGTCGTTGACACGCGTGATGAGAGGTGTGTTCACGCCATCGCGCGGAAATGCGACGTCCTCACCGGGTGCGATGGTCTCCGCGTTGTCGGGCGGCACCAGCGCGTAGAAATCCGCGAAGTTGATCGCACCGCCAATGGGACCTTGCGGACCTACGGGGCCTTGCGGACCGATAGGGCCCTGCTCGCCGATAGGCCCTTGCTCACCGATAGGCCCTTG
>JAZRFS010000201.1:0-4331 GCA_045643765.1 Eubacteriales bacterium
TGCTTGCCATCTTCAAAAAGTATGATATCCGCTACTTCTTCTACATCGGCGGCAACGGCTCGATGGATACCGTGGCCAAGCTTTCCGCTTACACCAAGGAGCACGATTACGAAATGCGCATTATGGGCGTGCCCAAGACGGTTGATAACGACCTTGTGGTGACCGACCACACCCCCGGCTTTGGCTCTGCCGCCAAGTATATTGCCGTTACGATGCAGGAGATCATTCGTGACTGTGCCGTTTACACCATTCCTGCCGTGACCATCGTAGAGATCATGGGGCGTGACGCGGGCTGGCTGACCGCCGCCGCAGGCATCGGCCGCGTGGCAGGCGGCGTTTCTCCCGATCTGATCTACCTGCCCGAGCGCGCCTTCAACAAGGAGGAGTTCTTTGAGGATCTGCGCGCCAAGCTTGCCGAAAAGCCGAACGTGGTGATCGCCGTTTCCGAGGGTATCCGCTTTGCGGACGGCACCTATGTGTGCGAGGGCTTCGGCGTGGCTTCCGTGGACGCTTTCGGCCACAAGCAGCTCTCCGGCACGGGCAAGGCACTGGAATATGCCGTGAAGAACGAGCTTGGCTGCAAGGTGCGCTCGATTGAGCTGAACCTTCCTCAGCGCTGTGCCGCACACGTGGCGTCCGCTACCGACCTTGCCGAGTCCGTATCCGTTGGACGTGCCGCTGTCAAGGCCGCAGGCGAGGGCGTAACGCGCGAGATGATGACCATCATTCGCAAGTCCACCAGTCCCTACGTTTTCGAGGTCGGACACAACGATATTTCCGTGATCGCCAACCAGGTCAAGCACGTGCCTGCTGACTTCATCAACGCGCGCGGCAATAACGTGACCGATGAGTGTGCTAAGTACCTCATGCCCCTGATCGAGGGCGAGGCGGCACCCAAGTACAAGAACGGCATTCCGCAGTTCCTTATCATTGAATAAATGCAAAAAGCCGCCCGACGGGCGGCTTTTTTACATATTTTTTGCGGTTTTAGGGCATACTTTTCCTATCAACTACGGTGGGAGGGAAGTATGGTTAGGATCAGTGAGGATTACGCGCAAAACGTGGCGCATTTTGAAGAAAAGCTGCGCGTGAGTGAAAATTTTGACGTTATCAAAAAGGTGCTGAAGATTGCGGACGGGGAAGTGACGCTGTTTTACGTGGACGGGCTTATCAAGGACGGCGCGATGCAAAAGCTGTTCATTTATCTGCTCTCGCTCAAAAGTGTGCCGCCGAGCGCGGACGCGTTTTTAGAGCAGAATATGCCCTACGTGGAGTGTGACGTCACGGAAAACGAGGAAACGATGCTGCAAATGGTGCTTTCCGGCGCCACCTTGATGCTGTGCAGTACCTTTGGCGCAAGTGCGATGGTCATCGATGCGCGCACCTACCCTGCGCGCGAAACGGCAGAGCCGGAAAACGACCGCGTGATGCGCGGTGCGCGTGACGGCTTTGTGGAGACCTTGATATTCAATACCGCGCTCATCCGCCGCCGCATCCGTGACGTGACGCTGACCATGCAATATCACACGGTAGGGAAGGCGTCAAAAAGTGATATTGTCATAGCATATATGAGCGATCGCGCCGATCCCAAACTGGTGAAATATATCACCGAAAAAATAGAGAGCTTGCAGACTGACGCGCTCACAATGGGGCACCAGTCCTTGGCGGAAACACTGATCAAAACCAAGTGGTACAACCCTTTCCCGAAGATCCGCTATACCGAGCGCCCCGATACCACCGCGGCACATCTGCTGGAGGGGAGTGTAGCAGTGCTGCTTGACAACTCGCCCTCCGTGATGATCCTGCCCACCTCGATCTTTACTTTCCTGCAGGAAACGAACGATTTCTATCTGCCTCCGCTGACGGGAACCTATCTGCGCGTGGTGCGCCATGCGGTCTTCTGGCTGACGCTTTTTCTCACGCCTGTATGGTTTCTCGGGTGCTTAAATCCCGAATTAGTGCCACAATGGTTGCAGTTTGCGCTGCCGAAGGAGCGTGGTATCGTGCCCATCTTCTTGCAGCTTTTGCTTGCGGAATTTGTGATTGACGGACTTCGTATGGCATCAATGAACACGCCGGATATGCTTGCAAATTCCTTGTCTGTGGTGGGGGGCTTGATCCTCGGCGAGTTCGCGGTGGACGCAGGGTGGCTGATCCCCGAGGTCATTTTGTATATGGCGTTCGTGGCGATCGCCAATTTCACGCAAACAAGCTTTGAGCTTGGCTATGCGCTCAAATTTATGCGTATTTTCCTGCTGATCTTGATCGCGTTCTTCAATATCTGGGGCTTTGTGGCGGGCGTTGCGATCATCCTTCTTCTGATCGTCAGTAACCGTACGGTGAATGGCACACACAGCTATCTGTATCCGCTTATTCCGTTTTCGGGGCGGGCACTTTTGTCTCTTTTTGTACGGCGCAAAAAGAGAACTTGACTTTTTTTGCAAAATTTGCTATACTTTCCCGTAGAATGTGAGGTGTAGCGAATGAAAAAGCATTGGCATATCTGGGTCGGTATCGCGATCCTTCTACTTGCCGTTTTAATCGTGTTAAGCGTGATTTTTTTGCCCCGTTTGGCGGCAAAATCTGATATGAAAGAACGCTTGGAGCTTGCTGCGGCACCGAATGCCCAGTACGTGATGCTGATTGATCCCGCCTACGTGCATCCGGGCATCCTGGCAGGGCAGGGGCGTGAGGTGGCTCTCGCGGGCGAGGTACTGGAGCAGGTGCAAAAAGCGCTTGGCGCGTTTGCCAAGGACTTTTCCTATGAGAAAAAGGATGTTGCGGGCGCAGGGGCATTCGGTATGCATTTGCTGGTCAAAACCGCCGAGGGCGAGATCGCCAAGATCTATTTTGCCGAGAAGATGTTTTACGCCGAGCTGAAGGGAAGCACGTATTATTTTGCCGCAAAGGATACGCAAGGCTATACGGCGTTTTATAACACACTGCTCGCGGTATTTCAATAACAAAAAAGCACCCGTTGGGGTGCTTTTTTATTTGTGTTTTGCCGTGGTAAACGCACGCCTTTGATAGGCGGTGGGCGTTTGTCCCGTGTGGGTGCGAAACACCTTGGAAAAGTAGTTTGCCGTATCAAAGCCGAGGCGTTCTGCGATTTCGTGCACGGAAAGCTCGCGTTCGCGCAGAAGCTGCTTGGCGCGCTTGATCTTCAGGGAGGTATAATACGCCATCACGCTTTTGCCCGTCGTGTTCTTGAATTCCTTGAAAATATAGGCGCGGCTGTAACCGACCGCGGCGCAGATTTCGTCCACGTTCAACGTGCCCTCTACGCGCTCGTGCAAAAGCTGCATTACCTCTGTAACGGGCTTGCTGTTGAATTCTCCTTCGCTCAAAAAGGTGTCGTTACCCTGGGAGGTTTCGGTCAGTGAGCGCATCAGGTGGATAAGCAGCAGCTCCAGATAGTTTTTGATGATCTGCTCGCCGCCAAGCGTGGGTGTGGGTAAAAGGTTCATCTTTTTGCATTCGGGCGAGGAATAGGGAATATCAAAGGTACGCTTTCCTTCCTCTACAATGCTGTAAAGAAAGCGCACAAAGCTTTTGGAGGGGCGAAGCTTTTTGTCCTCAAAGAAGCGCATTGCCTCGGATTTGCATTCGAAGGACACGATGCAGACGTTGGGCGCTTTTTTGCCGTTGGCAAAAAGCGCGTGGCGCACGTTCGGCTTGTGAAAAAGCATTTCGCCCTCATCCAAGGGGATCTGTACGTCATCTGCCGTGCAGATGATGCTTTCCTTGTCGGCGTACACCAGTTCCCAGAAATCGTGCGCCTCCTCGTGCGCGCGGAAATTTTTGTCAAATTCAAAATAGTGGATGGTGACGACCTTGCTCACAACGATCAGATTTTGCAGTTTGTGTCTGAAGTAATGTTTCATACTGAAAGGATAACATAGATTTGCGAAAAAGTCAAGTAGATTATTTTACCCTTTTTCGCCACTGTGTTATCTTGCAAGAAAGGCGCAAAAAGGATACAATAAAAGTAAAGTGAAAAAAGGAGGTAGTTTTATGAACGTTCTTGCCATCGGGGCACATCCCGACGATATAGAAATTGCCTGTGCGGGCACGCTTGCCAAATGCGTCAAGCGCGGTGACCGCGTGATCGTGTGTCACGTGTCGCGCGGCGATCTCGGTCACGTGGTGATACCGCCCGACGAGCTGTCGCGCATTCGCGCCGAGGAAGCCAAGCGCGCGGGTGCGCTTGCGGGGATCGAGGTGATCTGTGCGGATTTTTGCGATCTGGATATTTTTGATAACAACAGGGCGGCACGCGACCGCATCGTGGAGGTAATCCAATACGCCGATCCCGACCTCATCATCACACA
>JAZRFS010000202.1:0-12558 GCA_045643765.1 Eubacteriales bacterium
CGCAAGAAGAAGCACGGCGCCGAGCGCATCGCCGCCTGTGCACATCTTTTGATCGAAGATCCCGCGATCCTCAAGGAGGATCCGCAGACCCCCTTCCCCGTAAAACGCCCCCTCCACCTGGAGATCGGTTGCGGCAAAGGCAGCTTTGCCTGTGGTATGGCTGCGGCAAATCCCGACGTGAACTTCATCGCGATGGAGCGCGTCCCGGACGTGGCTTGTCTTGCCCTGGAAAAGGCGGAGCGTGAGGCAGAAAACCGCCCCGACAACCTGCGCTTTCTCATCGGCAATGCGGAAAATCTCACAGAATGGCTCCCCGCACACAGCGTGGATTGCCTGTACCTGAATTTCAGCGATCCCTGGCCCAAGGCGGGACACAAAAAAAGACGCCTCACGCACCGACTTTTCCTGGAAAGATACCAAACGGTATTGAAAAAAGGCGGCGTTCTGCGCTTCAAGACCGACAACGTGGGGCTTTTTGACTTCTCTCTTGAGGAGTTTGAGGCAATGGGTCTTGAGATGACAAACCTCACCCGTGATCTGCACAACTCCCCTTACAATGAGGGCAATATTATGACCGAGTATGAGCGCAACTGGTCACAAAAGGGTTACCCCATTCACGCCGTAACGGTCAAATTTAAGGAGTAAGCTATGTTTAAGGATCTGGTGTTAAAAAACCGCAGCTACCGTGCCTTTGACGAAAGCCGCCCGATCACCGCGCAGGATATGCGCGCGCTGATCGAGATCGCGCGCCACGTCCCCTCGGGCCTGAACAAGCAGCCGCTTCGCTATCGCATCGTCACCGAAAAGGCTGAGGTTGAAAAAATGCTGGCAAATACGCGCTACGCAAGGGCGCTTTCCATAAAATTGCCCCCCGAGGGACAAAAGCCCACGGGCTTTATCGTAATGTTCAACGATACCGAGGTGTGCAGCCCCGAAACGCTTGCGCTCAAGGATTGCGGCATCGCCGCGCAGACGATCCTGCTTGCCGCCACCGAAATGGGCTTTGGCGGCTGCATGCTTGCAAGCTTCGAGCCGAAACGCCTTTGCGCGGATCTGAACACCCCCGCCCGCTACGTGCCGCTTCTGGCGATCGCCCTTGGCACGCCCGCGGAAACGGCTGTGCTGGAGGACGCCGACGAGATCAACGAGCCCTATTATCGCGACGAGCACAACGTGCATCACGTTCCCAAGCGCAAGCTGGAGGATATTCTGCTTTGAGTACCGAGCTCTCCGGCGTATTGCTGATCAACAAACCGCAGGGCAAGACCTCACACGACATCGTGGGCGCGGTGCGCCGTCTGTATCACACGCGCCGTGTGGGACATACGGGCACGCTTGACCCGATGGCTACGGGCGTGCTGGTGATCCTGATCGGTCGCGCGGCAAAGGCGGCAGAATACTTAAGCGTGAAAAGCAAGTCCTACCGCGCCGTGATGCGCCTTGGTCTTACCACCAACACCGAGGATACCACGGGGCAAACTCTTACCGTTTCGGGGGATATTCCCTCTCCCGCACGCGTGGTTGAGGTTGCAAACAGCTTTGTGGGCGAGATCCTGCAAACACCCCCGATGTACAGCGCCCTGAAGGTAAACGGGCAGAAACTGTGCGATCTGGCACGCAAAGGCATTGAGATCGAGCGCGAGGCACGCCCCATCACAATCCATTCCATTTCCTGTAAGCATTTGAAGGAAAACGACTACGAGCTGCTGGTCAGCTGCTCCTCGGGCACCTACATTCGCACGCTTTGCGCGGACATCGGCAAGGCACTTGGCTGCGGTGGCGCAATGGCGGCGCTTGACCGCACCGAAACGGGCGGCTTCCCACTTGCAAAATGCCACACGATCGAGGAGATCGACGCCCTTGACGAGGATGCCCGCGCGGCGCTCCTCTTGCCGACCGAGCAGCTGTTCTGCGAGCTTGAGCGCGTGCTGTTGCCCGCCTTTTTCGAAAAGCTTTGCCGCGGCGGCTGCGAGATCTACCAAAAAAAGATCAACACCGATCTTCCCACAGGAACGCGTGTGAGACTTTGCAACGAGCAGGGCGAATTCTTCGCGCTCGGCGAGGTGCGCGAGTATGAAAACGGCACCGCCATCAAGTCGATCAAAATGTTTGACGTATAAAAACACCCCGTAACGGTACGAGTTTTCCGTTACGGGGTTCTTTTATAGCTTGTAGTATTCCTGCATATTTCCGCCTGTGAGGCGTGCGATAACGCGGCAAAGATTTTCCTCGCCCGCCGAGGTTTCGCCGTGCGCCTCCCAATCGGCAAGCTCGGCGCAAAGGGTGCGGTGGAAAAGCTCCCCCGCCCACGAGGAAAGGGGCAAGCGCGCATCGGGCAGCGCGCCGACACAAGCGGAAAGCGGCGCGGCGCTTGCCAGTGCGCGCAGCTGCGCGCGCGTTTCGGCGGGTCCCGTCTGCCATACGCCTAGTATGAACTGCGGCTCATCTTCCGCTGTCGCGGGATAGCGCGCCGTGAGTGCCGCCACCGTGGGGATCAGTGCCGTTTGCTCGGTGTAGACCGCCACGCGGGGGAGACCCACGCGCTCCTTCAGATAATCAAACAGCTCCCTTGCCGCTTTGGCAGAAAATGCCCCCGATACGTGGCAAGATAATTCCGTTTTGGACGCCGTTTCTCCCACAAGCAGCTCCAATGTCATATCGCGCGATACGTACGCGGCACAAAGCACGCGCCACAGCTGCGCCTGATACAACGCCAGCTCATTCGGGGCAAGCACCTCGCCCGCGAGCGCCTTTTCAAAATAAAGTGCGGCGTGGTATTCATTGGGGCGGAAAAACCCGGTGGGTAATACGCTTTGCATCGCGACACAGCACCCGCTTTCCGCAAAGCGATCAAGTGATTTTTCCAGTGCTTTACAAAAGCTCTTGAAATCACAAACCTCGCCGCCTAATGCGCGCACAGCGGCAACAAAATCCTTACCCGTAGGCAAAAAATACGCATCGGGTGCGAAAACGGGGCGCACCTTTACGTCGTTGATCTGAGCAAAGGTATCCACCGCCTCACAGGGTGCCATCGGCACCAGGACGGCTCCCGCGCCGCATCTTTTCAGATATTCACGCGGTGTGATGTTCTCGCGCGACAGCGTTTCGCACACGGTCTGCCAGATCCGCTCACAGTTTGTTTCATTCAACAAAAGGGGGCAATCAAACACCTCGCGCAACGCCATATGGCATTGCAGCTTGAGGGGGGATGCCACACTATCCCCCATAACGGTACAGAAAAGGCGGAATTTTTCAAAATCCGATCCGTTCCCCTCTACAAAGGTTTCTTCTGCACCTGCGTGGCGTAACAGCGCTTTGGCGTGGGGGTTGTGCGTGATCCAAAGCTCGGTGGGGTTTTGGTAAACCTTATTCTCGGCAAGAGCGTGCAAAAGTGTGCGGTCGCCGCGCACAAGGTAGCCCCCTTGTGCCGTTTTTTGGAAGAGCGATTTCGCGTTCTCGCTCGTCAGCAATATGTCGTTTTGCATTTGGCGCATCGTCTCGCCCTCCTTTTTCATTTTCTTCATTGTACCACAAAAGCGCCCGCACCGCAAGGGCGTTTTTTTATTAGTTGTAAAAATTTTATGAGGGGTTTACAACATATGCAATAATGTGATATAATAATTATATATTTGCTTCTGAAAGGGGTATCCGTATGCTTGCCGATCTTCACACGCACAGCTTTTATTCCTTTGACGGCAAGCTGAACGCTTCGCCCGACAATATCGCCGAGGCTGCCATCGCGGCGGGGCTTACCCATATCGCCGTGACCGACCACTGCGACATCGACTGCGAGCTGGCGGGGCTTTACCGCCCGCTTGACCGCGAGCGTGCCTTTGCTGCCCTCTCTGCGGCGAAGGAAAAATACAAGGATCAGATCGAGATCCTTGTCGGCATTGAGCTCGGGCAAGCACATCACTGCCCCGATGAAGCGCACGCCGTGCTGGCACAGCATCCCTACGACATCGTGCTTGGGTCGCTACACAATCTTTCAAACGAGCGCGACTTTGCCTTTTTTGATTTCACCGACGCGACCGACGACGAAGCAAACGCCCTGTTCTCCCGTGTGATCGCAGAAGAAATGCAGCTTTGCGATTTTGAGGGAATTCAGGTCATCACGCATCTGACCTATATGGATCGCTACCTGCACCGCGCGGGCAAGGCGTTGGATATCACGCCGCACAAGGATGCGCTGATACGTCTATTCGAAAAGATCGTGCAAAAAGGTCTTACGCTGGAGCTGAACACCTCTTGCCTTGACGAAGATCTCGGTATGCCGACACCCGAAATCCTGGCTGTTTACCGCTCCGTCGGCGGCACGCGTATCTGCCTTGGCTCGGACGGGCACGTCCCCGACCGCATTGCCCAGCATTTTGACAAGGGCTTTCGAATTCTGCTTGACTGCGGCTTTACCGAGCTGACATTACCTACACGCAAAGAGATCCTTACCTATCCCATCCCCAGGAGGACCACAAATGTCTGATTTTGAATTTGATTTCAGCAGCTTCAGTCTGCTTTACCCCGATGCCGCCACAATGGCGGCACATCACGCGGGCACCGACGCACCGCGCATCGACGAGTTCACACTGGAGGAGCTTGGCTTGCCCGAGGTGCTGCCCCTGAAGAACTCCCGCCTGTCGGATTTCGTCACGACGGATCCTTCTGTGATCCGCTACCGCCAGGAGATCTTCGCGGATATGCTGGAAAACGAGCAGATCGGTAAGACGATCTCTAAGCTGGTTCCCATCCTTTTCGACATTATGGAGCTGCGCCGCCTGCAAAACGAGAACGGCGACAGCGCGGACTACCTTTCGGGTATGACCGAGATCGAGCTGTACATCTCCAGCATCGACGTGCTGTATCACGGACTTTGCGAAGAAAAGAACAATTTCAAGAGCAAAGCATTTATCGCCCTGCGCGATTACGTGAAGGATCTGGTGGAAAGCGAGTATTACGCCGAGCTCAACGAGAGATTGGAGGAGCTGACCAACCGCGTGCGCGAGATCAAAAGCGTCACGATCGGCGTCAACCTTGACGCGCAGCTGCGTCCGCGCGAAGCGGGCGTGCTTTCCGTCAATCCCGAAAGCTTCCGCTCGGGCGACACGCTGCACAAGATCCTGCGTCTGAACTTCAAGGAGGACGAATATACCTGCATCGCGAGCCTCGTCCCCTTCGGCAAAAAGCAATCCGAAAACCAGAAGACCGCCCTCTCACTGGCGTTCAACTCCGCCATCAACGACGTGTACCGCCAGTCCTTGCGCTCCTGGAAAAAGATCGTGCAGACCTACGTGCTGGAAAACACGGATTTCCTGCTCAATCTCCTGCCCGAATTTGAATTTTTGCTCAAGGGCACGAACCTGATGCGCGCCTTGCGCGTGAAGGGCAATAATCTCTGCGTACCCAACGTGGCATCTGCCGAGGCACGTGCCT
Organism: Eubacteriales bacterium; assembly: GCA_045643765.1. Classification (GTDB taxonomy): domain Bacteria; phylum Bacillota; class Clostridia; order Oscillospirales; family CAG-272; genus Firm-07. The sequence goes on from JAZRFS010000202.1 coordinate 5,428, forward strand.
TCACCGCAACTGCGCTCTACAACCCCGCCGTGGCACTGAAGGTGGATGACCCCATCGTCACCAACGACGTGATCTTTGATGAAAAAGCGGGCATTTACGTGCTCACGGGTCCCAACCGCGGCGGTAAATCCGTCATCACCTGTGCAGTGGGTCTTGCGCAAGCCATGCTGCAGCTTGGTCTGTTCATTCCCGCTGACGAGGCGACCATCAGCCCTGCTGACGCCATCTTTACCCACTTCCCCACGGGCGCCGACGACACCATCGACAAGGGTCGTCTTGGCGAGGAGTGCGCGCGTCTTGGCGACATCTTTGCCGCCATCACGGAAAAGAGCATGGTGCTTCTGGACGAGTCGCTGTCCTCCACGGGCTCCTTCGAGGCATCCTACATTGCCGCCGAGGTACTGGCGGGACTGTCACGCGTGGGGTGCCGTTGTATCTTCTCTACGCACTTACACGAGCTTGCTGCCGAGATCGACAACATCAATGCCCGCACGCGCGATGAAGGCGGTGTGCCGATCGACACACTTGTCGCAGGCATCGAAAAGGAAGGACGGCGCTCCTTCCGCATCCTGCGCGCGAAGCCCGACGGCAAGAGCTATGCCCGCGACATCGCCACCAAGTACGGTCTTACTTACGATAACATCATCAAAACCATTTCCAACACCAAAGGAGAATAATCATGGATCAGTTTCTGAAAATTTTAGAGGACAACGCCAACCTTACCCCCGAGCAGCTTGCCGTCATGTGTAACAAAGAGGTGGGCGATATCAAAAAGTTCATCGAGCAAAACGAGAAAGACGGTGTCATTCTCGGCTACAAGACGATGATCGACTGGGATAAGACCGACCGCGGGTACGTGACCGCGCTCATCGAGGTCAAGATCACCCCCCAGCGCGACCGCGGCTTTGACCGCGTGGCGGAGATCATCTACAACTACCCCGAGGTACAGAGCCTGTATCTGATGTCCGGCTCCTACGACCTGTGCGTGCTGATCGAAGGAAAGACGATGCGCGAGGTTGCCTACTTCGTAGCACAGAAGCTTGCTACCATTGACGACGTCATCTCCACCGCCACCCATTTCGTGCTGCGCAAGTACAAGGACAAGGGTGTCACTTATGGTGTGGTAGAGGTAGACGAGAGAGGAAATTTTGAATAATGATCGATTATAGCTCCGTTTTATCCAAGAAGGTCGTGGATCTGAAGAAATCGGGCATCCGCAAATTCTTCGATCTGCTCAACGACCCGAGTATGAAGGACGTGGTGGGTCTGACCGTAGGTCAGCCTGACTTTGTCACGCCCTGGCATATCCGTGAAGCAGGCATCGAAAGTCTGCAAAAGGGCAAGACCTATTACACCGGCAACGCAGGAACCCCCGAGCTGCGCGAGGAGATCTGCAACTACCTCCAGCGCCGCTTCTCGCTTTCCTACAAGCCTGAAAACACACTTGTCACCGTAGGCGGCAGCGAGGCGATTGACCTTGCCATTCGCGCCATCGTGGAGCCGGGAGATGAGGTCATCATCCCCACCCCGTGTTTCGTTTGCTACGATCCCATCGTGCGTATGCAGGGTGGTGTTCCCGTAATTGTGGAAACCAAATTTGAAGAAAAATTCAAGCTCACCCCGGAGGCGCTGCGCGCCGCTATCACCCCCAAAACCAAGATGCTGGTGCTGGCGTATCCCAACAATCCCACGGGCGCGATCCTCACGCGTGAGGAGCTGGAGGCGCTCGCCGAGGTGCTGCGCGACACGAACATCGCGGTGCTTTCCGACGAGATCTACGCTGAGCTGACCTATGGTATGCAGCACGTTTCCATCGCCTCGATCGAGGGGATGTGGGAGCGCACAATCCTTGCCAGCGGCTTCGCCAAAGCCTATGCGATGACGGGCTGGCGTATGGGCTATCTCGCCGCTCCCCTGCCCATTCTGGAGCAGATGCTGAAGATCCACCAGTACGCCATTATGTGTGCGCCCACGACCAGCCAGTTTGCCGCTGTGGAGGCATTGCGCAACGGTGACGAGGATATCCGCGAAATGCGCGAGGAATACGACCGTCGCCGCCGTTATATCTATGAAGGATTGCTTAAGATCGGCATTGACTCCTTCCTACCCGAGGGCGCATTCTATATTTATCCCGATCTGCGCAAATTCGGTCTTTCCAGTGAGGAATTCTGCTCGCGTCTTTTGTACGAGCACCGCTGTGCCATTGTTCCCGGCACCGCCTTTGGTGAGGACGGCGAGGGCTTTGCCCGCATCTCCTACGCCTACTCGGTGAAGCACATCACCAAGGCACTGGAGCGCATCGAAGCATTCGTGAAAAGCTTGCAGAAATAATAAAAAGAGGCATAACGGTATGAGTTATGCCTCTTTTTATGTGCAAAATGCTTTTTCTATGGCATACGCCAACACCCTTGCTGCACGTCCTATCACAAGGTCAATTTCCTTCGGGCAAACGCACAGATCCTTCACCTCACAGGGCATTGCAAGCGCGCATTGCGTTTCCTTTTCCAAAACGTCTGCGATCAAGGTACCACAACGGATCACGGTAGGCACGCCAACCGCTATAACGGGCACTCCCACGCTCTCCTGCGTCAGTACGCGGCGCGAGCGCCCCACACCGCTGCCCGGCTGTATCCCGCTGTCACAAAGCTGCACCGTTGCGGCAAGACGTGCGGGTGCACGTGCCGCCAGTGCATCCACCGCAATCACCAGATCGGGCTTAATGCTCCATACCGCACCTCGTACAAGCTCTGCGGTTTCCACCCCTGTCTGCCCCGGCACCCCCGGACTGATAGCCGCGATTTCACAGCCGCCCCCCGTTAACAGTGCGCGCTCCTCTTTTTGCAAATGTCGCGTGACGGATAGCGCCCGCACCGTTTGCGGTCCCAAGGCATCTGCGGTCATATCTGCGTTTCCCAGTCCCGCCACCAACACACTGAAATCGGGTCCCGGCTGCTTTTTACAAATGCGCCGCACCATTTCCCGCACCTCTACCGCAAGCGCACAGCAAACACGCTCCTCTTCTCTTGCATCCAGCTCACAGACATTGCCGAAATCCAGTGTAACGTAGCGTCCCCGCGGCTTGCCGATCCGCGCAGCCGCTTCCTGCGTTTCAATGCGCACGCGCGTAATGCTGCATCCGCCCGCTTGCGCGTGCTGGACGCGTATTCCATCCCCCTCGGCAACACCGCACTCTGCAGCAAGATCGCTCTGTGAAAAGATCATATTTGCTCTCCTTCGCTTCCGTCTTACCTCTATTATGCCTTTTTTTCTCGCCCTGTATGTATATTCTCAACAAAATTCGCCCCGATTATTGTGCAAGTGTCCAAACCTTTTTCTTTCTTCTTCGTTATTGCTTGAATTTACGCGCACGTTATGTTATAATATACTACGTTATATTATGGCAACGTGTGAAGCACGCGCTTCTGCTGCGCTATTCCAAGGAGGAAATCCAATATGATGAAACGAGTCATTGCACTTTTGCTTTGCCTTTTGATGCTGCTTCCCTGCATCGTGGCCTGCTCTAAGGATCCCGAAGACAAGGGTGCCTACATCCGTATGTACCTGACCGAGCCGATCTACGACTTCGATCCTCTTCAGGCTTTTGAGAACTCTGGCAATCTTCAGGTTGTCAACCTGCTGTTCTCCGGTCTTTTCAAGGCAGACGAGGATGGCGATGTAAAGCCCGACCTGGTTGACGAGTATGAGTATGTCTACGACGAAAAGGAAGACCGCTACTACCTTTCCCTCACCCTGAAGGAAACCAAGTGGTCCGACGGTGTGCCGCTTACCGCAACGCACGCACAGTACGCCTTCAACCGCCTTTTCAAGACCTCTCATCCCGCTACCGCGCTGCTGTACGACATCAAGAATGCGCGTGAGATCGTGGCAGGCAACATCACCCGCGATGCCCTTCAGGTCACCGCTGTTGAAGCCGATCTGCTTGAGATCGAGTTCGAGCAGGATATCGACGTTGACGCCTTCCTGCAGGTGCTTGCCAGCCCCGCACTCTTCCCCGTCCGTGACGATATTGCAGACTACGATCCCAACTGGGCAAAGAACACCACGACGATGGTATGCAGCGGTCCCTTCAAGGTGCGTAGAATGAACTACGACGACGTGGACGGCTTTGTGCTGGAGCGTAACTCCTACTATCTGCGCGACAAGGAGAAGGACGATCTCGACGAGTACGTGACCCCCTACCGCCTTGTTTGCGATTTCACCACGCCCATTGAAGATCAGCTTGCCAAGTTTGACACCCAGGACGTAGGCTCGATCTACTTCCTCGGCAATATTCCGCTCTCCGGTCGTAACACCGCCGCCTTCTCCGCACTGATGGAGGACGGTGATCTGACCGATGCCAACTCCACGCACGTTTATTACATGAACCAGAAGGCCGTGATCGGCGATAAGGCTCTCTTTGCCGATGCCGCCGTTCGCAAGGCGCTGTCTATGGCACTTGACCGCGATGCCATCGCCACGGAGCTGGTCTTTGCAAAGGCTGCCGACGGTCTTGTTCCCAATACTGTGCTCAACCGCGCCGACAAGAGTGCTACCTTCCGCGAGGAAGCTGAGCAGAAAATCGCTACCACCGCCGCCGTTCAGGAAGCAAAGACCCTTCTTCAGCAGGCCGGCATTACCCCCGCCAACTACTCCTTCAAGATCACCGTTGCCGCTTACGACACCGATCATGTGGCAACCGCTGAGCTTGCTAAGGCTGCCTGGTGCGCACTTGGCTTCAACGTCACCGTAGAAAAGCTGGGTGTTGAGCCCGTGTATGAGATCGACGAAACCACCGGCGAGATCAAGGTGGATGAAGAAACCGGCGAAAAGATTGAGGCAGGTTACGTAAAGGATCTTTACAAGGAAGCTTACGCTGCCGGCAATTACGAGGTGCTGGCACTTGACCTGGTTTCCACCGGTGTTGACGCCTTCAGCGTTCTCGCTCCCTTCGCAACTTCCTTCTCCGGCAACCAGACCGAGATGAACCTTGCTATCAATCCTACCTACGCACTTACCCCTCACGCCACCGGCTATAACAGCGCAGATTACAACGCCAAGATTGAGGCTGCTTTCGCAGAGAAGAACCACAAGAAGCGCGCCGTGATCCTGCACGAGGCTGAGGCTATGCTGCTGGAGGATATGCCCGTTATCCCCGTGGTTTACAACATGAACTTCTCTCTTGCCTCCAAGAAGCTGGGTAAGATCAAGTCCTCCTTCTTCTGCGCAAACATGTTCACCACGACCTCCCTTTCCAACTACTGGGAGATCGCCATTGCTGAAAAGTTTGTCACTCCCACTGAGGAAAACAAAGAGGATAAGGAAAAGAAATAAGGCATTTCGCCTTTTCAAAAAAACACCTGCGGAAATCCGCAGGTGTTTTTTGATTTTCCGCGCAAAAAGCATAGACAAAATGCGCAAAATATGGTATACTAATATATTATAGGTAAGAAAGGCGGCGAAGCATATGCAGATACAAAATCTATATCCCGGCGGCATCGCCTCCAATTGCTACCTGGTAAGCGAAGGCGCGGATGCCGTACTGATCGACTGCTCCGCCCCTGTCAGCACCGTCAAAGCAGCTCTTACCACTACGGGTGCCACCTTGCGCGGTATCATCCTCACGCACGGGCATTACGACCATCTGATGACGCAGGACGAGATCAAAGCGGAGTTTGGCGTCGAGGTCTTTTTGCACCGCGGGGACGAAAAATTTCCCGAAACGGGGCTATACAACTGCTATCACGTATTCACGGGCTTCGAGGCAAGCTTCACGCCCCCCGACCGACTTTTTGAGGACGGCGACATTCTGAATTTCGGTGCCCTCTCGGTAAAAGCCATCAACACGCCCGGCCACACACCCGGCTGCTGCGTGCTGCAAACGGGAAACGCCCTTTTCACAGGGGACACGCTGATGTCTTGCGGCTACGGGCGCACAACCTTTCCCGGCGGCAACACACCCGCAATGCGCAGTTCGCTGCAACGCTTATTTTCCCTGCCCCAGCATCTGTTCATCTATCCGGGGCACGGCGATGGCTGCTCGCTTGGCACGGCGCTCTCTAACATCTTCCGATAATCTTCCACTTTATATACGAGGTTAAAAGCTATGGATACGAAACTTCTTGCTGATCTTCTTTTCCCGCACGTGACCAAAACGCCCGAGGATATGGAAGTACTTTTCCCCGCCCGTAACCTGCCCGAGGGTGCGATCGTTTCCCGTATGGCGCCCAGCCCCACGGGCTTCGTGCATCTGGGTAATCTGGTGCAGGGCCTGACGTCCGAGCGTCTTTGCCACCAATCGAACGGCGTGCTTTTCCTGCGCGTTGAGGACACCGACGCCAAGCGCGAGGTGCCCGGTGCCGTTGAAGTGCTCATCAACTCTCTCAAGCACTACAATATCCTTTTTGACGAGGGTGCTACGGTAGATGGTGACGCGGGCAACTACGGTCCCTACCGCCAGCGCCAGCGTGCCGAGATCTATCACGTTTACGCCAAGCAGCTTGTGCTGCAGGGCGAGGCTTACCCGTGCTTCTGCACCGAGGAGGAGCTGGCTGATATTCACGCAAAACAGGAAGCAGAGAAGGCAAACTACGGCTACTTCGGCAAGTGGGCGATCTGGCGTGACCGCTCCATTGAGGAAATCAAGGAAGCACTTGATAAGGGTATGCCCTACGTGCTGCGCTACCGCTCCACCGGCTCGATCGAAAACAAGATCAAGTTCACCGACCTGATCAAGGGCAACCTGGAGCTGACCGAAAACGATATCGACCACGTGCTGCTCAAGTCGGACGGCATTCCCACCTACCACTTCGCACACGCGGTGGACGATCACCTGATGCGCACCACCCACGTGGTACGCGGTGACGAGTGGCTGCCCACGCTCCCCTTCCACCTGCAGCTGTTCCGTGCGCTCGGCTTCCGCGCGCCCAAGTATCTGCACATCGGCCCGCTTATGAAGATGGACGGCGAGAGCAAGCGCAAGCTTCCCAAGCGCAAGGACCCCGAGCTGGCGCTCTCCTACTACCGCGCCGCCGGCTTCCCCGTACAATCGGTATACGAGTATCTGATGACGGTACACAACTCCAACTTTGAGGATTGGCGCCGTGCCAACCCCGATGCTCCCGTAGATCAGTT
>JAZRFS010000203.1:0-1906 GCA_045643765.1 Eubacteriales bacterium
ACTTGCCGCTTTTTAAAAGCGGCTCAATCTCGTTTTCGCTCAGCTCAACGAGATCATAGGGGTAATCGGCAAGCGCTGCGTGGATCTGTGGGGAAAAGCTGTGACCCAGCTTCGCACCAAGCAGCCCTGCGCGTATTTTCGTATCGGTTATCATAACGTATCCTGCCACTTTTTGGCTTTTTTGCTGTTTTTCACCTTTTCCAGCTCCTCGCGGTCGATCCATTCCTCGCAAAAGCCGCAGTGACAGCAGATATAGCGGTTGACCTTGACGGCACGCAAAGCGGAAATATAGATGTTGTTTCCCGCACCGTAGCCGCCCACCGTGCCGTCAAAGCGGACGATGTCGGTGCTTGCGCATTTGGGGCAGATTTTTGTGTTTTTCATCATAACACCTCGCGGTACGTACCAAGATAGCGGAATTTCTCACTGGTGCTCTCCAGCTCGCCAAGCAAGCGCAGAAGCGCGGGCGACTCGATGGGAGACTCCAGGTCGAAGTAGAACAGAAACTCGAAATCATGTCCGGGAATAGGGCGCGATTCCAGCTTCGTCAGGTTGATGTTCATCGCGTCGATCTGCGCAAGCAGACGGGAAAGACTACCCGGCTTGTGGGGGACAGTCAGAATGATCGAGGTCTTGTCAGCACCCGGATAGATCTCGGGCGTTTTGGAAATGCAGATAAAGCGCGTGTAATTGTTGCCGTTGTCCTGAATATTCTCGTCGATCACGGCAAGACCGTAAAGCTCGGCGCACTCACGGTTGGCGATCGCCGCAAAGCCGTTTTCGGCGTCCTTGACGAATTCCGCAGCCTTCGCCGTGTTGGCAAAGGGAGTTAGCTTGACACCGTCCATTTTGGCAAGGTATCCCGCGCACTGGGACAGTGCCTGTTGGTGCGACACGACCTCGGTGATATCCGTCTTTTTCGTGCCCTTTTTGGCAAGCAGACAGTGGTCTACCTTCAGGCGCAAGGAGCGCACGATATAGAAGCGATGCTCCGACATCAGATCATAGATCTGAGTGACCGAGCCCGCGGTGCTGTTCTCAATGGGAAGCACGCCGTAGCGGCACTCGCCGCTCTCAATGGCGGCAAACACGTCGCCGAAGGTCTTGTGGAAGCTGACCTCGGGGCAATCGAACAGCTTTTCCGCAGCCTTGAGGGAGTACGCGCCCTCTACGCCCTGGCAAGCCACCTTGGCGCGCGCAGGGAACTGATACGGCGTTTCGCTTTTTGCTTTGTCAATTTTTTCCTTCAGCTTGGACGAGGTGTTCAAGCGCTCGTGCTGATATGCCTTGGAGATGGAAAGCACCGTCGCGTACAGCGTGCGGGTGTAATCCTCCATTTCCTCGCCCGCCAGTGCGGAAACCTTGGAAAGCAGGGCACGCTCGCGTGCTGCGTCGGTGACAGGCATACCCACCGATCGCTTGTATTCCGCCACGTCCGCGCTTGCCTGCATACGCTCGCAGAAAAGGCGAACGAGCTCGCGGTCGATGCGGTCGATTTTCTCGCGGCACTCATCCAGCGAGGGGATTTTTTTCTCACTCATTTTTACACTTCCTTTGTGTCGGGATCAAGCAAAAGGTCAAGCACGGCAAGGGCGGCAACCGCCTCTATCACGGGAACGGCGCGCAGCACCACGCACGGGTCGTGTCTGCCTTTGATCGAAAGCTTGGCGTTTTCCATTCTGGAAAGCGAAACCGTGTCCTGCTCACGCGCAATAGAGGGCGTGGGCTTGAAGGCGACACGGAATATAAGCGGCATTCCCGTGGTCATACCGCCAAGGATACCGCCCGCGTTGTTGGTGGCGGTAAAAATATGCTTGCCATCGGTGCGGAACGCATCGTTCTTTTCGCTGCCGCGCATTTCGGCGGCGGCAAAGCCCGCACCGAACTCCACGCCCTTGACGGCGGG
>JAZRFS010000204.1:0-2639 GCA_045643765.1 Eubacteriales bacterium
ACGAGGAATGCTTTGACATTCCCGAAAAATTCCCGCAAGGCAAGGTGAGATTGGAGATCGGTCTGCAAAGCACGAACGAAAACACGCTTGCCGCCGTATCGCGGCATACGGACGCGGGCGCGGTGCTTACTGCCGCTGGGAGATTGACCGCGCAAAACGCCTGTCACGTGCATCTGGATCTGATCGCGGGGCTCCCGCACGAGGATCTTGCCTCCTTCGCGCGCTCCTTTGATGCCGCGTACGATGCTTGCCACGTGCTGCAGCTCGGCTTTCTCAAGCTTCTGCACGGCACCGCCTTGCGGCGCGACGCCGCGGCTTTCGGCGCGGTGTTTGAGCAAAAATCCCCCTATACGGTATTGAAAACAGACGCTTTATCCTTTGATGACGTGTGTCTGCTTCACCGCATCTCCGATTTGATGGAGCGCTTGCGCGGCAGCGAGAAATTTGTGCATTCGCTGCCGTTTATTCTCTCGTTTTTCCCCTCCCCCTTCGCGTTTTTCGCCGAGCTTGACGCCTATCTCGCCGCACACGTGGGCAAGGAGCTGCAAAAGACCTCGCAGCGCGATCTGTTCTGGCATCTTTCCGGATTTGCCAAGCAAAAATTGCCACAGAGCGCACACAGGGAGCTTTCCGAGCGCTTGCGCGCAGACTTCTCTGCCGCCGAGGTACGGCGTCCGCCCAAGGGGCTTTGATTTTGAAAAATTCAGAAAGGAGCTGTGGATTTCCCACCTCTAATGCTATGAAACATATTCTCATTTCCGGCGGCTCGCGCGGCATCGGCGCGGCACTGGTAAAAGGACTTGCCGCCGACGGACACCGCGTGACCTTCCTCTACCGCCAAAGCAGCGAAGCCGCCGAGGCGCTTGCCGCAGAATGCGGCGCACTCGCCATCCGCTGTGACGTATCCGATCCCGAAGCCGTGCGCGAGGCCGTTGCCGCGGCGCGTGCCGAATTTGGCGCGATCGATGCCCTTGTGAACAACGCAGGCGTGTCGCACATCGGGCTTTCCCGCGATCTTAGCGACACCGATTGGCAGAATATCCTGAACACCAATCTCTCCGGCGCAATATATCTTTGCCGCGAGGTACAGGGGGATATGATCGCAAACGGCGGGGGACGTATCCTCAATATCGGCTCGATGTGGGGCAAAACAGGAGCTTCCTGCGAGGTGGCGTACTCTGCCTCAAAGGCGGGATTGCGCGGTCTTACGATGGCGCTTGCCAAGGAGCTTGGCCCCAGCCATATCACAGTCAACTGCATTGAGCCGGGTCTGATCGACACGGAAATGAACAAGGCGTTGGATGCAGACACCCGTGCCGCGCTCATCGAGGAAACCCCCGTGTGCCGCATCGGCACCCCCGAGGACGTGCTTGCCGCCGTGCGCTTCTTCTTATCCAAAGAAGCCGGCTTCATCACGGGACAGTGCCTTGGCGTGGACGGCGGATTTGCGATCTGAAAATCCCACAAAAGAAAAAAACACCCCCAAAGGCAGGTTCTCATAAGGATATTAAGTTAAATCCAAGAGAAAATGCCGATTGAGAGTGGCTGAACAAGAAAAATGCAACATGGACGAAGGTCTGTGTTGCATTTTTCTTTATACTTCCGTTCCCCAAAATTTGCACCGCAATAAACAAAGAATAAGCCCGGCGAAAAAAGTTAGATTTATTTTCGAAAAAGTGCTGGACTTATGCCCTCTTCTGTGGTATTGTGGGTGTTAACAAATAACAGGAGGTAACAAAATGATATTGCAAGCGTTAAAAAACATGTATCCTAAAGCAAGTGAAAAGGTACTTAAGAAAGTCATTAAAGATCTTGAAAAGTGTCGAGGTAAGAATATGAGTACAGTAGAGCTTGCCGATTGGATAGGTAAACTCGTGACAGCACACACGATTGAAGAAGCATTAAATCTAAGTCAAGAGGACGATTCAAAGCCGAGCCAAGTCGGTAATGAGTCGTCCTCTGTTGTTAGGGAGGTTAGCGATGAATGATGTAATCAAAGAATTATGGCACGGAAACATTTGTCCGCAAACGGACAGCCGAAATAACTCTCCCGAAATGAAGCAACTTATGGAGTACATGGCAAGGCATCACGATGACCTGCTCAAAACAATGACCGATGCGCAGAAAGAAATATTCGAAAAATTTGATGATTGCTGGAGCGAGTATGCAAGCTTAGCAGAAGCGGCGATATTTGAATATGCTTTTAGACTTGGTATGAGATTAGCCATCGAAACATTAACTTAATAAATTACAGTTTTCGATACAAAAAGTACAATATATTGTTCTAAAAATCTTGACTATTGTAAATATTTGCAGTATAATAGAAACACGAATATATTGCAACGTTGGAGGTGAAATCTGTGGCAATTAGTTATAATAAACTGTGGAAACTTTTGGTTGACAAGGGTATGAAAAAGAAAGATTTGAAAGAGATTACAGGCATTAGTGCAACCATTATTGCGAAATTAGGAAGAAATGAAAATGTGACTACAGATACTCTTCTAAAAATATGTACAGCATTAGACTGTAACATTTCTGACATCATGGATATTGTTCATGTAGATGCCAAAAGCTAAAAACGAGTGGAGTCAAAATAATGAGATATATAAATCAATCAAAAGAAAAAACAAATGGAGTCG
>JAZRFS010000205.1:0-2522 GCA_045643765.1 Eubacteriales bacterium
TGAAGGAGCTTGTAACTCAGAATTACAATCACGCCTCCATCTTCTTCTGGGGACTTTCCAACGAGATCTCCATCGGCGGTTCGGATGAAGACTTGTTAGAAAATCACCGCATTTTGAACGACTTAGTACACGAAATGGATAAGACGCGTAAAACGACGATTGCGGCTGTTTCCATGTGTAAGATGGACGATCCTTACTTGCAAATTCCCGACGTCGTTTCCTACAACCACTATTTCGGTTGGTACGGCGGCGATACGAGCATGAACGGCCCGTGGTTCGATAAGTTCCACGCAACTCATCCCAACATTCCGATCGGCTGCTCCGAGTACGGCTGTGAGGCACTTAACTGGCACACCTCCGATCCCAAGCAGGGTGACTATACCGAGGAATATCAGGCATACTACCACGAGGAGCTTATAAAGCAGCTCTTTACCCGTAAGTACATGTGGGCAACTCACGTATGGAATATGTTTGACTTCGGCGCGGACGCAAGAGCAGAGGGCGGCGAGAACGGACAGAACCATAAGGGTCTGGTCACCATGGACAGAAAGTATAAGAAGGACTCTTTCTATGCGTACAAGGCATGGCTGGTCTCTCCCGAGGTTGATCCCTTCGTGCACCTGTGCGGCAAGAGATATATCGACCGCGTTGAGGACGTGACCAAGGTTACCGTGTACTCCAACCTGCCCGAGGTCGAGCTGTTTGTGAACGGCGAGAGCATCGGCAAGAAGACCGCAGAGGATCATTTCTTCTATTTCGACGTCAAGAACGTAGGCGAGAGCACTATCGTTGCCAAGGCAGGCGAGCTTTGCGATGAAGGCAAGATCCGCAAGGTAGACGAGATGAACATGGACTACGTGCTGCGCGAGGTTGGCGCGGTGCTCAACTGGTTTGACGTAGTCGAAAAGCCCGGTCGCTTCTCGCTCAACGATAAGCTTGGCGATATTATGTCCTGCGCAAGAGGTAAAATGTGGTTCTTGCGCTTGGGTCTGAAGCTCAAGAAAAAGATGGATGCTAATAAGAAGGGCAAAGAAAAGGGAGAGAAGAAGTCGGGCGGCTTTGAGGTCGATCTCAAGGCAGACGGCGGCTTGATGCAGATGATGGGCGGCTTTACCGTGCTGAGACTGACAAGCATGATGGGCATGATGAACATCAGCTTCACCAAGGAAGAACTGCTCAAACTCAACAAGCAGCTTAATCGTATCCGCAAGCCCAAGAATCTCAGAAAGTAATATCCAAAGGGCAACCGAAAGGTTGCCCTTTTTTGCGCGCAAGGTAGACAAAGTGGTGCGGATGTGATATAATGGGATCAATCAATCACTGCGGAGGTTTTTTATGAAAACACTCGTTTTGGAAAATATGATGCTTGAGGTGGATTTTGCCCGAGGACACGTTGCCTCGCTTGTGCTGAACGGCAAGCAGCGCGTGGTCGCGCCCACCGCACTTTTTAAGCTCAGATTGCGCGATGAGAGCGGCAACGCCACCGTATACAGCGCGTACGACGCAACCACCTGCACGCCCACCGAGGATGGCGCGATCTATGCAGGCTTTGCGCTCGCGGGTCTTTGCGTGCAGGTGCGACTGTGCGACAAGCAGGGAAGTGCCGCTTGGCGTGCAGAAGTGCGCGGACTTGATGCAGGTCACGTGGTTGAGTGGCTGGATTTCCCGCTTGTCACTCTGCCCGCGCTCAAGGAGAATAACCAAGAGGGCAACGGCGGTACCATCCTGTACCCCTACAATGAGGGCGCGCTGATCTCCAACAACGACTACCGCAACATGACCGATTTTCGCCATTGGGAGCCCGAATACCCCAGCCTTGGCTGCTACGGTGTGTTTCCCAACATGATCTGCTCGCAGATGCAGGCGTATCTGTGGGAGGATGCGGGCTTGTATTTTGGCGCACATGATGCCGCGCGCGGCGTCAAGGGCATTGATTTCTATGCCGAAAATGGCGGCATTACTATGCAAATGCGCCTGTTCTGCGGTGTGGAGTTCGGGCAGGATTTCGTGATGGACTACGATATCGTATGGCGCGCGACCGATTCACGATGGGAGTCTGCTGCGGAAATTTACAGAGATTGGTTTGAAACTGCCTTGCCGCCCCGCGCAAAAAAGATCAAGGACAACGAGGGGCTGCCCGCGTGGTATGCCGAGAGCCCCTTGGTGGTGACCTATTGCGTGCGCGGCGTGCACGATATGGACGAAATGAGCCCCAACGCGCTTTTTCCGTACACCAACGCGCTGCCGCTGTTGGAGCGCATCAAATCCCGTGCCGAAACGCGCCTTTTGGTGCTGCTGATGCACTGGGAGGGCACAGCCCCCTGGGCACCGCCCTACGTTTGGCCGCCTTACGGTGGCGTGGAGAACTTTACCGCGTTCAAGGACGCTTTGCACGCGCAGGGTGACCTGCTTGGCGTGTATTGCTCGGGCTTTGGCTATACCCTCTCGAGCAATTTGGTGGACGATTACGACTGCAGCGAGATGTGCGAGCGCGAGGACTTGACGCGCGGCATGTGCGCAGG
>JAZRFS010000206.1:0-22732 GCA_045643765.1 Eubacteriales bacterium
ATTGTCTTCGGGGAAAGTGTGATGCTGCGCGATCCCTTGGAGCTGTTTGCGGAATTTTACGAGCAGCAAAACGGCGTGGCGCCCGATGCGGCACGCCTTGCCTTAATGAAATCACTTTTTGAAGCACAGGAGGTTGAGAAATGAAGCCGATCCGCTTGGAATTCTCGGCATTTGGCCCCTATGCAGGTGTGACCGAGGTGGATTTTTCCCCCTTCCACGGCTCGATCTTCCTTTTGACGGGAGATACGGGGGCGGGAAAAACGACGGTGTTTGATGCTATTTCTTTTGCGCTTTACGGCGAGGCAAGCGGCGGTCCCGAGCGCCGCAGCGGCAAATCCTTCCGCTCCGATTATGCTCTGGCAGATACACCGACCTATGTCAGATTTACCTTCCGCGAGGGGGATAAGCTTTACACGATCACGCGCAACCCCGAATACGAGCGCCCCAAAAAGCGCGGCGAGGGCACTGCCGTGCAAAATGCCGCTGTTTTGCTGGAATGCGAGGGAGAAACCACTGTATATACGCGTATTGAGGACGTCAATCAACGCGTGCGTGATATTGTGGGATTGGACAGAAAGCAGTTCGCCAGCACCGTGATGATCGCGCAAGGGGATTTCTTGCGCATCCTCAACGCCCCCAGTGACGAACGCAAGAAAATGTTCCAGAAGCTTTTTCATACCGAGCTTTACGCCACGGTAGAGGGGGATCTGCGAGAGCGCGCCAAACAGGCGAAAAGCGCCCACGATGATATCCGCAAGGAAACAGCGCTTGAGGCAGGGCGTGCCGCGTGTCTTTCTGATTTTGACCGCAAGATGACCTTTGACCGTGTCAGAGAGAGCGCCGCAGATCATCCGAACGGTTTTTTGCCGGTGCTGGAGGAGTACAACAGAATTTTACAGCAAAGTGCGCAGATGCTTGAGCGTGAGCGCACCGCGCTGGAGAAGAAAAAAGAGGAAATTGCACTTGCTATACGCGAGGGCGAGGAGCGAAATGCGCAGATTACAGAGCGCGCCCGCTTGCATACAAGCGAGCTGCTGAGTGAGGAAAGCGCTGCCGCGCGTGCAAGAGAGGCGACAGCCCTGCGCGCAGCACACCGTGCCCTTCGCTTGCGTCCTGCCAAGGAGGCACTGCAATTGCGTCAAAAGGAGTGCGAGCGCGCCCAAAAAGCGTTGCTTTGCGCGAAAGAGGCGCACGTGAGCGCATTGGCGGGCTTGCAAAAGGCAAATGAGCGCAAAAACGCCGCCGAGCAGATGCAGCCTCAGATCGTTGCGAGCGAGGCGGAGTATCGCCGTTTGGAGGAGGGCGAGAAAGCCCTTACGGATCTGACACAAGCCGCAACGGCTTTGGCGGGCGCGAAGACGCGCCTGGAGGAAACCACACTTGCACTTGGTGAAAGCGAACGCGCGCACATTGCGCTGCGAGAGCGCTTCTGGTTGGGACAGGCGGGGCTTCTTGCAAAGGAATTAGAGCCGGGCACTCCGTGCCCGGTGTGTGGGGCTGTCGTGCATCCCGCACCGTGTGTGCTTCCCGATCAAACGCCGAGCAAGGAGGAGCTGGATCGCGCCGAGGCGCGCGCCAAGCGGGACGCAGAAGCACACCGCATTGCTGCCATTGCCTTTGAGGGGGCGTCCGTGCGCGAGCGTGCGGTAAGAGAAATGTTGCTTGTGTTGCAAATCGACGAGGACGTCAGCGTAGAGCGGATCACGCAAAGCAAAAAGGAACTGTTTGATCGCATTGCGGTACAGAAAAAGGAATGTGCCGAGGCGTTGTCCGGTGCCGAGCGTGCTGTGCGCGAGGAGGCAAGTGCCGCTGCAGCACTGGAGGCATGCCAAAAGCAGGCGTTGGAGACAGAGCAAAGCGCCAAGCGCGCCGCCGAGGAATTCGCAGAGAAGCTGTCTGCTGCCGAATTTGAAAGTGAAGCGGCATATGAGGCGACGCTGTGTGCGGAGGATGAGCTGGAGCGCCGAGAGGAGGCATTGCGCCGCGCAGAGGAGGCGTTGGAGCGCTTGTGCGGGCGTCTTGCGCAGTTGGACGTAGGGCTTGAAGGAAAATCCGCTGTGGACCTTACGGCACTGGGCGAGCAAAAGGAACTGAACGCCACACAATACACAGATGTGTGCACCCGCTTGCGCGAGGTGCAGATGATCCTGGACAATAACGAGCGTGCGTATGCGCGCCTTGTCGCACTTGCGCGGGAAAAGGAAAGGATCGGTGCAAAATGGACGATGCTGGAGGAGCTTTCCCGTACCGTCAGCGGCACGGGAACGGGCGGACGCGCCAAGCTCTCGCTGGAAAGCTATGTGCAGCGCTACTATTTCAAGGAAGTCGTTGCCGCAGCCAACCGCCGTTTGCAGGTTTTGTCGGACGGGAATTTTGTGCTGCGATGCCGTACTTTGCCGCGCGACCTGATGCGGCAATCCGGACTTGATCTTGAGGTGCTGGATCGCAGCACGGGCAACTGGCGCGACGTCAATACGCTTTCGGGCGGTGAATCCTTCCTTGCCTCGCTTTCGCTTGCGGTGGGACTTTCCGATGTTGTGCAAAATCAGAGCGGACACGTGAGATTGGAGATGCTGTTTATCGACGAGGGCTTCGGTTCACTGGACGACAGCACTTTGCAGCGTGCTGTGAGCTTGCTTTCCCGCCTTTCGGACGGCAACCGTACCATCGGTGTGATCTCGCACGTGCAGCTGCTGCGCGAGTGCATCCAGAAAAAGATCGTTGTCACGCACGGCGCACGGGGCAGTGAATTGCGCACCGAGGTGTGATGATTGATACCGTTTCGGTACATAATAGAAAAAAAGGAGTAAATTATGGATCAGAAAGCATTGTTTCGTATTGAATACGGTCTTTATCTTGCCACCACAAGAGATAGCAACAAGGACAACGGTGCCATTCTCAATTCTATTGTTCAGGTAACGAACAGCCCGGCACGTGTGGCTGTAACGGTCAACAACCAAGGCTATACCTGCGAGCTGATCAAGAAAACAGGTAAATTGAATTTGTGTCCGCTTACAGAGAAAACGCCCTTTTCCGTTTTTCAAAAATTTGGTATGCAAAGCGGTCGTGACGTGGATAAATTTGAAGGGGAGCAGGCGTTCCGCACCGACAACGGACTTTATTTCCTGCCCGTATATGCCACCGCGGTGCTCTCACTTGCGGTCGTGCAAAGCCTGGATCTTGGCACGCATACTATGTTCATCTGCGACGTAGAGGACGCGATGATCCTTTCCGACGATGCGACGATGACTTATTCCTACTATCACGCCAACGTGAAGCAAAAGCCGCAGAAAAAGCGCGGCTATGTCTGCCGCATCTGCGGCTACGTGTACGAGGGCGACCCTCTGCCCGAGGATTTCATCTGCCCGCTTTGCGGGCACGGTGCCGAGGACTTTGAACCTCAGCTTTAATGCAAAAAGCCACCCGTTATGCGGCTAAAACGCATACCGGTTGGCTTTTTTATCAAATTTCGATCTCAAGCGCCTCACCAAGTGGCAGGGAGTAGATCAGGATTTTGTCAGGGCGCTTGCCGCAGATATCCTCCAGCGCACGTGCGTAGTAGGAAAGCTGCTCGGCGTGGCGCTCTTTCAATTTGTCAGCAGCCCATTTTTTGTTTTTGAGCTCGGCGGGCGTGAGACGATCCGTTTTGTAATCGCAAAGGATCAGCTTGCCCTGTGTATCGTAGTAAAACAGGTCAATGACGCCTTGTACAGCCAATTTTTCTTCGCCAAGCGAGGCGGCGAAGGTCTTGTCCTTCGTGAAATCGGCGGCAGGCAGAAAAATGTGGAAGCGCGTTTCCCGATGCAGGCTGACGGCACCCTTCAGCGAGCGATAAAAATCACTTTCAAAGAAGCGGGTCAACTCGTCAAAGCGTACCAGCTCGCGCGTGTCGGGCGAGAGGAATTTTTCGCTGATCAAGCGCTCCACCTCTGCGTTTACACCATGCATTTCCGCGTTTTCAAAGCAGCAGAATTGCAGGAATTCGTGCGTGGCTGTACCGCTGGCAGCGGCGGTCTTTTTTTGCGCGGGGGAAAGGAAGCCCGGAACCAGATCAAACCCGTGAAGAAGCTGCTCGGCATCCTCTTGCGCCACCTCGCTCGGTGCTACGGCATCAGTGTCATACACGTCAAGCACCCCGGGAGAAAGCTTTGAAACCGAGAGCTTGGCGGGCAGACGTGTGAGATGCTGTGCGGGATAAACGAAGGCGAAGCGTTCCTTTAAAGCATTGGAAAACGCATCCCGTTCGGGGGGATATTGGGCGTCGGCTGCCACTTTTGCGGTGATGGGCATTGTCGCAATATCTGCTTCTTGTACTGTTTCGATGGTGGCAAAAGGGGTGTAATCGGTGCGCAACAGCGCGGCAAGGATCCAGTAGATATAGGCGGGGCCTTGCTCGCACACAAACTCGCCGCCCGCGGCTGCCGCCAACTCGGCACGCGTCAGCAAGTGCTCCGCACCGTAGGGCGAGTCGGCGGTGACGTACAGTCGTTCTCTTGCACGCGTCATTGCAACGTAAAGCACGCGCATCTCCTCCTCAAGGGCGAAACGGCGCAGACGAAGTGCGATGGTCTCGCGGTGGAAGGTGTTGGCACGGGAGAAGGGACCTGCATTGGAAAGACGCACGGCGCAGCCCAGCTCCTCCTCGTCCAGAAAGTGCTCGGAAAGCTCTCTGTCATTAAAGCGTGTGGCGGTGCCAGCCAGGAAGCAGACGGGGTATTCCAGACCCTTGGAGTGATGTACGGTAATGAGGGAAACCGCGTTTTCCTCTCCATCGGGCGCGGGCATTTTTCCCTCCGCCTCCATAATGCCGTCCACGTAGCGCACGAACTGATACAGCCCCTTGAAGCCGCTTTGCTCAAAGGTACGTGCGTACTCGTAAAGGCGTTGCAAATTGGCGCGTCTTGCTGTGGGAGAATTGCCTGCATCATCGGTACGTCCCGCGAAGGAAAGAATGGCACTTTCGCGGTACAGATAGCGCAAAAGGCGGTCAACGGGTAGAGTTTTTGCCTTTTCGCGCCACGCAGGGAAGCGCGCGGCAAAGTCGCGAAGACGTACGCTGAGCGCATCCTCGCCCGTGGCATCTGCGGCGGCATTTTTCACAGCCTCGTAAAGTGAAACCTCCCCCGCATCGCTTGCGTGCAAGTGCACCAGATCCTCCAGCGTAAAGCCGAAGAAGGGAGAACGGAGTGCGGCGGCCATATACACATCGCGATAGGGGTTGTCCAGCGCGGCGAGTAGCGAATAGACGCAAAGCACGTCCGGGTTTTCAAAGAAGCTTTTGCGGGAGGTGTCGTTGCAGGGAATGCCAAGCTCTCCCAGATAGCGGGCGATATGCTCGGCGGGGGCGGCGTTGCGCATCAGCACGGCAATGTCACCGGGGGTGATGGGGGTTCCGTCCGCTTTGCGCTCGTACTGTAACAGTCGTGCGATTTCGCGAGCGATCCAAAGCGCCTCTGCTTTGCTGGCTTTTGCGGCATCATCATCGCTTTCCTCGTTTTTGTCAAACTTGGTGCGGTTGATCAGCACCACGCGGCATTTTTCACTCACGTAGTCGGGGGTAGGAGGCTCCTTGGAATAGACCAGATCATCCTCTTTGGTATAGCCGATGCTTTTTGCCGAACGGGTGAAAAGATCACCCGAAACGGCGTTGGAAAAGTCGATTACGCTTTTGTCGCAGCGGAAGCAGTTGGACATAAAGATAGAGGCGGGCTTGCCCGTGGCGGCGTTCTCCAAAGCTTCAAAGTCGTGGCGGTAGTCGGCAAACACCTTCGGCTGTGCGCCACGGAAGCGATAAATGCTTTGCTTGATATCACCCACCATAAAGCGGTTGCAGTCGGTGGAAATGGCGCGGAAGGTGGCGTCCTGCATGCTGTCCACGTCCTGATATTCGTCAATGAAGATCGCGTCGTATTTGCCGCGAACCTCGGCGGCGAGCGCCGTTGCGTTGCCCTTTTCGTCAACCAAAAGGTGATAGGCGGCGCGGGAAACATCGGAAAACTCGGCAACCTCACGTTGCAGCTTGGCAGCGCGGTACAGCTCCTCAAAGCGTGTCAAAGTGGTGTGAAGAAGGCGAAGGACGCGCGCTTGCTCGATGGCGCCTTGTGCGATCTCTTCAACCGAAAAGGCGGAAAGCGGCTCGATATGCTTTTCCTTCCATCTCTTGCGGAAGTAGTCGCAAAGATCCATGGCGCTGATGAACGCGGGCGTACGCTCGGGGCATTTTCCGCCGGGCTTGCGGATCACGAAGGGGGCGGCAATGGCTTCTCGTGCTTTTTCGTAGTCTTTGTTATCCAGACACTCCAGAATTGTGCGGTGGCGCTCCAGATGCTCGTTGAAATGTGCCTGATAGCGCTTTACCAGCTTGTCGGCGTTCGGCTCGGCAGAGGCAAGATCCAGCGCGTTGGCAAACAGGCGCTGTCCTGTCTCGGAAAGGTGACGCACCTCTTCCGCCCAGACCTTGCCCCAGGGAGTGTCAAGCACCGCTGTGCCCGCCTCCATACGCTCGGCGGAGCGGGAAAGGATATCCAGTGCCTCGGGGTAGCGCAACAGCTTTGCGTAAATGCCAAGCAGGGTGTCGGTAAGTCCGCTTTCCGAACGCAGATCGCACAAAATGTCGGAAACCAGCGAAAAATCTGCGTTTTCGGCATACATCGTGTCCACGATCTCGTTCATTAGCTCGCGACGAAGCCCAAGCAGCTCGTTTTCGTCCGCAAGGCGCACGGAAGCGGGGAAATTTGCTTCTTGGAAATTGGCACGCACCAGATCGTAGTAAAAGGAGTCGATGGTAGAAATTGACGCGCCCGAAAGCAGCATCAGCTGTCGGGAAAGGTAGTCCTTCTGCGGGGAAAGTGCGATCGCCTCGGAAAGTGCCTTGGCGATACGGGCACGCAGCTCGCCTGCGGCAGCGCGCGTAAAGGTTACCACCAGCATGCGAGAAATATCCGCGGGATTTTGCGTGTCGGTCAGCATACGGATGATGCGCTCGGTGAGCACCGCGGTCTTGCCTGAGCCCGCCGCTGCGCTGACAAGCAACGTGCGATCGCGGGTTTTAATCGCTTTTTTCTGTGCGTCTGTCCATTTACGCGCCATAGCGGTCTCCTTTCTCACCTGCCGTGCCGATACGGCAGATCGCACTATATTTGCAATAATCGCAGGGGGAGGTTTTCTTTTCGGGATTGGGGCACGCCGTGGCAACGCCGTGACGCATCTCGGTGCAAATGCGGCTTACCGTATCCGAAAGCTGTGAAAAAAGCTGCTGGAAGCCTTCTGCGCTCAGGTGCTTTTTACCCTTTGTCGTGCCAACGATATCCGCATCACTTCTGTGAGAGGCAGCTGCCAGCACGGCGGGATCCTCCAGAAGCACGCCGCTGCGCGCAAGACGATTGGCGGCATCCTGCATCGCGCGTTGTTCCTCTTTTCGTGCGGGTGTGTTTTCGGATTTGACTGCGGTGGAGAAATAGGTCACGCCCGCGGGGGTCAGTGTGCTTGCTGCGGGAAGCCCCATTTTGTTGTTGAGCAGGGGATAAGCACGCGAGGTAAGTGCCATCAGATACAGCGGCATCTGTAACGAGGAGCCGTGCCTTATGTCTTCAGGATCAAACTCGCGCGTTCCCGTTTTGTAGTCAACTACGCGCAGGTAATTTTTGCCGTCAGGGGCTTGCCAGATGTCGGCGCGGTCTGCTTTGCCCGAAAGCGTGACCTTTTCGCCGCCCGGGAGCACGAGCTCGCAGGAGCTTCCCGTTTTCTGCAGATCCAGCTCGGTAAAGACGGGACGGAAATCACTGTCGGCAAACTCCGCAAACAGCGAGCTGACCACAAGACGCGCGAGGGATGCCAGGCGCTCGGTAAGTGCCTTTGCACGCGGTGTCAGCGGACCGCCGGTAGCACAAAGATCGGCAATATAGGCATCAGTGATCTCTTTTACCAGCGCGTCGGTTTTGGCATTGTCGATTTCGCGGAAGGGGACGGGCTTGGATTTTTCATCTTCCATCACCTTTTCCAGTACGTAGTGCAGGAATGTACCCGTGTCGGAGAGCTCCAGCGTGGCGTTTTTGTCCTCGCGCAGCTTCAGGATGCGCTCGCAGTAATAGGCAAAGCGGCAGCCCGCAAAGCTTTCCAGGTGCGAGGGGCTCATCCGCTTTCCCTCGAAAAGTGTGACTGCGGTTTTTTCCTCCAGGTCAGCATTCATCTGTGTGACCTTACATCCAAGATTTCTGGCGGCGGCAACACCCAGTTCCTCAAGCAGTGTGCTGACACTGCTTTTTTCCTCCTCGGAAAGGTCGCACAGCCGCTCCAGTGCAGCGGCGGGGGTGTAGATGTGATCCAGTGCCCGCTCTGCTTCGAAAAGGCGAGGCTTCAGCTTGTTCATCAGATGACACACGCGCTCCACCGCGATCGACGGGGTGGCGGCGCGACCGTCGCTTGT
Source organism: Eubacteriales bacterium (assembly GCA_045643765.1). Classification (GTDB taxonomy): domain Bacteria; phylum Bacillota; class Clostridia; order Oscillospirales; family CAG-272; genus Firm-07. Next base: position 8,426 of record JAZRFS010000206.1, read on the forward strand.
CGTTTTGGTGTAGGAAAGGTACAAGCCCTCCTTGGGCGCGGTAAAGGCGCGGTAAAGGAAAAACAGCTCGTTGGAGGAGCGCTCGTCACGCCCCGAGGGCAGCTCCAGTCCCAGGTCGGCAAGGCGGAGCTTCTCCTGCTCACAGATCAGCCCCTCGTCTCCCACGTTGGCGGGGAAAACGCCCTCGTTCAGTCCCAGTACCAGCACGAAACGCGGATGATCTGCGCGCAACGTGACGGCAGAGCCGATCGTGACCTCGTCCACTGAGGTGGGGATCGTGCCGATGTCTGTGCGGGCAAAGACCAGCTTCAGCGCCTCTGCAAATTCCGCTACGGAAAGTGAGGTGGCGCCCAGCACGCGTGCCACGTCGTCAATGGCACTGAGCGTGACCGCCCACAGGCGGGAAAGCTCCTGTGCCTCGCGTCTGGCACCTGCCGTAAGGCGGGCTTGTGCCTGCTCCTTGAGCTGATCCGCCACGCAAAGCGTGCTGAGAAAATCGTACAGCGCACGGCACATGTCCGTGCCGTTTTGCGCACTTTTCAGGCGTTCGTGGAAGGCAAGCAGAGGCGGGATCGCCTGCTCACGCACACGATTGGAACCAGCCAGAATGGCTTCGCCACGTGTGCTTTTTTTCATTGCGTAGCCGTCGGGATTGCGGGCGAAGGGCACCGCGTAGGCAGCTTCGCCGCGCGGGTGCCAGACGCTTGTGTACTCCTCAAACAGGTTGACGTCATCCGCCGCCACGCCGCAAAGTCCCGTTTTGAGATAGGCGACAACGTCCTCGTCACGCAAGGCGTGCAGATAAAGACGCAGGGACAAAAGGATCAGCTTGATGAGGGGGCGCACGGTGATATCCGTCTTTTCGGAAAGGAAGAACGGGATACCCTCGCGCTCCAGTGCGGCGTCCAGAATACCCACGCACGCGTTGGCGTCGCGCAGGACAATGGTGATATCACGGTAGCGACAGCCCTTTTCGCGCACAAGACGGTGGATCTGTGCCACGGCAGCCTCTGCCTCAGAGAAGGGATTGGCGCAAAGTGTCAGCGAAACGTCGGGCTTTTCCAGGAGCGCCAGCGGCGCGGGCTCGGCGTTCATATCAAACAAATGACGGGATACGTATTCTCGTGCGCTTTTCGGCGGATCGGGGGTGACGCGCTCTATGCGGATTTCCTCGCCAAGCTCGCGTGCCACGCGTTGCAGCTGCTTGTGCGTGTGCACGATGCTTTGCAGATGCAGCCCCGTATCGGCGGGGGAGGCAAGCGGAAAGGTGAAGGATACCTCGGGCGAGGCGGCAATCAGGGCGCGCAGAACGGCAAGCTCCTGCGCCGTGTAATCGGTGAAGGAGTCCACGTAAATATGGGTGCTTGCAAACAATTCCTTGCCGTGCACGCGCAGCTTTTCCGAAAGGCGATCAAGGTCGTCGTCGCCATTGTCAAAGTCCGCACCGAGCGTCTGCTCAAAGGCGCCCATTACCGTGCCGATATCGCTCAGCTTGCGGGCAAGCGGTTCCTCCTTGGACAGCACGTCGGCAACGCGCAAAAGCTCGTCTGCTGTGATATGATATGCCTTGCAACGCTTGGCGGTTTCCAGCATCATATCGCAAAGGCGCGCCTCACGTGCGTGCGTACCGTATTGCAGAAGAAGGGGCGCGAGGTCCCGCAGCGCGCGCCACATAGAAAGTGCGCGCACCGTAGGGGTAGCGGTGTTCCAGCTGTGACCGCCCAGTACGCGGAAGACACGGTTGGCAAGACGAGAGAAATTCACCACCTCGAATTGCAGCTGTGCTGCGGGAGGCAGAAGCTCCAGCATACGGCGCTCTACGCTGACGGTTTGCTGCTCGGGTACGATCAGCAGCACCTCTTTACCCGCTTCAATATTCTGTTTGATGCTTTGTGCGAGCAGGTCGTTTGTTTGTTCACTGCCCGCGTGATAGTAAAAGCGGATCACGTATTTTCTCCTTCCTCCAAAAGCTTCAGATTACGTAAGATGGTCTGTCTGCCGCGCCAGCTGTAGGCGCGCTCGGCAAATTCCTCGTCAGACATTTCCTCCAAATCCCTTACCGAAAGCGGCGTGCGCGCACTGTGCAAAAAGAAGGGAATGGTGGTATAAAGTGTGCCGTTTGCTCTTGCCTGTACGGTTACGGGGCAGGCTAACTGACACAGATCGCACCCCCACGCCGAGCCGTGGGCGCGAAGCGCGGCACTCTCCTTGTCGCTAAGCGTTCCTTTTTTCTGTGTCAGCGCAGAATGGCAACGCGTCACGTCCAGACCGACGGGACACGCGGCACGGCACGCACCGCACATTTTACATTGTACTTCCTCTTGTGCAGGGGCCTCCATTGCGGCGTCGGTGATGATCTCACCGAGAAAAACGAAGGAGGAGTGTGCATTTGTGAGAAACAGATGATTACAGCCCCAATAGCCAAGCCCCGCGCGCACGGCAGCCTGTGCCTCTGCGATGGGTGAGTGGTCGGTGAAGCCCGCGAAGCGGTTTTGCGGAAATTCTGCTTGCAGAACCGGCAGGATTTTTTCAAATAATTGCCGGAAAAATAAATGATAATCGCGGGAAACGGCGTATGCGGAAATATTACTTGCGTCAAGATCACAATCTGTGGTATAATAAGGTACGGCAAATAAAATTGCTGTGCCGTTTTGGATATTGGCACGCTCCAGCAGATATGGCTTTTGCACGGTGCAATCGGCAAGCGAAAGAGGAGCCACAAGCGTGATCCCGTACGGTAAAAGCAATTCTTTTATTTTGTTCAGCACGGCGTCACCCCCTTTATGCTCTCATTATATCACAGGTTATGTACCAAAAACAACTCTTTTGTGTGATTTCAAGCATTTTTTGTCACACAATCATAGAACCGTCACAAACACATCGTATACTGAAGGTGTAAATTAAGGAAGGAGTTTTGGAAAGTGGACGAGAAAAACAACTTCAATCAGAACGATAATGAAAATTATGACCATTCTGCCCCCGAGCAGCAGTCCGGGCAGGAGAACGTCAATCAGCCGCCTCAATGGTATTCTGTATCCTATCAGGGAAGCGGTAATGCGCCCTATATGTTTGACCCTGACGTGCAGGAGAAAAAGAAGAGCGGATGGCGCAGGGTGGGGCTTGTTGCCCTTCTTGTTCTTTCTTGTATGATCCTATCCGTTTTGGCGGGTGTGGGAACCTATCTGAGATTGAACGGAAATACGCCCGACACGTCGGGAAATTTCCCGAACGTTCCGAATACGAATACGCCCAACGGAGAAACGACGAACGGTCTTGGCGGGGATTTGGATGAACCGACCTACGAATATACCGACGTTGCGTATGATTACAATGCCGCGTTCGGGCAGCTGATCAAAAACGACGGATCGCTTCTTACCAATTCTCCCAACGGCTCTGCGGGCGCCACACCGAAGTCGTTGATCGAGGCAATTGCTTCTGTGAAGGATAGTGTGGTGGAGATCACCACCACGGTGGTATCCAATCGCGGCAGCATTACGGCAGGCGCGGGAAGCGGCGTGATCATTCACGCGGACGGCATTGTTGTGACCAATAATCACGTGATCGCAGATTGCGATAAGATCTACGTGCGTCTTACAAACGGAGATACCTATGAGGCGGCCTTGCGCGGCACCGATGAGGATGGGGATATTGCTGTGTTGAAGATTACCCCGCAGGCAGATAAGCCCCTTACAGTGGCAAAGCTTGGCAGCAGCCGCTCTCTTGTGCTTGGTGAGACGGTGTTTGCCATTGGTAACCCGTTAGGGGAGCTGGGTGGAACCGTTACGCACGGCATTATCAGTGCCACGGCGCGCGAGGTCAACGTGGACGGTGTGGAAATGACGCTGTTACAGACCAATGCAGCCATCAACTCGGGCAATTCGGGCGGTGGACTTTTCAACCTGGCAGGCGAGCTTGTCGGTGTGGTCAACGCCAAGTATTCCGCGACCGGTGTAGAGGGACTTGGCTTTGCCATTCCGATCGACAGCGCATACGAAAGCTCGATCAAGGATCTGATGCAGTCAGGCTATATCCGCGGTATCCCCGCGCTTGGTATTACGCTGGTGGAAAAAACGGGCGGTAGCAGCTGGAGCCCTGTTTACGGCGCTTACGTGTACGATGCGGGCGGTGTTGCCGGCTTCCAGGCAGGCGACTATATTTACAGCATTGACGGTCAGGTGGTTTATAGCATTTCCAGCTCTGCGCTGGCAGCTGTGAAATCAATCGTCAGAAGCCACGAGGTTGGCGATGTCCTTACTGTCGTTGTATTGCGCAATAATCAACAGGTCACGATCTCCGTTACCTTGAAGGAATACGTGCCGGCGGGGATCGGAGCATAAGGCTTAAGTCATTTTGATAGGGGGTAGCTATGTATCATATTCTGATCGTGGATGATGAGGCGAGGATCCGCTCCATCGTACGCAAATATGCGGAATTTGAGGGATACACCGTAACCGAGGCGGGGGATGGTATGCAAGCCGTACACCTTTGCCGCAAGGAGCAATTTGATATCATTATTCTGGACATTATGATGCCCGAGCTGGATGGATTTTCCGCTTGCCGCGAAATTCGTAAGACCTCGCAAACGCCTATCATTATGCTTTCCGCAAGGGGTGAGGAATACGATAAGATCAACGGCTTTGAGTGCGGCGCGGACGATTACGTGGTCAAGCCCTTCTCCCCGCGCGAGCTGATGCTGCGCGTAGAGGCGGTGATGAAGCGCGTCAGGCGCGGTAACGAGGATAAGGCGCAGCAAAACGAGGTCGTTGAGCTGGATGGCGGCGGCTTGCGCGCAGATCTTACCGCACGCATTGTCTTTGTGGACGGCGTACGAGTGGAAATGTCGCCGAAGGAATACGAGCTGTTCTTCTATCTGCTCCGCAATAAAAACGTAGCGCTGACGCGAGAAAAGCTGATCAGCGAGGTGTGGGGGTATGATTTTTACGGTGATGCCCGCACGTTGGATACGCATATCAAGCTTTTGCGCAAAAGTCTTGGCAGATACAGTGAGTATATTGTCACACTGCGCGGTGTGGGCTATCGCTTTGAGGAAAGAAAATGAGACGGCAGAACACACATAGACGCAGGGTCGGTATCCGCTGGCGTCTTTTTGGCGCACTCGCGCTTTTCACGCTTGTGATCCTGCTTGTGCTGTGGGTGTTTCAGATCAGATTGCTGGCTACCTTTTACGAAAGGGAAAAGTTCGCCGAGCTACGGGAAACCGCCACTGCGCTTGAGGGGTATCTTGGCGCACAAAATGCCGGAGAGCAGATTGATGATTACGCGAAGGAAAACGGCGTTTGCGTCCGCATTTTTGCCATAGAAGAGACGGGTGCTTCCGTGGTCGCGGATGCGGAGGTTACACCAAGCTGTGTGATCCACCATCTGCCGCCACAAGCGCTTGTCAATATGTATGAGGCAGCGTGCGGGAATGGTGGCGTATACGAAAAGCGCTTTGAATTCAAGGGTGAGCTGCCCGCGGATGAGGAAGGGCGGTTCCCCGGCTTGCCCTTGCGCGGCACAACCGTCAATGCCATTCACGTGAAGCTGGTGACAAACGAGAGTGCCACGTATGTGATGCTTCTGGATAGCGAAATGACCCCCTTGGACGCCACCGTGCGGACACTGGAGCGACAATTTATATGGATCGCGTGCATCCTGATGGGCGCATCCTTCCTCTTTGCGCTTTTGCTTTCGCGCATTGTTGCCAAGCCTCTTATTCGTATCACACAAAAGGCAGAGCGACTTTCGGCAGGGGAGTTTGAGATCTCCTTCGAGAGGGAAGGATACCGCGAGGTACAGGAGCTTGCCGATACGCTTTCCTTTGCCGCGGGAGAAATCGGTGCAACGGGACGTCTGCAGCGTGAGCTGATCGCCAATATTTCGCACGACCTGCGCACGCCGCTTACAATGATCAAGGGCTACGGTGAGATGATGCGGGATATCCCCGGTGAAAATTCTCCCGAAAACATTCAGGCTGTGATTGACGAAACCACGCGTCTTTCCGAGCTTGTGAGTGACCTTCTGGATCTTTCCAAGCTACAGGCAGGTACGATAAAGCCGCACGAGGAGGTCTTTGACCTGACGCAAACGTTGCGTGACGCGCTGGTGCGGTATGAGATGCTGATCCGTCATGAGGGCTACCGCATTGATACCGTGATCGACGTGGGTGAGGTGCCTGTAAAGGCGGATCGCACGATGATTTTGCAGGTGCTTTACAACCTGGTTGGAAACGCAGTCAACTATACGGGCGCGCAAAAGCGCGTGCTGGTGACCGAAACCGTCAATGATGGCAGAGTGCGCATTTCTGTGGCGGACGACGGCGAGGGCATCCCTCCCGATCAGATCGAGGAGATCTGGGACAGATATTATCGTGTAGACCGCGAGCATCGCCGTGCCGTGATGGGCACGGGTCTTGGACTTTCTATCGTAAAAAACGTAATGGAAGCGCATAAAGCCGCTTATGGTGTGGAAAGCGCCGTGGGGACGGGAAGCGTTTTCTGGTTTGAATTACCCGTGGCAAAACGGGAAAATGAATAAAAAAGCGCGTTTGGCTATTGCAGAATGCCAAACGCGCTTTTGACTTGCCAAACGACAGGTTTTGTGGTACAATGATAGTATTAAGAGAAAAGAGGTGCGTGCTTGTGCGCTGGGAAAAGCTTTTGAAATGCCCCGTATGCGGGCAAGAAACAGATCGTGCTGACGGCGTGATTTTTTGCAAGGGAGCGCGCCGCCATGCTTTTGACGTGGCGAGCTCGGGATATGTTAATCTTGCACCGTCCAAATCCGCAGGCGGCGGGGACGATGCGGCTTTGATCCGTGCGCGAACGGCTTTCCTGGAAAAGGATCATTATAAGCCCGTCGCCGATGCCGTGTGCGAGGCGTTGCATACCTATGTGGGGGAATGTGCCACCGTGTTGGATGCAGGCTGCGGAGAAGGGTATTATGCTGCGAAAATGGCAGAGAACGGACACGCGGTGTTGGGATTGGATCTTTCCAAGCGCGGCGTGACACACGCCGCAAAGCTCGCCCGCCGCGAGGGGCTGAACGCCTTTTTCTGCGTAGCGGGAATTTTTGATCTGCCGTTGGCGGACGCCTCGGTGGATGCTGTTGTCAGCTTGTTTGCCCCTGTGGCAGAGGAGGAGTTTTTGCGCGTGCTGAAGCCGGGCGGTGTGCTGATCCTGGTTGGGGCTGGGGAGGAGCATCTGTTTTCACTCAAGCGCGTGCTCTACGATACCCCCTATCGCAACGAGCCGCGTGCCGATCTGCCCGCGCGTATGACGCAGCTTGCCGCAGGGCGTGTCCGTTACACCTTTTCGGCGGATAACCAGACGCTGCAGGAGCTGTTTGCAATGACACCGTATTTTTACCGCACCTCCAAAGAGGGCGTGGCACGCCTTGCCGCGACCGCCTCACTGGACGTGGACGTGGATACAGAGGTCCTGGTCTATCGGAAATAAAAAAGCCGCCGAAAGGCGGCTTTTTTATACCGTTTTGGGGCTAATTGCTAAATACAGTGCCTCAATCAAACGCAACGGGGGTGTTATGTATTGCAGTGCGGGGGCTTGCCATATAGGGGGCAACCTCATCTCTCCAACGCAGATAGTGCGCGGTGGTTTTGTGGAATTTGGCGGCTTCCTCGTCCTGGAAAACCTCTACAAGGGTGAACTTTGTGGGGTCTGCGTTGTTTTGCAGCACGTCAAAGCGGACGTTACCTGCTTCCTTGCGGGTGTTGTCGTGGTTGTATACCGTGATGGCACGGAAGGCTTCCACACATTCGGGCTTGACGTCAACGAAAACCAAAGTTGCAATCATAGTGATATCTCCTTTTACATTCTTATCTTTTTCGCGCACGCAGGTGCGCTTTTCTTTTTCTTGCGGCAAAAAGGGCCCCTGCCAGCGAGGCGAAGGGGATGAGAAGTCGCATCAGCAGTGCCGCTGCCGCGTTTGTGCTGCCTTTATTCAAAAACAGTGCGGGAATACCAAGACACAGCATCAGCACAAGCCCCAGCGTAAGACCGCACAGCACGGGTGCGCGTCTGCCGTATAGGCGTGTTGCCAATGTACCGCCCAGTGCGGCGGTCAGGTAAAGGCAAAGGATAGCGGGGACGCGGGCATAGTGGATAGGATTTTGCGTCAGCAGCAGGAGTGCTGTACAAATACATAGCAGTAACGCCCCCAAAAGCACCGTGAAGGGCAGTGCCAGAAGCACGCATTTCATCATAGCGGTAGGGCTTTGGGGGCGTTGTGCTTTGCGCGATGCACGCCCCTGGCGTGATGGCGACTTTTGACGGTTGAACATAGTCGGATCCTCCTTTTTTGTATACGTCGGTATACTATATGAGGATCGCGGGGAAAATATTAGTTATTTTCCTGCTCTTTGCTTTCCTGCTCGACGGGTGCTTCCTCAACAACCTCGGTCTTGGGAGCGCGGGGCTCCTCTACGCGAACGTCCACAGAACGGACAGCGGACTTGAGCAGACGGATACGGGTGTGATCGCGGGTGGTCTCGATCACCATCGTTTCTTCCTTGATGCTGACGATCTTGCCGATGATGCCGCCAATGGTGGTGATTTCGTCGCCAACCATCAGGCTATTGCGCATTTCAGCGGCTTGGCGCTCCTGCTTTTTCTGCGGACGGATGCCGAAGAAATAGAACACACCGATGAAAAGGACGACCATCAGAACGATGGACAGCATGCTGCTGCCACCGCCGGCCGATTCCAGCATAGAATTGTAGAACATTGTTTTTCCTCCTTAAAAACGCCGCATGGCGCATAATTGTTAATTATTATACCCTTTTTTGCCAAAAATTACAAGGGCTAAAATGTAAATTTTTTCTTTGCTGTGAAAAAATCACACGGTGCCTATAAAAATCAACAAATCAGTTGAAATATAAATTATTTTATGTTATAATAATTTTTAAGTAACACTAAAAAGGAGCAAATATGGCTAAAATAACCTATCCCGAATGCGGCAAGATCCTTACCACGCACGGCTGTCACGGTGGCGTGAAGGTGGAAAGCTGGTGTGACAGCGCCGAGGTGCTGGCAGCACTGCCCGCAGTCTATATGAGAACGAACGGGGAACTGAAGCGCCTTGTGCTGAAAAAGACCGCTGTTTCCCGCAACGTGGTGTACGCCACGCTAGAGGGCGTAGATACGATGGAACAGGCTGACGCCCTGCGCGGCACGGTGCTGTATGCCAAAAGAGAGGATCTGCAGCTGCCCGAGGGTGTGATGCTGATCGCTGAGATGAAGGGATTGCCCGTTTATCACGTGCAAACGAACGAGAAGCTGGGTGTGCTGAAGGATGTGATCCACCCCGCTCATACCGATATTTACGTCATTACCACCGAGAAGGGTGAGGCCATGGTTCCCGTGGTAGAGGAGTTTGTGAAGCGTGTGAGTGAGGACGGCATCTGGCTTGCCCCCATTGAAGGAATGTTTGATTTATGAGATTTGATATTATGACATTGTTCCCCGACCTGGTGAATACCGTGCTGGGGGAAAGTATCATTGGTCGTGCGCAAAAAAGCGGAGCTATTACCGTGCGCGCGCACAATATCCGCGATTATTCCAAGGATAAGCACCATAAGGTGGATGATGCTCCTTATGGAGGCGGTCGGGGAATGCTGATGATGGCGCCCCCCATCTATGATTGCTATCAGGCGATTGTGGAAGAGGCGGGCGAGATGGAAAAGCGCCGTGTGGTCTATCTTTCCCCCAGAGGCAACGTGCTGACGCAGGCAAAGGCAAGGGAGCTTTCGCAACTGGACCACCTGGTACTGCTGTGCGGTCATTACGAGGGAGTGGATACCCGTATCATCGAAGAGATCGTGGATGAGGAGATCTCGATCGGTGATTACGTGCTGACGGGCGGAGAAATCCCCGCGTGCATCCTGGTGGATGCCGTGGCACGACTTTGTGACGGCGTGTTGGCAGATCCCGAATGCTACGAGAACGAAAGTCACAGTGCGGGGCTTCTGGAATATCCGCAATATACGCGTCCTGTGGAATTCCGCGGGCGTACCGTGCCCGAGGTGCTTGTTTCCGGGCATCATGCAAACATAGAAAAATGGCGCGCTGAAAAGGCGAGAGAGCTGACTGCGCGTATGCGTCCCGATCTGTTATCCGAGGATTGAGAAAAAAGAAAGGAGGAAACGCGATGGGAGTGAAAAAGGGTTTTAAACGCATCGGGCGTTTCTTCACCTCTTTTACAAACCGCGTCTACCGCGCTGTGATCCTGAGCCCTGTGGGGCGGGTCTTCGGCGCATACACCGCGACAGACGAGTATTTTCAAAATACGGCTTTGATGCGCACGCTGCGTCCCAAGCCGAATAAAACGAATAAAAAAACGGCACGTCGTATGCTGGCGTGCGCGATGGATCAAAGCCTTTTGCGCCGTGCCGCGTACGGTATTCTGAACGGTCTTTGCCGCTGCAGCTTGCGCACGGTTGGCGTCTTTTTCGCGGTGGCTGGTGTTTATTCTGCCGCCATTTCCTGGCTGATATCCGTCCTTTGGCAACGGGGAGAGCTGAACGGATTTTACGCTTTCCTTTCTCTTGCGGTCTTTTTGTTTGGCTTTTTGCTGTTGTTTTCCAAAAGCTCGGTTGGGCACGCGCTTGAAAAAGGGCATCTGACGGGTGGATTGCTGCACCGTTTGCTGGGCGTGTCTGCTGATTATATCAAGCAGATGCCTGCCGAAGGGGTGCAAATGTATGCGGTCGCGGTACCGCTGGGCATGCTGGCTGGAACAGCTGTTGCCCTGACGGGGCCTGTGTATCCCGCACTTGCACTGTTGCTTTCAGCGTTGATGCTGTTGATCCTGACCACACCCGAGGCGGGGATCCTTTTGCTGCTTATTTTTGCGCCCTTCGTTGGTTTTTTGCCGTATGACGGGTTATGGTTGGCGTTGGGTGTAGCGCTTTGCGGCTTTGGCTATCTTTTCAAGATTTTGCGCGGTACGCGCGCCTTCCGTATGGAGGTTCAGGATTTTGTCGTATTGCTGCTGCTTATCCTCACGCTTCTTTCCGGTGTATCTGCGGCGGGAGGGAGTGCGCTTTTGAGCGTGTTGCTTTGCGCGCTTTTGATTTTTGCCTATTTTCCCGCGGTCAACGTGCTTGCCACACCCAACTGGCTGCAACGCTGTCGTTGGGGGCTTTTGACCTCCGCTATCGTTACGGCGGTGATCGGTATTTTGCAATTTCTCTTTAAGCTGCTGGAGCTCCGCTTCCACGCACCGCCCTCTATGGATGAGCTGGGTGCGTCGGTGCGTGCGGGATTTTCGGGAAATATCGCCTTCGCGTACTTTATGGTGATGGCATTCCCGTTCGCAATGCACGCGTTCTTGCGTGCCACCTCGGCAGGGCACCGCATTCTGGCGGGCTTTGGCTGTACCGCGATCCTTGCGGCAACCGTGCTTACTTGGGTACAAAGTGCGTGGCTGGCACTGGTGATCGAGATCGTCGTGCTGTTGCTTTTGTGCAAGCGTGCAAGCTTCGTTTATATTTTGCTTGCGGCGTTGCTTCTTCCCGTTGCGTTTTTTGTTCTTCCGCAGCCTGTGCGCACGGCGGTTCTTACGTTTATGGGGGGCAATACGTCCGTCAGCGGTACGGCAATCGCTTCGCAGATATTCTTTGGCACGGGAACGGGCTTTTTCGGACGCGCAAGCGGCGTGTCCAGGATGATCTTCGGTCTTGGTGCCGGTGGCGTGGAGCGCGTTGGCGTGCTTTATATGCCTGCTGATGCTTTCCCGCTTGGCAGTAAGATCAGCTTCTGGTGGGCAAGATGGTTTGAAGGCGGTATTCTCGCCATACTGGTGCTCGCGGCGCTGTTCTTCTTCCTTTTGCAGAATTGCTGTTCGCTTCTGTCTTGTGACGCAAAGGTGAAAAGCTCCGTGGCACCCGCCTCGGGCATTGCGATGGTAACGGGGTTTTTGCTGATCTCCGCATTCAATGATCTGGGCGTTGATCCCGCGGGAATATTGCTGTTTTTCCTGCTTGTCGCTATTGTGACGGCAGACGCTCGCAACCGTCGCAGTATGCGCATGGTTGTCGACCACAAGCAGCAAACCAGTAGCTACGTCGAGATGGAGTACCATCTGAGAGAAGGGCGTCGGAAAAAGAAAAAAGAAGGAGAGGAGATAAACACGTATGAACAATAATAAACCGGATGTTCAGAACACAAGCGGCGCGGACGGTTTGCGTGCGCGCGGCGCGAAAAGTGCGCGAAGCACGGAAAAAAAGCATCGGGCCTCCTTTCTTGTAATGGATCTGCTTTTGTTGCTTGGTGTGATCGCTGTGATCTTTCTGCTGGTGCTGGCATTTACGCCGCTTGATCTGTTCGGCGACGATGCCGAGCCGCGGCAGATCGTATACACGGTTGAATTTTACGGCATTGATAAGGATCTGGAATATGCCTTCCGTGAAGGGGATACTGTTACGGATATGCAAACGGGTGCTGTGATGGGCGTGGTTACGCAGGTCAGCAGCCGCGTGTACGAGACATATACCGACACCCCCACCGACGAGATTGTGCCCGAGTTTGACAAATACGTGGTTCAGAAGGAAAGAAACGAGGCGTGGCGAGTGATCACGGTCAGCATTCAGGTTACGGCAGAGTATGAGCGTGGCGTGGGATACACCGTGGATACACACCGTATTGCCGTCGGACGGGACTATCAGCTCCGTTTTCCCGCCTACACAAGCAGCGGTGCGTGTGTATCGCTGACAGCTGTTGAGGAAGGGACGGTGGCAAAATAATGGAACGCAATGTAAGAAGACGCTTTGGTCTTTTGGATCTGGCACTGATCCTTCTGGCGCTTTTTGCGCTGATCGGCTTGTGGCAGCGTAATAATTTAAAGAAGCTTTTTGCCGAGGAGGAAATCCTGGAGGAGTACGTGATCACCTTTGAGATCAAAAAGGTTCGCAGTACAACCGCTCAGCTTCTGGGTAAGGATGTCTCGCTTTATACGTACAGCGGCGAGGAAATGGTTGCCCTTGGAAAGCTGACCCAGCCTGTTGCTGTTTCGCCCGCTACCGTTTATTTGCCGCATCACGGCACGGGGACGGGAACACTGGAAATGGTAGAGGCTGTATATCCGCAGGATGAGCACGAATACTATCAGGATGCGGGCGGTGAGCTTTCCTGCCGCGGCATCGAGCGTGACGGCGCCTTTTTCCTTGACGGGAAAATGCTGCTTGTCGGAGGACAGCAGATTTTGGCAAGAACAGAGACCGTTGATATCATTATTACGGTCACGGATTATCGAAAAGTCGCCTAAAATCGTCAAAATAAACAATTTTCAAACGCTGTGTGCGTAAAATACCCCCAAAAATGTCTATTGATTTTCCTGCTCTTTTTTGATATACTATTAATATATATAGTGTATCAAATGCAAAAGAAATGGAGTATCGTCCTATGATTTCACGGGAAGTTACCATTACCAATACCATCGGATTGCACGCGCGTCCCGCTACCTTCTTTATCCAGAAGGCAAACAGCTTCAAAAGCTCTATCTGGGTAGAGAAAGAGGATCGCAAGGTCAACGCAAAGAGCTTGCTTGGTGTGCTTTCTCTCGGCATTGCGCAGGGTATGACCATTACGCTGCTTGCCGACGGCTCCGATGAGGACGAGGCTCTTGCGGGTCTTGCAGAATTGGTGAATACCGGTTTCCAGGAATAATGCCATCAAAGGTTGGGGTGTCTTACGGGACACCCCACTTTTATTTTGTTGGGTATGGATAAGGAGGTAAGGATGCAAAACGAAGAAAAACGCAAGGAACTGCTGCAAAAGGCAAACAATCTGCCCCTTACCCCCGGCGTCTATATTATGAAAAACCGTGAGGGACGTATCATCTACGTGGGCAAGTCCCGCAAGCTGAAAAATCGCGTTTCGCAGTATTTTCAGAACAGCCACAAGGGCTTCAAGACCGAAAAAATGGTTGCGAACGTTGCGGATTTTGAGTATTTCCTTTGCGATACGGAAATTGAGGCGTTGTCGCTGGAAAACACCTTGATCAAGCAACATTCCCCGAAGTATAACATCAGATTGAAGGATGCCAAATCCTATCCTTATATCAAAATAACCGCCGAGCCCTATCCGCGCCTGCAGTTTACGCGCGCCAGACAAAACGATAAGGGGCGCTATTTCGGTCCTTATTCAGGCGCATCCGTAGCCGGAAGCGTTCTGCAGACCCTGCAAAAGACCTTGCGTCTGCCCACCTGCAACCGCCGTTTCCCGCGCGATATAGGCAAAGAGCGCCCCTGCTTGTACCATAAGTCGGAGGCCAAGCGGTCTTAGGAAGACA
>JAZRFS010000207.1:0-3461 GCA_045643765.1 Eubacteriales bacterium
ATCAATATGTTTGGCTAAGCCCGAGCATATTAAGAAAGGAAACAAACAATGGCGAATAAGCTTTTTATTACCGATACCATTCTGCGTGACGCGCACCAATCTCAGGCCGCCACCAGAATGCGCATAGGCGACATGCTCCCCGCCCTTGAGGCGCTGGACCAAGCGGGCTACTGGTCGCTGGAATGCTGGGGCGGTGCCACGTTTGACGCGTGCATGCGCTTCCTTGGCGAAGACCCCTGGGAGCGCCTTCGCACCCTGAAAAAGGCGATGCCCAACACCCGCTTGCAGATGCTTCTGCGCGGTCAGAATTTGCTTGGCTATAAGCATTATGCCGATGACGTGGTGGATCTTTTCGTGAAAAAGAGCATTGAGAACGGCATCAGCGTTGTGCGCATCTTCGACGCGCTCAATGACGTGCGCAACATGGAGGCCGCGATGCGCGCCACCAAAAAGTACGGTGGTCATTGCGAGGCGGCGATCAGCTACACCACAAGCCCCGTGCATAACGAGGAATATTTCGTAAAGCTTGCCAAGGAGCTGGAAAACAAGGGCGCTGACACCATCTGCATCAAGGATATGGCAAACCTTCTGCTGCCTTACGACGCGTATTCGCTTGTCAAGGCGCTGAAGAAGGAGATCTCTGTGCCGATCCATCTGCACACCCACAACACCACGGGTACGGGCGATATGACCTACCTGATGGCGATCCAGGCGGGCGTGGATATTGTGGATACCGCACTCTCCCCGATGGCAAACGGTACGGCGCAGCCCGCGACCGAGGCGCTTGTCGCGACGTTGCAGGGCACCGAGTACGATACGGGCATCGACCTCAATCATCTCTCCGGCATCGCCGCGCATTTCCGCAAGATTGCCGATAAGATGAAGGCAGAGGGCACGCTTGACCCCAAGGTGCTCAACGTCGACCCCAACACGCTGCTTTATCAGGTGCCGGGCGGAATGCTCTCCAATCTGATCTCTCAGCTCAAGCAAGCCAAGGCAGAGGATAAGTACTATGACGTGCTTGCCGAGGTGCCGCGCGTGCGCGAGGATTTCGGCTATCCGCCCCTCGTTACCCCCACCAGCCAGATCGTTGGCAGCCAGGCCGTGCTGAACGTCCTGTCCGGCGAGCGCTATAAGATGGTGACGAAGGAAAGCAAGGGTCTTCTTCGCGGCGAATACGGTCTTGTACCGGGTACGGTCAACGAGGACGTACGTAAAAAGGCGATCGGCGATGCCGAGGTCATTACCTGCCGTCCCGCAGATCTGCTTGAGCCCGAGGTAGAGAAGTATCGCACCGAGTACAAGGATCTGACCAAGTCGGACGAGGACGTGCTCAGCTGTGCACTCTTTCCGCAGGTCGCACCCAAGTTCCTTGCGGAGCGCGATAAGCCCCCCGTGACCGAGCCCGCCGTGCGCGAGCTGTTCGTAGAGGATCTGGGACTTTAAGATAAGAAAAAAGGACCCGTACGCGTCCTTTTTTCTTATCTTGGTTACTCCGGCTTGGTTTCCAGCTTCAGCGGGAAATCGCCGAGCTTGTCGACCTTGAAGCCGTTTTTCTTGTAGGTTTCGTAATCGAATGCCTCCAGCTCGTCAATGGCAAGCTTGTGGAACTCGTAAAAGTTCTTCCACCACTCGTAGCCCGTGCCGAGGTCGGCGTTCAGGTACGCGTCTGCAATGTCGCAGCCCATCGCAGGAGCCACGTAGAACGCGCCCATCGCAAGGACGTTCACGCCGTTGCCCGTAATGGCGCGCAGCGCTGCGGGAACGCTCTCTACCACGCCCGCGTGGACGTGAGGGCATTTGCTTGCCGCAATGTGGATACCCATGCCCGTGCCGCAGAACAGCAGCGCGCGCTCAAATTCGCCCTCCGAGATCATCGCACCCACGCGAAGTCCCACGCGGTGGAACATCAGATCGGTGTCGTTGGGATCGGAGTCGGCCTTCACGCCCATATCCGTGATCTCCCAGCCCTTTGCACGCAGATGTGCGCAAACGGCCTCCTTGAGGGGGTAGCCCGCGAAATCCGCGCCTACGACCAGCTTTTTATCCTTAACCATTTTCATAAGTTGCCTCCTTGTGCGCCGCGGCGCGTTTTGTTATATCTATTGTAGCATAAAAGCAGGCAAAGGAATAGCAAAATGTTGCTATCCTGCTTATTTTTTCTGCCCGTAGTAGGCATTTGCGCCGTGCTTGCGCCAGTAGTGCTTGTCCAGCAGCTCCTGATCAACGGCAGGTGCTTCGGGATTGAGCGCCAGGGTAATCGACGCCATCTTGGCGACCTCCTCAAGGGTGACGGCATTCTCTACCGCCTTTTCCGCGGTCTTGCCCCACGTGAATACGCCGTGGTTTTTCACCAGGACACCGGGGATCTCCTCCACGTGCGCGGCAACCGTTTCGGCGATCACCTTGCCCGTGTTGTGCTCGTACTGATCTGCAATTTCTGCAGGTGTGAGGGAACGGGAGCAGGGGACTGCACCGTAAAAGGCATCGGCGTGTGTGGTGCCGAGTGCGGGAATGTCGCGTCCGCCTTGCGCGAAGGCGGTGGCGTAGGTGGAGTGTGTGTGTACGATGCCGCCCAGTGCGGGGAAGGCGTTATAAAGATACAGGTGCGTGGGCAGGTCGCTGGAGGGATTGTAATCCCCCTCGATCACGTTGCCCGCAAGGTCAACCACGACCATATCCTGCGCGCGCATCACGTCATAGCTGACGCCGCTGGGCTTGATGACCACAAGGCCGCTTTCCTCGTCCTTGGCGGATACGTTGCCCCAGGTCAGCACCACCAGTCCGTGCTTGACAAGCGCCAGATTTTGCTCCAATACGCGTTGCTTTAATGCTTCTAACATAGCGTTACCTCGTTTTCTGATATAGGTTTTGAACTTTACCTTTTCATTATATCATATTTTTTTTGCTTTCGCAATCTTTTTTATCAATCTATTTTCCAAAAAGCCCTTGACAAACGCGCCTTTTTAGGGTATAATAGCATAGCGAGTTTTGTAAACGGCAATCTCGCGCTTGATGTATGGAGAAGTACTCAAGTTGGTGACGAGGCGCCCCTGCTAAGGGCGTAGGTCGGATTAAACCCGGCGCGAGAGTTCGAGTCTCTCCTTCTCCGCCAGAAAAAGGGCACACCCCCTTGTGGGGTGTGCCTTTTTTCCGTGCAGGGAATGACGCGAACGATCGCGCCGGGTTCCCGGCACGAGTGGCAGCGGTCGCAGAGCGCGAGCAAAATCCCTTTTGTGAAGCGTGATGCGGGCACCGCAACAGTGCAAGCAAACGCCTTGCGTTTGCGCGATAAGTCTCTCCTTTTTCCGTACGGGGAAAGCCTCGAACGGCTGCGCCACCGTGTGCGAAGCACTTGCGGCTTCTTCTTGATTTATAGACAAAAGCGTGATATAATACTAATGATAGATAAGATTGATCAAGCTGTTGATCGATACATGTTATATGAGGTGACGCATATG
>JAZRFS010000208.1:0-7255 GCA_045643765.1 Eubacteriales bacterium
CACGGAAAGGAACCAGATCACGGGGCGCAGCACCGTGGTCAATGCCGAGATAAAGCCGCACATACCGCGCGCCAGCTTATCCTTGTGCTTCATCGCGATGCGCTTGGGCACAAGCTCACCAAGCACCAGCGTGAAGTAGGAAAGGATCAGGGTGATCAGGATCACCGATAGGGTGTCGATCAGCGCGGCGTGTGCCTGCCAGGAAAAGCGAGTCACAACGGCGTTTGTCAGCATTTCCGCGAAGGTATCGGCGGCAAACGCCGAGCCCAAGAATCCAGCCAGTGTGATGCCCACCTGAATGGCAGAGAGAAACTTTGTGGGATCCTCGATCACGCGCAAAAGCTTTTTCGCCTTTTTATCCCCATCCTCTGCCTGCGCGCGCACCTTTTTCTCGTTGATGGAAACCATCGCAAGCTCTGTCGCGGCAAAGAGCGCATTTAACAGGATCAAAAATAGTTGTATCAATAATTGTTTTACGATTGTCATAATATCCTCCAAAATTTAATATATGTTTGTTTCTTATTTTACGGGATTGTTGTCAGCACAGCAATGTGTACGGCACACCGTAGCAAGGACAAACGGGGATATTAAAGCGGATATTATCGAAGTTCAAAATTCCCTCTTCGGGCCAACTTCGGGGTAACGGATCCACAAAACCAACTCCTTTCAACAAAAGATTTGATTGTTATTATAGCATATTTTGAGGCAAAATGTGTGAATAATTTATAAATTGTAAAGGAGCGCGTCCGCAGACGCGCTCCTTTTTATCAGTTGTATTCCGCCTCAACGCACACGTAGCCGAAGCTGCGGACGTCGAAGATCTTGACGGTACGGGCGCCCGTTTGCTCGCCCTTGCCGCCGATCACGCGCACGGTTTTAAGGTCACGGGCAAAGGTGATCTCTGCCTCGTCAATGCCGTCCACCGAGCAGTTGAAATATGCCGCGGCAACGGATTTTTCGTCCTCGTTGACAAGCGCGTACAGGAAGGGATTCCCCTCGCACTTGACGGGCAGCTCCTTGCCGCAAAGCCACGGGATCTCGCGCCCCAGCTGTGCGCCGCGACCGTAGCTCCAGTACATACCCGAATGCTTGGGCTGGCTTTCCGCGCGGAAGGCGTAGACAAGGAAGCGCTGTCCCTTCGCATTTTCATAGCGGTAGCACGCAGGGAAGGTCCGCTTGGCGCCAATGGGATCAATGCTGACAAACTCGCTGGAAACACCTGCCGTGGGCGCGATCTTCATATCGCGCAGATCGGTTGCCCAGTAGACGGGGTGCGGATCGCAGCCGTCCCTGAAATCCTCCAGAACACCTACCGTTATGGGGGTATTGGAAAGAAGACCTGTGTCAACACCGCGCTCCTGCAGGATTTCCGCGGCGGCGATATCGAGGATCAAGCCGTTATCAAAGGCGTCCTCGGGCAGATACTTGGCGTTCTCGCCAAAGCAGATGCCGCAAAGCCCCTTGCCGTCGTAGACGGTGGGGATCGCGTGCACGGTCAGCATCTGCTGTGCCTCGGAGAAGGCGTATCTGTGCATGATCTCCTTTTGCGATTTCACCGCGTCAAATTTCGTGGGCAAGGTCGCATCGTGCAGCTTGTGCATCTCCTCATACACGCGCACACCGACCTCGGGGCGGCTGTGGAACGCCTGTTGCATCTGCTCCTTGACCTCGGCGGCGGCAAGATGCGCGTTGATGTAGCCGCGCCCCTGTGTGGGCTGGCAAGGATAGTGGTAAAAATATTTCAGCACGCCGACGTTCTTTGTCAGCATCGTGGCGCTGTCAAAGCACTCAATGTGTGCCACGGGCGTGTGAAAGCGGTTGTGCGGATAGGTATCGCACTCTACGAACAGCTCGATGCCCTGCCCCTTTGCCCACGCGTTCTGCATACGAACGTACTCGATGAAGGTCTGCATCGGCAACTGGCCGAAGCGCTGGGCAAAAAGCCAATAAGGCGCCGAGGTAAAGCGCATAAAGGGGGCGGTGTTCCCTGCCAGAATGTGCGTCAGCTCCAAGGCGTCCACGCCCTCGGTGTCAAAGGAGGTATAGCCTGCGCAATAGCCAAGACGCACGGTGGGATCCACCTCGTCGAGTGCCTCGCGCAGCGTGCGGCAGAACTTGCGCAGGGTGTCGCCCTGCATTTGCAGCCACGCGCGGCGGTACTTATTCGCCTTGCCCGTGAACACAAGCTCAGGCAGCTGCTCCAGCTTGATCTCCTCGCCCACAAGGCGGCTGAATTCCGCCAAGTGCCAATCGCAAGCGCAACCGATGCCGGGGCGCACGGAAAGGCAAAGCTCGTCGTCCAGCATGATCATTCTCGCACCGCGGCGAGCGATCTCCTGCACGGTTTTGGCAATAGATGCCACGAACGTTTCATTGGAGGGGCAAAGCGCGTCGCCGCCGTTCTTGCCCACGATCGAGCGGATCTGTGTCAGATCCCCTGTGTTGGTCGCATCCGAAAAGAGCGCACCGCCAAATCCGAGCGTGCAGATCCAAACACCGCACTCGTAGCCCTTCCCCGTATAGAAGGCGTTTGCCTCCTCGATCAGATCCATCCATTTTGCCCATCTGTTCTCGTCAATCAACGGCCAGCGCTCGCCGCAGGACAAAAAGACGTGATCCACACTCAATTGCTTAAAATCCTTCAGGTACTGATCCCTGTTTTGCGCGGGATCTACCGTGATCGGTACGTAAAGCTTTCTCATTGTATGCTCCTTTCGGAATAAGCTACCCCCAGTATAACATACGCGCGTGCAAAATACAAGCACAAAACGAGCCAAATATTTGCATTTTCGCGCAAAAAGCAAGCGCAGGCCGTGAAAAACCTGCGCTTTTTGCGTTTATTTCAGGAAAAAGCGAACATTGTCGCCGCTTTGCTCCTTTTGCTTGATCTCGTACCCGTCAAAGCGGTATTCCGCCTCAATCTGCGCGGGGCAAGTGACCTCATAGACAAATCCGCCGTTCTCGGCGTGCCACTGCACGGAAATGCGGCCGTGGTCACTGTCGTAATGCCCCTTTGCCGAGGTGATCTTTCCCGAGGGATCGAACACGGGGGCAAAGGTCATGCGCGCCAGTGCGACCTTGTCCATCGAGGGGCGCATGCCAAGACAGTATTCGTACATCCACTCGGTGCAAGCACCGAAGGAGTAGTGGTTGAAGGAGTTCATTCCCTTCACCACGCCCTTTTCCTCGGTATAGCTGTCCCAACGCTCCCAGATCGTGGTCGCGCCGTTCACCACCGAATAGCCCCAGCCCGGGAACTCGGTCGAGCAGATCATTTTGTAGGCAATATCGGGTCTGCCGATGTCGCATAGAGTGGGCAACAGATATTTCGTACCAAGGAAGCCCGAGGTCAGCTTGCCGCCGTCCTCCTCCAGCTTGCGCAACAGATGCTTTTTCACGTGCTCCGGGTCAATGATGCCGAACTGATAGGAAAGCAGATACGCGCTTTGCGTGTCCGAGCGGATCACGCCGTCCTCATCAATGTAATTCTCGCGGAAGGCGGTGCGCACCTTCTCGTACAGCGCGGCGTAGCGCTCCTCCTCAAAGTCCCCGAGAATATGGCAGATCTCACGCGCCAGATATGCCGCACGCGCAAAATAGAGCGTGGACACCACGCGCATCGAGGTGGGCTTGCCAAGGCAGAGCCAGTCGCCGTAAAGTCTGGTTTTTTCTCGCAAGCCGTTGGGGCTTTCGTACTCGTAATAATCAAGCAATCTCTTGAGCGCGAAAAGATTGTCGCGCAGGATCTTCTTATCGCCGTACATACGGTAATGCGCGTACGGGATCTCACCGATCGCCTCTGCCCAACCTGCCGCCGCCTCGTAGCCGCAATAATCGTAATAGGTACCGCCCACGTGCGGCAGAGGGGCGACCACGGTGATCACGCCGTTGCCGAGCTGACCGTCGCGCACGTCTGCGAGGTATTTATCAAAGAACACGCGGCAATCCATATTCCACATCGCACTGCGGCAGAAGATCTGCGCATCGCCCGTCCACCCGAGGCGCTCGTCGCGCTGCGGACAGTCGGTGGGGACGTTCAAAAAGTTGTCGCGCTGTCCCCAAAGGGCGTTTTGATAGATCTTGGTGACGATCTCGTCCGAGCAGGAAAATTCGCCCGTGGCGCGCAGATCGCTATACATCGCCTCGGCGGTGATGTCCAGAATTTCCGCATTCCCCTCAACGGTCAGCTCCGCGTAGCGGAAGCCGTGGAAGGTAAACAGGGGCCGGAATTCCTCCTCGCCCTCGCCAGAGAGAATATAGGTATCCGTGCTTTCCGCCGCGCGCAGATTTTCGGTATACAGCGCACCGTTTAACATCAGCTCGCCGTGGCGGATCACGATCCTCGCACCGCGCTCGCCGCGAAAACGGCAACGAAGCACGCCGGAGATGTTCTGCGACACGTCATAGATAAACTGATTTCCCTCTCGCTTGATCAGCACGGGCTTGAAGGTGTGCTTGACCACGATGGGCGGAATGGTCGCTTCCTCTAAATACAGATTGCGCGAGAATTTGAAGTGCGGCACCGCGGCAAAATCCCAGGCGCCGTCATCGTAGTCAAAGCGCGAGAAATCACCAAGGCAGAGGCGGTGATCCACCACCTCGCCCATATAGATGTCGCTGCGCAGGATCTCGCCCTTCGCGGCGCGCCAGGTCTTGTCGGTATTGATCTGCTCTACACGACCGTCGGCATATTCCACCTCCAAGCAAGCGGCAAACTCGATGCGGTCGCTGTAATTGTTGCGCTTGAAGGTATGCTCCGAGCCGATGTGTCCCACCGCCCAGCCGTCGCCCAGCACCGCACCGATGGCGTTGTCCCTGGCAAGCAAGTCCGTCACGTCATAGCGCACGAACGCGAGCTTCTTGGCATAATCCACCCAACCGGGCGAGAGGTAGTCGCTTGCCACCTCTTTGCCGTTGACGTAGATCTTGAACACGCCGAGCGCGGATGCAAACAGCGTCGCCTTTTTTACCTCCCCGTCAAGCGAGAAGGCCTTTCGGAAATACGGCGAGGGGTTGCCGTACTTGTCCTCGGAGGTTTTATACTCGCCCGTTTCAAAGGCGATCCATTTCATTTCAAAAAGCATAAATGCTCCTTATTTGCGGTATTTTTCCAGGAGGGCGCACACGCGCTCGCCCACCTCCGCGGTGGTTGCCTTTCCGCCAAGATCGGGGGTAAGGGTGTCCTTTTCCACCAGCATCTGCTCGATCACGTCCAGCACGCGCTTGCCCCATTCCTCCTCGCCGAAGTGATCCAGCATCTGGGATACCGACCACACGGTCGCGAGAGGATTGGCAAGTCCCTTGCCCGCAATATCGGGCGCGGAGCCGTGGATCGGCTCGAACATCGAGGGGAATTTGCCATCGGGATTGAGGTTGGCACCGGCCGCGAGGCCCATACCGCCTGCGATGGCGGCACCGAGGTCGGTGAGAATGTCACCAAAGAGATTGGAGGTCACGACCACCTCAAAGCGCTTCGGATCCTTCACCATAAACATACTGGCGGCGTCCACCAGATAGGAATAGGTCTTGACGTCGGGGTACTCTGCCGCCACTTCGCGGAAGATCTGATCCCAGAATACCATCGAATAATTGAGGGCGTTGCCCTTGCTGATGCTGGTGAGCGTCTTTTTCTTCTCGCGCGCCAGCTCAAAGGCGTAACGGATCACGCGCTCACAGCCGTGACGGGAGAACACACCGTTCTGAATGACAACCTCGTGGGGCTGATCGCGATACAGCCACGCGCCGCTGCCTGCATACTCGCCCTCGCTGTTCTCGCGCACAAATATCATATCCACGTCCTCGCGCTTCACATCCTTCAAGGGACAGGGTGCGCCATTGAGGAGCTTCACGGGGCGCAGATTGATGTACTGGTCGAATTTCTTGCGGATCACAAGCAAAAGATCCCACAAGGAAATGTGGTCCGGCACACCGGGATAGCCCACGGCACCGAGAAAGATGGCATCAAACTTGGAAAGCGTTTCGATGCCGTCGTCGGGCATCATCTTACCCTCACGCAGATAATATTCACATCCCCAGGGGAAGAAGGTGAAATCAAATTGGAAGCCGCCGTCAAGCTCCGCGACCTTTTTCAGCGTCTTGACGCCCTCGGCAATCACCTCGGGACCGATGCCGTCGCCCGCAATAACTGCAATACTGTATTTTTTCATAGAAAAATCCTCCGTTTTTCTTTTGTTATTTTTATTATAACCGAATTTCCCTCATTTGTAAAATATATATATACTTGACAACTATTGAAAAAATTTATATAATAAATCCAGAGATGATCCAAATGAATTTATCGCAAGTCAAGTATTTTCATGCGATATGCCGCTTTCAGAATCTCTCGGATGCGGCGGTGTATCTGTTTGTTTCGCAGCCAACGCTCTCCTGTGCCGTCAAGGAGCTGGAAAAGGAGTTCGGCGTGGCGCTTTTTCTGCGCCACCACCACGGTGTCACGCTGACGCCCGAGGGGGAAATCTTTTTCCGCGCCACCAAGGATCTGTTAAAGCAAGCCGAGCAAATTGAAGCCACGATGAAGGATCTGGGCGTGGCACGCAAAACACTGCGCCTTGGTGTGCCGCCGATGATCGGCTCAATGCTTCTTCCCCGCATTTACCGCGGCTTTTCCCCACTCCACCCCGACATCAAGCTGGATATTACCGAATGCGGCCGTAACGAGCTTTGCAAAAAGCTGGACGAGGGACAGCTGGATATGCTTTTTTTGCCGCATAACAAGCCTATTGAGCCACCGTTTGCTTCCAAAGAGGTCGCACAGCTGGAGATCGTTTGCTGCACCACCGCGCAAAGCCCCCTTGCCAAGCAAAGCTTCGTGATTCCCGAGGATCTTGCCGACACTCCCGTCGTGCTGTTTGAAAACAGTTTTTTTCAAACAGACGAGATCAAAAAATGGTTTGCGGCGCACAAGATCACGCCGCAAATTCTGTTGCAGACCAATCAGCTCTCCACGATGATGAGCGTGATCTCGGGCGGCGCCGCCGTCGGCTTTGCCTTTCGTGAGCTGCTTTTCGCGCACCCGCACCTCGTGCCGCTTCCCCTGCAAGAGCCAATACGCCCCCGCGTCAGCTTGGTATGGCAAAAAAACGGTTTTTTCTTCTCCGCGATGAAAAAATTCAAGGATTACATCGAACACGGACAAATCTCCCTTGCGGGAGAATAAAAAGGAGAACGCGCAAGGCTTTGCGCGGGCGGCTTTTGTTTTAGTCCAATTTAATTTTCTGCATCTCGCCCTCGGCAA
>JAZRFS010000209.1:0-6368 GCA_045643765.1 Eubacteriales bacterium
GACGGTATCGTTGTGATCCCCCCGCGCGAGAGTGCGGACGGGAGAGATTTCTGGTTGCTTGACCGCGCTGTGCTGCTCCCCTCAAACACCACGGTGGTCCTACAAAACTGCAAGATCAAGCTTTCCGACAAGTGCCGCGACAACTTCTTCCGTAGCGCCAACTGCGGACTTGGTATCGAAGAAAACGAGCCGCTTACAAACATTCACATCAAGGGCGAGGGCAACGCCGTACTGGAGGGTGCGGATCATCCGCGCGCCACGGGTGACGGCAGCAAGTTCCTGAAAAACCCCTGCCCCTTTACCGTGGAGGACATCTGCAAGTACGCCGATTGGGTACCCGCTGAGCGCAAAACGCCCGAGGGGATCACCTTTGCAGACCGCCACGATTGCTCCTATGGCACAGATGCGGGCAAGGCGGGCGAGTCGCAGAAGGGCGACTGGCGCGGCATTGGCATTCTCTTTGCCTGTGTGGATCATTTTTCGATCAGCAACATCACCATCCGCGAAAGCCACGGCTGGGCGATCTCGCTGGAGGCATGCTCCTTTGGCACCGTGGAAAAAATCGAATTCGACGCGCGCATGAACAAGGTGATTGACGGCATGCTGCAGAATATGGAAAATCAGGACGGTGTGGACATCCGAAACGGCTGTCACGATATCACCATTTCGGATATTACCGGCGAAACGGGTGACGACGTGGTGGCGCTGACCGCCATCATTTCCAACAAAAGCGTATACAAGCCGGGCGGCTCGCTTTGCACCACACACGTGATGCACAACGACTACTCGCGCCGCGACCCCGACATCTACAACATCACCATTCGCAATATCCGCGCGTACTCCTCGCTTTGCTATCTGGTGCGCCTGCTTCCCTGCAACTGCCAGATCCGCAACGTGGTGATCGACGGCGTGATCGACACCTCGCCCGAGGGTGTTGTCTGCGGCGGCATCTTCCTTGGCGAGAAGGATGCGGTCTACGGCAGAAATCTGCCCGGCAGCTTGGTGGGCATCACGATCTCCAACGTGATCTACAACAACGTCAAGAAGGCGATCCGCGTGGACGGCTATCTGCAGGATAGCACGATCACGAACGTGGTCGCCACGAACACCAACTTCCCTGTCGTTTCTTACTTGCGTGAGGGCGGTCTTCAAAACGTGAAGATCAGCAACATCGTCGCGCGCGACGGTATGGCAGAGATTGGGCAAGCATAAGAAAAAAGCACCCGTTCGGGTGCTTTTTTCTTATGCCACGAAGCCGAGAAGCAACGCAAAGGCAAGCCCATAATAGCTGATGACCGCCACCAGATCGTTTACGGTGGTAATCAGCGGTCCCGATGCCACGGCGGGGTCCACGCCAAGGCGATAGAGCGTGATCGGGATCGCCGCGCCCGTAAAACCGGACACCGTCATCGCAAAGCACATCGCGCTACCCACGCATCCCGCCGCCGCCAGTGTAAAGCTAAAGGCATAGCTCCCGATCAGTCCCAGATAAATGCCGACGATCAGGAAGGACACCGCTCCCAGCACAACGCCGTTTAACAGTGCCACGCGCACCTCGCGCCAGATGGTTGAAAGCTGATGCCCGATGCGGAACTCTTCCTCTCCACCGATCGCGCGCACCGTTACGGCAAGCGATTGCGTGCCCACGTTGCCCGCCATACCAAGGATCAGCGACTGGAACGCCACGATCATCGGCAGCTGCGCCACAACGCCCTCAAAAAGCCCCACCACGGCAGAAACGCCAAGTCCCATAAACAACAGGATCACCAGCCACGGCACGCGCTTTTTCATACTTCGAAGAAGCGGTTCATCCGGCTCGTTCTCGCCACCAAGCGCCGCCAGCTTGGCATAATCGTCCGCCAGCTGTTCATCCACAATCTCGGTCACGTCGGTGGCGGTGATGACGCCAAGCAGCCTGCGATCCTTAGCGGAAAGCACGGGGATCAGGTTCTCGGAATATCCGCGCACGCGCTCGATATGATCCGAAATACTGTCCGTATCAAGCACAAAAGGGAAATTGGTGGAGATCAGATCCGCCAGCGCCACCTCACTTCTTGCCACGAACAGGACAGTGAGGTCAATCGCACCATGGAAGCTGCCATCCTCCTTCATAACGAAAAGCGTGTGTATGTTGTCGTTCTCCGCCGCCTGCTCCACAAGAGCACGCATGGCGCTCTTCACGCTTGCCGTATGCGGAATGACAATGAAATTGGTGCTCATATAGCTGCCGAATTCATCCTCGCCGTAAGACCTCAGCAGCTCAATCTCTTCTCTGACCTGCGCGTCCTCGATATGCTCCAGCACCTCTGCGCGGGTCTTGCCGTCCAGATCCTCCAGCGCTGTGAGGGCATCGTCCGCGTCCATCTGCTCGATGATATCCGCCGCAGCAGCCGTATCCAGCTCAGAAAGATACTCCCCCGCATCGTCCAGATACGCCACGATATCCGACATCGTCTCGTACCCCACGGCGTGCAGCAAACGGGCGCGCTCCTCGCGTGTCAGCTCCCCTAGCACACTTGCAATATCGTTGTTGTGATAGTTTTCCAGCTCCTTGCGCAAAATCGCCAGATCCCTGCTTTGCCGGATGCATTCCAGTATCGCGGCACGATAGTCCTTGACCTGCGCTTCCCATAAAATCTTGTTGTCCATAAAAAAATCCCCCTTCTGCACGAAAAGGAGATTTCACGCACAAAACAAGAGCCATTCTTCAAAAAGCCCTGTAACGGTATGAAAAAACGCCTTTTCGTATGTAATGATACTGTGATAGTCTATACTGTCCGAGATCATTTTTCCACCTCCGCTTGTGATTTGTTATTATTATAGCACATTATCACCAAAAAATCAACGCCAACAGCAAAAGAGCACGGTATTACCGTGCTCTTTTGCTGTATTTACTTCCCCTGCAAAATGCGGGCAAAGAACACCGCCGCGTCCCCGCGTGTGAGCGCCTCGGCGTGCAGCAGCTCTCCGCCCGCAGAGGTGGTGATATATCCGCCCTCGTATGCGGCGTAAAGCGCATCCACCACCGAGACGGGAATACCCGCGTGATCCTTCACCGTGTCCCCATAGCCGGGTGCGGAAAGCCCCAGTACTTTTGCCGCGATCGTGGCAGCCTCGGCACGTGTGATGGCATCCTGCGGACGGAAGACGGCATCTGTACCAAGCCAGCCTTGATCCTTCGCGTATTTTACGGCACCGCGCATCCCGCGGGGAATATCCGCATTATCGGTAAAGCCCGTGTCCTCAGCGTCCTCCACCTTGATCTCAGCGGCTTCCAGCAAAATTGTCACAAACGCAGCACGGGAAAGCGCGCGGTTGGGATGGAAATAATGCTTGCCGCCAAGCTTTTCGCCGCTGAGCAAGCCTTTTTCACTTACCAAAAGTGCACAGCTGTGGCGCTTTGCATCCTCTATGTCAGAAAACAGATATCCCGTTGCCAGCTCACGCACTGTGATCTTGACCTCACAAGGCTCGGCAAAGGCACCGTACGTATCCTGCACGCGCCAGCGGAAGGTGTCCTCGCCGTGAAAATCTCCTGTGGGAAGATAGGAAAAATCTCCCGTCTTTGCATCCAGCGAAAGCGTGCCGTGCGCGGGGTATTCCGTTACCTCAAAATACAGTGCATCCCCCTCGGGATCCTCGGCGGCAAGCGTGCCCGTCACACCCAGCGTCGCGTGGGTGGAAACAGCGCTCACACTCCCCGTCGGCACGGGACAGCAGTTGGCGCGATCCAAGCTGAGCAGCTGACATTCCAGTGTATAGGAGCAATCTCCCGCCTGCGTCTGCGGCACAAAGGAAAAGCTGGCTTTATCCACCCCGTCAAGGGGGATATAACTCAAGTAGGACAAATTTTCGCGATTGATCCGCTGCCCTACGCTTACCTCTCCCTGTCCCAGAAGCAGCTCTCCCGCCGTCACATCGGGCAGTGTCGTGACCGTAATGGCGCTGACCTCGGCACCGCGCACGGCATGATCAAAAAACGTTGCATCAAAGGTGATCGGCTCTCCCTTTCCCGCCGTTGCCGCAAGATATCCCGCATCTGCCAGATGCTGCAAACCCACACTCACGTTCTGCGATTTTGCCACACCCGTACCGAAAATCACAAACGCCCCCGCCGCGATCACAACGGCAAGTCCCGCGCACACCGCCAACCGCCACGCCGTTTTCTTGTGTTTTTTCATCGTATCCGCCTCACTTTTCGCAAAATTTCACTATACCTTATGTCAGTGACGGCGCAAATATGCCAGATGCGTTTTTTGCTTTTTCAAGCGCAAATTCTCTCACAAAAAGCCTCAAAATATGCAAATTTGTGCCGAAAGAGCACATTTTTTGCAACTTGCCGCGCATTTTCTTGCGCAATTCTATTGACACGCAGGAAAAAGTTATGATATAATGTAAGAGTATTAATTTATTTCCGGAGGAAATTACAATGATTAAGAACGCTTATCTTGCACAAGTGCTGGAAAACGTAAAAAAGCGCAACCCCGGTGAGACCGAGTTCCACCAGACGGTTGCCGAGGTGCTCGAGTCCCTTGAGCCCGTAGTGGAAAAGAGCCCCGAGTTCATCGAAAAGGGCATCATCGACATGATGGTTGAGCCCGAGCGCGTGATCAAGTTCCGCGTTCCGTGGGTAGACGACCAGGGCAAGATCCAGGTCAACCGCGGCTTCCGCGTACAGTTCAACAGCGCCATCGGCCCCTACAAGGGCGGCCTTCGCTTCCACCCCACCGTTAACGAGACCATTATGAAGTTCCTTGGCTTCGAGCAGACCTTCAAGAACTCCCTCACTTCCCTGCCCATGGGCGGCGGTAAGGGCGGCTCTGACTTCGATCCTCAGGGCAAGTCCGATGCAGAGGTGATGCGCTTCTGCCAGTCCTTCATGACCGAGCTTCAGAAGTACATCGGCCCCAACACCGACGTTCCCGCAGGCGACATCGGCGTAGGTGCACGCGAGATCGGCTATCTGTTCGGCCAGTACAAGCGCCTTCGTGACGAGTTCACCGGCGTGCTGACCGGTAAGGGTATGCCCTACGGCGGTTCTATCCTTCGTCCCGAGGCAACCGGCTACGGTGCCGTTTACTACACCGTTGATATGCTGAACTACTTCGGCGACGACATCAAGGGCAAGACCTTCGCCATCTCCGGCTTCGGCAACGTGGCTTGGGGTGCTGTGCAGAAGATCAACGAGCTGGGCGGCAAGGTGCTGACCATCTCCGGTCCCGACGGCTACATCTACGATCCCGACGGTGTTTCCACCAAGGAAAAGATCGACTTCATGCTTGAGATGCGCGCTTCCTGCCGCAACCGCGTACAGGATTACGCAGACAAGTTCGGCGTAGAGTTCTTCCCCAAGCAGAAGCCCTGGGGCATCAAGGCAGACATCATGATGCCCTGCGCAACCCAGAACGAGGTTGGCATGCCTGAGGCACAGGCTATGGTCAAGAACGGTCTGAAGTACTACGTTGAGGTGGCAAACATGCCCACCACCAACGAGGCTGTTGCTTACCTCAAGGCAAACGGCGTTGTCGTTGCTCCCTCTAAGGCAGTTAATGCCGGCGGCGTTTCCGTTTCCGGTCTGGAGATGTCTCAGAACTCCATGCGTTACAACTGGACCGCTGAGGAGGTTGACGAAAAGCTTCACATGATCATGTCCAACATCTTCAAGGCTTCCATCGACGCCGCACACGAGTACGGTCTTGGCGATGACCTTGTGGCAGGTGCAAACATCGCAGGCTTCCTGAAGGTTGCTCGCGCTATGCTTGCATTCGGTGTGTGCTAATAGCTCTCACTTTAAAGGGGAGGGTGCTTTTTAAGGAAAAGCACCCTCCCCTCTTTCTTTTTGCCGTTGCAAAAAGAAATTCACCCCATCCGAAAACCTTTTCGTACAAGAAAAGGTTGTAGCGGACGGGATGAAAATAAAAATCTTATATTATAAAAATGTCTTTTCCCCAAGCCGAAGAAAAACCGCGGTAGGCGAGGCGCACCACAGCAGACGGTTGATGGCGAACTTTGCGTTCGTCGAAAGCGTCTGCGAGGAGCAACGACGTATATCGTAAAGCCAAAGAAAAATCACGATAGACGAGGCGCACCACAGCAGACGGTTGATGGCGAACTTCGCGTTCGTCGAAAGCGTCTGCGAGGAGCAACGACGTATATCGCGAAGCCAAAGAAAAACCGCGGTAGGCGAGGCGCACCACAGCAAACGGTTGATGGCGAACTTCGCGTTCGTCGAAAGCGTCTGCGAGGAGCAACGACATATATCGCGAAGCCAAAGAAAAATCACGATAGACGAGGCGCACCACAGCAGACGGTTGATGGCGAACTTCGCGTTCGTCGAAAGCGTCTGCGAGGAGCAACGACGTATATCG
>JAZRFS010000210.1:0-3162 GCA_045643765.1 Eubacteriales bacterium
TGGCAGAGCTGTATGCCTCCCAGCAGCCCTTGCGACCGCAGGTGCAGGGACGTCCGTTGTATTCGATGACCACGTGACCAAGCTCTGCACCGGCATAGTTGAAGCCGGAGTACAGCTTGCCGCCGATGACGATACCGCCGCCCACGCCCGTGCCGAGCGTGATCATGATCACGTCATTGTAGCCCTTGCCCGCACCCGCCTTGGCCTCTGCCAGCGCCGCCGCGTTGGCGTCGTTTTCCAGATATACCTTTTTCACGGGGATATGCTCCATCAGCTTTGCGGCAAGAGGATAGTGGAACATATTGATGTTGTTTGCATACTTGATCTCGCCGTTTGCGGGGTCGACCGAGCCGGGCGCGGCCACACCGACAGAAGTGATGTCGTCAAAGGTCAGCCCTGCTTCCTTGACAAGCGAAGCGCAAAGCGCGCCCATATCCGCCACGATCTCGTCGCTGTGGCGTTCTTTTTTCGTGGGCACCTTGCCCTTTACCAAAATCTTGCCGTTTTCGTCTGTGATGCCGACGGCAATGTTCGTGCCGCCAAGGTCTACGCCGATGTAATACATAAATGATCCTCCGATCCGGTTTCTGCTATTAGTATAACACAAAAAACGGAAAATGTAAACGGGTGATTTTTGAATGTCCAAAATCAAATTTTTTGTACCCAATATCATATTTACTTTTATTACAGATATGATATAATTTTAACAAAGTCAGAAAAGAAAAGGGGAATTGCCATGAAGTGCATCAAGGGAGCGCAGATCATCCTGCCGCGCGAGGTCGTTGCGGGAAAGGCGCTTTTGTTTGAAGAAAAGATCATAGGGATCGTGGACGAGAACGAGAACCCCGCTACCGCCGAGATCATCGATGGTACGGGCTGCTTTGTGGCGCCCGGACTTGTAGACGTGCATATCCACGGCTATCTGGGCGAGGATGCCTCTGACGGTATTGCCGATGGCATTCGCAAAATGGCGGAGGGCGTGATGAAAAACGGTGTCACCACCTTCCTGCCCACCACGATGACGGTGTCGATCGCAGAGATCGAAAAGGCGCTGGACGTGGTGCGCTCGTTGCAAGAGGAAAGCAAGACCTGGTGTGGCGCGTATCTTGCCGGTGTGAATGCCGAGGGCCCCTTCATCAACGAGAGCAAGAAGGGCGCACAGGCGGCAGAGCACATCAAAACGCCCGACGCGGATTTCATTTTAAAGCACAAGGATATCGTCAAGATTTGCACGATCGCTCCCGAGGTCGCGGGCGGTCTTGAGGCGATTGAAAAGATCACGAAAAACAGCGACGTGCGCGTGTCCGTGGGACACACGGATGCCACCTTTGAACAGGCAATGAAAGCATTTGAAGCTGGCGCTACACAGGTCACGCACCTGTTTAATGCCCAGACGGGGCTCCACCACCGCAAGCCGGGCGTGGTCGGCGCGGCGCTGGCAAGCGACGCGTATGCCGAGCTGATCGCAGACACCTTCCACGTGCACACGGGGCTTTTCTCGCTGGTGGCAAAGTGCAAGGGCGACAAGCTTGTTCTGATCACCGACTGCACGCGTGCGGGCGGTATGCCGGACGGCGAATATACGCTCGGCGGTCAGAAGATCATCGTGAAGGGCATTCAGTGCCTGTTGGAGGACGGCACCATCGCGGGCAGCGTGTTGAAGCTCAACAACGCTGTGAAGAATATGATGGCGCATACCGATCTGCCGCTTTGCGAGATCGTGGCAGCCGCTACCCTGAACCCCGCTACCGCCATTGGAATGGGGGATTGCAAGGGTTCGATTGAGGCGGGCAAGGACGCAGACCTGATCCTCACCGATATGAATTTTGATATTAAGAAAACCATTATGCAAGGAGAAGTGAGATATGGAGCTTAAGGTTGAAGCAATTCTGGATAAAGAATTTACCCCCATGATGCTCGTTTACCGCGAGTTCACCGAGGCGGCAAAGGCCGCAGGCGCACAGCGCTTGGTGATCGGCATCGAGCGCAATAAGGGCTACGTCAGCGCGTTTGAAACCGTCATCTACAAGGACGGCACGGGTCATGACGAGGAAAACTACGAGTTCGTTGAGCGCCTTGTCAAGTCGCTGCTCTGGGTGCGCGGCGGTCATAAGATCATCATCGCCGGCTCCAAGAGCGTGGCAGATAAGCTGGCGCTGGCGTACAGCCCCAACGGAGCGCGCTCCTTTGACTACGAGTTCATGGGCGGCGTGTACGAAACCACCGTGACCGTGGAGTATCGCGACATCGAGAACGCCCCCGTGACCGGCGAGAGCGCAACCCCCGTCGGCCGTCATCTGGACGGTTGCCGTATCGGCTTTGACGCGGGCGGATCCGACCGCAAGGTCAGCGCCGTGATCGACGGTAAGTGCGTGTATAGCGAGGAGGTCGTTTGGTTCCCCAAGACCAACGCGGATCCCGATTACCACTATAACGGTATCCTTTCTGCGATGAAATCCGCCGCCGAGCACATGCCCCGCGTGGACGCCATCGGCGTTTCCTCCGCAGGCGTGTACGTAGATAACCGTATCATGGTTGCGTCCCTTTTCCTCAAGGTCGGCAAAGAGGATTTTGAAAAGAAATGTAAGAACATGTATATCGACGTGGCAAAGGAATTCGGCGACGTGCCGCTGGAGGTTGCCAACGACGGTGACGTAACCGCGCTTGCAGGTGCGATGGATCTGAACGACAACAACGTGCTTGGCATCGCGATGGGTACCAGCGAGGCAGGCGGCTACGTGGACGGTGCCGGCAACATCACCGGCTGGCTCAACGAGCTTGCCTTTGTGCCCTGCGATTTCTCCCGTAAGGCGATGGTGGACGAGTGGTCCGGCGACTACGGCTGCGGCGTGAAGTATTTCTCGCAGGACGCCGTGATCAAGCTTGCTCCTGCCGCAGGCATCGAGCTTGACGAGAGCCTTTCCCCCGCGGAAAAGCTGAAGGTCGTGCAGAAGCTGATGGCAGAGGGTGACGAGCGCGCCGCTAAGATCTACGATACCATCGGTGTGTATTTCGGCTATACGATCGCATACTACTCCTTGTTCTACGATATCAAGCACGTGCTGATCATGGGCCGCGTCACCTCGTGTGAGGGCGGTGTGTTCCTGCTTGACCGTGCGAAGGAAGTCCTGGAAAAGGAATTCCCCGAGCTGAATGAGAAGA
>JAZRFS010000211.1:0-10810 GCA_045643765.1 Eubacteriales bacterium
CTTTTATTATAGCATGACCAAAAACAAAAGTAAATGAAAAAGAAGGCACAAAACCTTTGATTTCGGACTTTGTTCGTTCAAAATCTGCGTTTTGACACCTACACAATATGTTATTATACACATTTTTTTCGTTTTGTACAGAGGTTTGTTGATTTTTTGTGAACATTTTTGCTTTTTATAAGCTTTTTGCACGAAGAACTTGACATTTCGCAAAAAAGTGATATACTGAAACTGTCCCAAATGGGACACTTGGAGGAAATATGACGCAAACCGAGCTGTTGCCTTTTCTGAAAACGCTCCCGCTTTTTTCCGGTGTAAGCCCCACGCTTTTGCAAAACACCCTGCAAAGCGAGCACGCCTATATTGTAAAGCTTGCTTCAGGGGAAGCACCCCTTGCCCGCTTTGGAGAAATGCTTGGCGTGGTTCTGTCCGGGAAAATGCTCATTCTTTCCGCGGATGAAACACGCTCCGTCGTGCTTCGCAGCATTACAAAAAACGACGTGTTCGGTGCCGCTTCCCTGTTTGGCGAGCGCAGCACACCGCTTTCCCGCTTCAAGGCGAAAAGTGCCTGCGAGCTGCTTTTTCTGGATCGTGATGCCGTGCACGGGCTGCTTCGTGCAGACGCAACATTTATGGACGCCTATCTGCGCCTTCTTGCGAACCGCATCGACTTCCTGAACGGCAAGATCCGCGCCTTCACCGCAGGCAGCGCTGAACGGCGCCTGGCACTGTGGCTGGCAGATCACGCCGACGACGGCGCCGTGTGCGACGTCAATTTTATGATGCTGGCGGATATTCTGGATATCGGTCGTGCAACACTTTACCGCGCGTTGGATAAATTGGAAAAGGAAAAATTGATCTGTCGCAACGGACGGAATATTTCCATCCCATCTTTGGAAGATCTTTTGCAAAAATATGCTTCATAACGAAAGGAAAATCATCGTGAAACGTATTCTTTTACTCACGCTCGCCCTTCTGATGCTGTTGCCGCTTGCGAGCGCTTGCCAAAAATACGATGACGAGCTTGCCGTCAACGTCTGGGTGCTCAACGGCACCACCGGCTTCGGCATGGCGCCGCTGGTCGAGGACGCAAAAGCCGGTAACGCCGCGCTGAATTATAGCTTTACCGTGGAAACCAACGCCGCCAACGTGCAAACCGCACTCATCAACGGCGACGCCGACATCGCCGCACTCCCCACCAATGCGGCATCCGCGCTTTACAACAAGGGTAAGCTTTTGAGCAATGAGAACGCAGGATTTGTCCTGCTTGCCGTCAACACGCGTGGTGTACTGTATCTGGTCGCCAATACCGCAAAGGTCGCATCCCCCGCTTCGCTTGCAGATCTTGCAGGAAAGACGGTGTATTGCCCTGCACAAAACCCGGCTTTTGTCACAAAAGCACTTTTGGACAAAGCCGAGATCTCGGGTGTGACGCTGGATAGCACCACCTACGCAGAACCCGCTGCACTGCGTGATGCCGTTGCCGCAGGTCTTGTGGATTACGCCGTGCTTCCCGAGCCGATGGTCACTATCGCCGTTTCCAAGGCAAAGCAGGCAAATGCAGGTGTTACGCTGAATGCCGCGCTTGATCTGACGAAGGAATGGGAGAGTGCGTTTGGCTCTGACAGCCTGGTGCAGGGCTGCGTGGTCGCACGCAAGGCGTTTGTGGACGAACACCCCGAGGAAGTCAAGAAATTCCTGGAGGAATACGAGGCATCCATCACTTATGTGATGGAAAATCCCGCCAAGGCATCTCAAAAGATCGCGGCAAGCGGTGTATTCGCACAGGCAGCCGTTGCAGAAAAAGCCATTCCGAAATGCAACCTTTGCTTCATCACGGGCGAGGAGATGAAGACCGCGATGAGTGCTTTTCTTGCAACACTTCCCTTGAATTCCATCGGCGGCGCTCTCCCCGCAGACGATTTTTACTATAACAAATGATCAAAAATTTCAAGCTCCCAAGATGGAGCTATGCACCGCTCTCCATTCTTTTCTGGATCGCACTGTGGTGGGTTGTGGCGGCTATTTTCAATAAACCCCTGCTGCTCCCTACTCCGCTTGAAACCATAAAAGCTCTCGGCGCGCTTGCTGCAACGGGCGAGTTTTATCTCACCGTGCTCTTGTCGCTTACGCGTATTCTGATCGGTATTTTACTGGCGCTTGCGGGCGGCACGCTTCTGGCACTCCTCACCGTAAAAAGCGCACTTTGCCACCATTTGTTTTCCCCTATGCTTTCTCTTTTCAAGGCAACCCCCGTAGCTTCCGTCATCTTTCTGATCCTTTTATGGGTAGGGCGGGATAACGTACCGCTGTGGATCGCGTTTATGATGGCGTTCCCCATCGTGTGGAGCAACGTGCGAGAGGGACTTTTGCAAACAGACAAGCAGCTTTTGGAAATGGCAAAGCTTTTCGCCGTGCCGAAATCCCGCGTACTATGGCGGCTACACTTACCCGCACTCGCGCCCTATTTTCTGTCTGCATGCCGTTCTGCGGTCGCACTCGCCTGGAAGGCAGGGATCGCCGCAGAGGTGCTTTGCGTACCTACGCGCTCCATTGGTCGCGCCATCTACGAGGGCAAGACCTATCTGATGACAGAGGAGCTTTTTGCCTGGACATTTCTTGTGGTTATTATCAGCATACTAATCGAGCAAGGGGCGCTTGCGCTTCTGGGGAAGGCACAAGGAGCGCTCGCCTTGAGAAAAGGAGAGTGAGCGTATGATTGAACTGAAGAAGCTTTCCTTTTCATACGGGGAAAAGGAAGTGCTGAAGGACTTGCATTACACGTTCCCCGACAAAGGCATTTTTGCGATTATGGGCGGGTCCGGCGAGGGCAAAACCACGCTCCTGAGACTGCTCGCCGCCTTGGAAAAGCCGTCTGCCGGCGAAATCAAAAGCACGCACAAGAAAGTGGCGTTTGCCTTCCAGGAGCCACGCCTTCTTCCGTGGCTGAACAGCGCGGAAAACCTGGATTTTGTGCTTCCCAGCGAGGCACAAAAAACAGCTCTCGTCGCAAAGCTGTTGAAGGATTTTGAGTTGGAAGACTGCGCAAAAAAGCTGCCGAGCGAGCTTTCTGGCGGTATGAAGCAGCGCCTTTCTCTTGCACGTGCCCTGGCTGTGAAGGCAGATCTTCTCCTTCTGGACGAGCCCTTCTCCGCGCTGGATACCGCGCTGAAGGAGCGCATCGCACCGCTTATCAAAAGCGCAAATCCGGAAGGGCTTACCGTTATCGTCACACACGACGAACGGGATGCAGAGCTGCTTGGTGCCAAGGTGCTGACACTGAAAGGCACTCCCAATTCCGCGTTTGTCGAATAAGACAAATATTGCGCACCAAGAAACACCCCGCAAGATCTCTCTTGCGGGGTGTTTCTTGTTACATCTGGCTACGCATACGGGCAAGCGCGCCCTTTTCCAGGCGCGACACCTGTGCCTGCGAGATACCAATACTTTCGGCGATTTCCATCTGCGTTTTATTGCCGTAAAAGCGCATCTCAATGATCTTTCGTTCGCGCTCAGAGAGCTTGTTCATCGCATCGCGCAATGCTACTCTCTGCGCCCAATGCTCATCCTCTGCCGAGCTGTCACTCAGCTGATCCATCACGTAGATTGAGTCGCCGTTTTCGCTGTAAACCGGCTCGTAAAGCGAGATCGGCTCTATGATCGCCTCCATTGCGCGCACCACGCTCTCCTTTTCCTCGCCCAGCTTTTTGGCAATTTCCTCGGGTGTCGGCTCTCTTTCCCACTCACGCGTCAGCTCTTCCCTTGCCTGCAGAGCGCGATAAGCCAGATCGCGCATCGAGCGACTGATGCGGATGGAGTTGTTGTCACGCAGATAACGGCGGATCTCACCAATGATCATCGGCACCGCATAGGTGGAAAATTTCACATCCAGCTCCAGCTTGAAATTATCCACCGCCTTGATAAGACCGATGCAGCCCACCTGAAACAGATCGTCTGCATTCTCTTTTCTGCCCGAAAATCGCTGAATAATACTTAATACCAGGCGCAGATTGCCGTAGATCAGCTCATCGCGCGCAGCACTGTCTCCCGCCCTTGTCTTTTCCAGTAAAGTCCGTTTTTCTTCATTTGTCAGTGTTTTTAATTTCGACGTATTGACGCCGCAAATCTCCACTTTATTATAAAACATCCCGGCCTCCTGTTCTTTACAACAAGTATTTGCCGGGATAAAATGGCGTTATTCAGTTTTCGGTGACGGAAAAATGTGTTAATCGCCGATATAAGTAAATCGAGGCTGTGTGACACCGTCACGCGTGACGGTTTCCTGCCACATCTCGGCAGGACGCACCCAAAGACCGCCGTTGCCGTATAAAGCGCGGTATACGACCATCGGAGCAAGCGTTTCCGAGTGCATCGCTACACCAATGACCTCGTATTCCATTCCCTTGAAATGGCGATATTTGCCAAGCTTGATTTCCATCGTAATCTCCTTTATAGAGAAAGCCCGTATTACGGGCTTTCTCCGGATTATTTCTTAGTAGCTGCCGTGAGCGTGTTTTGCATCAGCATAGCGATTGTCATAGGACCGACGCCGCCGGGCACGGGCGTGATATAGGAGGTGTGGGGTGCCACGTCCTCATAATTGACGTCGCCGCAAAGCTTGCCGTCAGCACGGCGGTTGATGCCCACGTCGATGACCACAGCTCCCTCCTTGACGTAGCCGGCATCAAAGAACTCGGGCTTACCGATGGCGGCGATCAGAATATCCGCGCGACGGCAAACCTCGCGCAGATCCTTGGTGCGGCTGTGCGCGATCGTCACGGTGCCGTTTGCCTGCAGCAAAAGCATCGCCTGCGGCTTGCCCACAATGTTGGAACGACCGACCACAACACACTCTTTACCCGCGATTTCAATATTGCTGCGGCGCAGAAGCTCCATCACGCCTGCGGGCGTACAAGGCAGAAAATCGTAGTTGCCGATCATAATTTTGCCCACGTTATAGGGGTGGAACGCGTCCACGTCCTTCGCGGGATCAATGGCAAGCAGGATCTTTTCCTCGTCCAAGTGCTTTGGCAAGGGCAGCTGCACGAGAATGCCGTGCACGGCATCGTCGCGGTTGAGCTTATCCACAAGAGCAAGCAGCTCCTGCTCGGTAGTTTCGGCGGGCAGCTCGTAGCCAAAGGAGGCAAAGCCGACCTCCTCGCAGGCGCGATGCTTATTGCGCACGTAGACCTTGGATGCGGGATCCTCGCCTACAATGATCACTGCAAGTCCGGGAACGATCCCCTTCTCCGCCTTCAGCGCTTTTACTTTCTCGGCGATCTCGCTGCGAATAGCAGCCGAAATTGCCTTTCCGTCAATAATATTCGGCATAGTTATTCCTCCTTTTTAGGGGCGCGGTCGAAAACGTCCTCCTCGGGCGCCGCCTCTTCCTTGCTTTGTGCTACAGCGGCTCTGTTTGCCTTACGCAAAGAAGCTCCGCGCAAATTTTCATACTGGCTGACATATTCTTCCTTGTCCTTTTCTTTACGCTTTCCGCGGAAAAACAAATATACAAGCAACGTGGTGCAGATCACGAAGCAAAGGAAGCCGACAACCTGGGACACACGGAATACGCCGACATACAGACTGTCTGTACGCAATCCCTCTATCAGCATACGCCCGAAGCCGTACCAGGCAAGGTAGGCAAGCAGGATCTGGCCGTCATACTTCTTTTTGCGATAGAAAATGTTGATCAGCACGAAGCCGACAAGGTTCCACAAAGACTCGTAAAGGAAGGTGGGATGATAGAACATCTCCTTGTAGGGATACTGCGTATCAGCGGCACCCATCAGTCCCATCCGAAGGAAGGACGTCGTTTCCACACCGTGCGCCTCGCCATTGACAAAATTGCCCCAGCGACCGATGATCTGACCCAGCATCACGCCGGGTGCGACCATATCACACACCTTTAAAAGCTTGGTTTTGTCGTATTTTTTGACCTTGCTGACGATGAAAACGCCCAGTGCGCCGCCGATAATGGCACCGTAGATGGCAATACCGCCCTCCCAAATGGCAATGGCGTCCAAAAGCCCGTCATACCGCCATTCTCCGTCAGCGGTTTTAAGTGTTGTCAACACGTAGTAAAGGCGCGCACAGATCACGGCAAGCAGCACCACCCAGATAGCAAAATCCAGTACATCCTCGGTGGGAATACCCTCTTGCTTGGAACGGAACATCGCGTAAAGCACGCCACATACGATGCCAAGCGTTAAAATGATACCGTACCAGCGCACCGAAAGGCTACCGATGGAAAATGCGATTTTATCTATCGCAAACCAATCAATACCGATGCCGGGAAAGGAAATCAGAACCTCAGTCATGGCAATCCTCCTTATCTTCGTTATCTTCATTTTGCGGGCGCACCACGGAAAGCGTGAAGCGCTCGGGATAGAAAAAGTTCTGGAACAACAGCTCCAGCTCCTCAAAGGTGATGCTGCTGATCACATCTGCGTAATCGAAAAGCTCCGCATCATCGAAAAGGAACGCGACCAGATTGTCCGCAATCTCCTCGGTGGAGTCAAAGCCCTTGATATACTCGGCAAATTCAATGCGCTTACAATGCTCAAATTCCTCGCGGGAGAGCCCTGCTTCTCCTGTTTTTTCCAAGAAATTCCAAACCTCAGCAAGCACGGTATCGGGATCGTCACTCTCTCCCGAAAGTCTGAGAAATCCAATGTCGCGCGTCTGCACGTATCCTGAGGAAAACTCGGGAGAGATTATGCCGTCATCCACCATCTTGTTGTAAAGCTCCCCTGTATCGGAAAACAGCATCTCGCAAAGAATATCCATCGCGGCATTGCGGCGGATACGCTCTCTCGGATCGGCGGGCACAGCCGCATCCTTGATGCCAATAGCAAAGATCGGCTTTGCGACCTGACCGCGTACCACAGTGCGGGGGGATGCCGCCACGGGCGGCTCGGCAAGCCCTGCGTAAGCGGGCGCGGCGTTCCCGTGCCAGCTTCGAAGCTCGCGCTCCGCTACCGCCATCACGTTCTCGGGCGTCACGTCTCCGCAAACAATCAAAGCCATATTTTCGGGCGTATAATAGGTATGATACACATCATAGAGCGTTTGATCGGTAATCCCGGCGATAGAGCGCTCCGAGCCGCAGATATCCACCCTTACGGGATGGCGGCGATAAAGTCCCGCCAGCATATTGTGATAGCAACGGTCGTACGGATCGTCACGGCACATACGGATCTCTTCGCCGATGATCCCTTGCTCCTTTGCCACACTCTCAGCGGTAAACCAAGGGTGTGTAGTAAAGCGCAAGAGCTCTGCAAGGCACTTGTCAAACTGGTCGGTGCAGGAAAACAGATAAGCGGTATGGCTATGCGACGTATAGGCGTTGGCATCGGCACCGAGTGCGGAAAAACGCTCGAAGGAGTCGCTGCCGTCCTCGTTGAAGAAAAGCTTGTGCTCCAGGAAATGCGCCACACCGTCGGGAAAAGGCGTTTTTCCACTAAGATCGGGAAGGTTGTCCACTGCGCCAAAGCGCACTGCCATAATTGCATAGGTCGTGGACATTTTTTTCGGGAATACGATCACGGGAAGACCGCTTTCGTGGCGCGCCGCGTAATATTTTTCACCAAGAAGAAGGCTTTCTTTCAAAGCAAACTCACTCATTCTCTTCCCCCTCCTCGTCCTCCAGCGTTCCCTTCAGGAAAAATACCGCACCCTCGCGCAGATGCGCGGCAGCCTTTGCCACATGTTCCCGCGTGACAGCCGCAAAGGCTGCACGGCGCTGCTCGGGTGTTTCGGTAAGTCCCAGAAGATAGCGTCCCATATAAAAGTCGCACAGCGCAGCAGGCTGATCCAGAAGCTGTCGGCAAACGAAATCGCGCGAGTGTTTGGCGGCATCCCACTCGGTTTCGGTGATATCTCCGCGCATCAGCGCCTCAAATTCGGTGCGGATCGCCTGCTCGGTGACTGTACGGTTCTCTACACGGATGCCCGAACCCACAAAGATTGCGCCCTTATAAAGATCGAGCGAGGAAGAACAATGGTAGCATAGGCTACGCCTTTCGCGCACGTTCAAAAAGAGCTTGGATGCGGCAGAGCCGCCGAAGATCTCGTTGAGCATCGACATCGCAGGTGCGAGCGGATGCCCCATCGTGATATCCGTTCGGTATCCAATGGCAAGCTTGCCTTGGCAAAGCGGCATTTCCTCCTCGGCGCGCAGCACGGTATCGGCGGGCATTTTTACAAGGGTTTTGGCGGGATTTGTCTGCGTTCCCGTAAAGGAAAGAGAGCGTTCCAGCAGTTGTGCAACCGTTTCCGGGGGCGTGTTGCCAATATAGAAAAAGGTGGGGGAAAGGGTGGTTGTCAGCTCCTGCCAAAGAGCGGTCAGCCCCTTTGCGGTGATGGCGTCAATGCTTCCCTCCTCACCCACAAGCGAGAGGGCATAGGGCTCGCCCGCAAACAGCATTTTGCGGCACGCGGCGCGGGCATAGCCGCGGGGGTTGTTGATACGCGCGCGAATGGTATCGCGCAAATGGCGCTTTTCGCTTTCCAGATAGGGTGCATGGA
This sequence comes from Eubacteriales bacterium, assembly GCA_045643765.1. GTDB lineage: Bacteria > Bacillota > Clostridia > Oscillospirales > CAG-272 > Firm-07. The sequence continues at coordinate 8,530 of JAZRFS010000211.1, forward strand.
ACGCCCCGTTCGGCAGATAAGGGTGAAGTAAAAGCTCCGAGAGCATTCCGCACATTTCCGGCAGAAGCCCCGTGCCCCCTCCCACGAAGCGCGCACCAAGAAATTCGGCAGTAGCGCCCAGCAGTTGCATATCCCCCGCACGGCGGCAATAGGGACGGATATCCGAGGCGTACAGATCGTCCAAACGGCCATAGAACTGTGCCTTGGTGGGATATTGCTCGGTACCGCGGCGCAACAGCTCAAAAAGGAGCGCATATTGCTGCGCGGTTTCTTTTTTGGTCGGTACGGCGAACTGTACGTTCAACAGCTCGCTTTTAAAACGGTCGGTCTGCACCGCAAGCAGTGTGGCGTGCGCGCCGACGCGCAAAAATTGTGGTGTCATAGAAAATCCTTTACGATATAATTATAATTATTATATCTAACTTTCTCTTTTTTTGCAAGGGGGTTCACATAAACTTCAAAGAAAAAGACCGTCAAAGACGGTCTTTTGTCTTATTTCAACTGCTGTGCGATCATCGCAGCGGCATCTGCCATCGGGCTTTCGGGGATCTGCTCGATCTTGCCCTCGTCCACAAGGGCGGCGGTGGCAGGATCCAGCGGGATACGCGCAAGCAGCGGGTAGCCGAAGCGCGCGGCAACCTCGCCGATGTGGCTCTTGCCGAAGATCTCGATCTCCTTGCCGCAATCGGGACACTTGATATAGCTCATATTCTCGACAAGACCCAGCACGGGGATATTCATCATATTCGCCATATTTGCCGCCTTGGACACGATCATTGCCACCAGCTCCTGCGGACTGCTGACGATCACCGCACCGTCCAGCTTGATCGACTGGAACACGGTAAGCGGCACGTCGCCCGTTCCGGGAGGGCAGTCAACCAGCAAGTAGTCCACGTCCCAAACGAAATCGGTATAGAATTGCTTCACCGTGCCCGCGATCACGGGGCCGCGCCAGACAACGGGCGTGGTTTCATCGGGAAGAAGCAGATTAAGGGAAACAACACTGATGCCGCCTGCGGTCCTGGGAGGAAGTGCTGCATCGTCTACGCTCTCAAAGCCGTCTACACCGGCAAGACCAAACGCCTTGGGGATAGAGGGACCCGTGATATCCGCATCAATGATGCCAACGCGGTAGCCCATACGGGAAAGCGCCACGGCAAGCGTGGAGGTCACAAAGGACTTACCGACACCGCCCTTACCGCTCATCACGGCGATGGTGTGACCGATGCGGCTTTTGACGTGAGGCTGTTCGTGCTGGATCGCCTTGCGCGATGCACAGTCAGCAGAACAGCTGGAACAATTGTGGCTGCAATTTTCTTCTGCCATTTTAAAACCTCTTTTCCGGGCGCATACGCCCATTTAGAAATATATTCCCTTCTATTATACACCTTTTTTGCACAAAATCAAGTTTTCTCAGAAAAAAATACAAGGTCTTGTGTTTTTTTGGTTTTTGTGATACAATGTATGGAGCTACACCGCAAATGCGTCGTACAAAATCACGTTCGGATTTATTGGGTGTGGCTCAGAAAGGAGGTGCCGTTTTGGGTAAGATACTACGATACCTGAAGCATTATAAGTTAGAAGCGGCACTGGGGCCGCTTTTCAAGATGCTGGAGGCCCTTTTTGAGTTGTTTATTCCCCTGGTCGTTGCCGATATCATCAACGTCGGCATTGCAAACGGGGACAAGATCTACATTCTGCAACGCTGCGGCATTATGATACTGCTCGGATTTGTGGGGCTTATTGCCTCGGTCACGGCACAGTATTTTTCGGCAAAGGCTGCCGTTGGTATGGCGTGTGAGCTGCGCGCGGCGCTTTTTGAGAAGATCGGCAAGCTTTCTTACGCAGAAACCGACCGTTTTGGCACGTCCACCCTGCTTTCCCGTGCCACCTCGGACGTGAACCAGATCCAGAACACCGTCAATCTGGTGCTGCGACTGTTTTTGCGATCTCCCTTCATCGTGTTCGGCGCGATGATTATGGCGTTTACCGTCTCTCCTGATGCGGCAAAGGTCTTTCTCATTACCATTCCCGCGCTTTCCGTGGTCATTTTCGGTATTATGATCGCAGGTATTCCGCTCTATCGCCGCGTGCAGGGTCGCCTTGACCGCGTGCTGCGCCTCACCAGAGAAAATCTCAGCGGTGCACGCGTGGTGCGCGCCTTTGTTCACGAAGAGGAGGCAATCAAGGAGTATCGCACGGCTACATCTGAGCTCACGCGCTACCAACGCTTCTCAGGACGCATCTCCGCGCTGCTCAATCCCCTCACCTATGTGATCAT
>JAZRFS010000212.1:0-22788 GCA_045643765.1 Eubacteriales bacterium
AGCTTCTTCGCGAGTATCACGAAGGGCTGATCGCACTCTCCGGATGCCTTGCGGGACGCATTCCGCAGCTGCTTTTGCGCGGGGATTATACCGCTGCACGGGAACACGCAAAAGAGTTGTCTGTTATCTTCGGAAAGGACAATTTTTATATAGAATTGCAAAACCACGGGCTTGAAGAGCAAAAACAGGTGCTTCCTGACCTTGTGAAGCTTGCTGAGGAATGTGATCTTCCTGTTGTTGCAACCAACGATTGTCATTACCTGCGCAGAAGTGATGCTGAAATGCAGGCGGTGCTGCTTTGCATTCAAACGAACAACCAGCTGGATGACGGCAGACCGATTGGCTTTGAAACCGACGAGTTCTATTACAAGGACAGCAAAGAAATGGAAATGCTGTTCGGCAGATTTGCGGGAGCAATGGAAAACACCGTAAGAATTGCCGAGCGTTGCCAGTTTGATTTTGACTTTTCCAAAACGCATTTGCCCAAATTTCCGTGTCCCACGGGAGAGAGCGCTGAGGCGCATCTGCGCGTGCTTGCCGCACGTGGCTATGAGGCGAGAAAAGAAGCGGGGCTTCTGCATTTTGACCGTCACACCGAGGCTGAATATCTTGCTCGTATGGAATACGAGCTTTCCGTCATCGTCAAGATGGGTTATGCGGACTATTTTCTCATCGTGCAGGACTACGTGAACTATGCGCGCTCGCGCAAAATTCCCGTAGGACCCGGACGTGGGTCGGGTGCGGGAAGCATCGTAGCCTTCTTTCTTGGTATTACCGACGTGGATTCTTTATATCACGATTTGCTTTTCGAGCGATTTCTGAACCCTGAGCGTGTCAGTATGCCCGATATTGATATGGATTTCTGCTACAACCGCCGCGAAGAGGTGATTGCTTACGTCACTGAAAAGTACGGTAGAGAGCGCGTTTGTCAGATCGTGACCTTTGGTACGCTGGCGGCGCGTGCAGCGATCCGCGATGTCGGACGCGTGCTTGGTATGTCCTATGCAGATGTGGATGCCGTGGCAAAGGCGGTACCGCGCGAGCTTGGCATTACTATTGCACAAGCACTGCATTTGCCCGATCTGAAGGCGCTTTATGATGGAAAAAGCGAATATAAGCGCCTGATTGACCTTGCAATGGCGCTGGAGGGTATGCCGCGCAACCTTTCGATCCACGCCGCAGGCGTGGTGATCACCGAGCGCCCGCTTTCCGAGTATCTGCCGCTTGCTACCAGCAACGGTGCGATGCTGACGCAGTACGATATGGATACGATTGCGGAGCTGGGGCTTCTGAAATTCGATTTCCTGGGCTTGCGCTATCTCACCATCATCAACGATGCAGTGCAACAGATCCGTGAAAGTGAACCGGAATTTGATATTGAAAAAATCCCTTTGGACGATCCCGCAACCTATAAATTGATCGCCAAGGGCGGCACAACAGGGCTTTTTCAGCTGGAATCTGGCGGTATGCGGCAAATGCTGATGAATCTGGCGCCCTCTTGCTTTGAGGATATCGTGGCGGCAATCGCCCTTTATCGTCCGGGACCGATGGATTCGATCCCCACCTTCATTGAAAACAGAAAAAATCCCGATAAAATCACCTATCGCGTTCCCGCAATGGAACCGATTCTGAAAAACACCTACGGTTGTGTGGTGTATCAGGAGCAGGTGATGCAGATCTTCCGTGAGCTGGCAGGCTATACCTTTGGGCACGCCGACGTGGTGCGCCGCGCTATGTCCAAGAAAAAGGCGGGCGTGATGGAAGCAGAGCGTGAGGCGTTCCTTGCAGGTTGTGCAGCGAACGGCATTGCCGCCGCAGATGCCGAGGCAATCTTCGCCGATATGGCGGATTTTGCGCATTATGCCTTCAACAAGAGCCACGCCGCGGCGTATGCGGTGATTTCTTACCGCACGGCTTACCTCAAGGCGCATCATCCCAAGGCGTATTTTGCCGCGCTGCTGACCTCGGAGCTTGGAAATATGCCTAAAATCGCGGAATATATCGCGGATGCGGGCAAATTCGGCGTGCGCGTGCTACCGCCCGATATCAACGAATCGGGTGTGGATTTCCACGTCAGCGGCGCCAATATCCGCTTTGGCTTGCTTGCACTCAAGAACGTGGGCAGAACCTTCCTGGAAAATGCCGTGCGCGAGCGTGCGCAAGGTGGAAAATATACCGCCTTCGACGATTTTCTGGAGCGTCTTGTGGGCAATGACCTCAATCGTCGCCAGATCGAAGCGCTGATCAAGGCTGGTGCGTTTGATACGCTTGGCGTGTATCGCAGCCGTCTGCTTGCTGTGTGCGATCAGCTTCTGGAGCGTATCCAGAGCCGTGGACGCGCGGAGCTGACGGGTCAGCTGGACATTTTCTCGATGGGGAATGTCGAGCGTCCCAAGATCGAATATCCGCAGCTTCCCGAGTTTTCCGCACGTGAGCTTCTGATGCAGGAAAAGGAGGCGTCGGGGATGTATTTTTCGGGGCATCTGCTTGACGGCTTTTCGCAAGCGCTCTCTGCGCCCGGTATCACACAGATCCGCGATGTCTTGCAGACCGATGCCGATGGGGAGCTGATGATGGCAGATCGCGCACGTATTGTGGTGGCGGGAATTATTACCTCGATCACGCGGAAAACGACCAAGCGCGATGAGCGGATGGCGTTCTTCACACTGGAGGATCGCTATGCTGAGATTGAATGCATCGTTTTTCCCAAGATTTTGCAGGAATATGGGTACGCGCTTCGCGAGGATGCTGTGATCCGCGTAGAAGGAAATCTTTCCATACGTGAGGAAGAGCATCCTAAGATCCTTGTATCTCGTTTAGAGGAGCTTTTTGACAACGAAACGATGAAAAATCGCCCGCAAGCGTCGCAAAATCCCGCGCCGCAAGCCAAGTCAGCTGCCAAAACGATACCCGAGATGCCGCAGAATGTGAAAATTCTGTATCTGCGCGTACCGGATCTGCAATCCGAAGCTTTCCTTCGCGCCAAATATATCTTGGATATTTTTGAAGGAAGCGTGCCTGTATCCGTATTTGACGCGTCTACAAAGACCTATCATAAGCAGCAGATGGGCTTTGCGTGCACGGCATACACGCTTCGGGAATTGCAAAAAATTCTCGGTGCTGAAAACGTTGTCCCAAAATAACAAAAAGCGCGAAAAGCGCCATAAAATGTTCGGAATGAAGCCCCCGCTTGTTGCAAAGAATTGCAATGAGCGGGGGTGTTTTTTATGTGGATCAAAAAAATCACAAAGGGATTTTTTCGCCTGTATCTGTCGGTCAGATTGGTGGCGACGATAATCGGCATTCTGGCACTGGCGGGGCTTGGAATATGGGCAAAAACTACCTTGAATGGCACGGTAGACGAGGGGCTGCTGCTTTCCGGAGACCGTACGACGCGGCTTTACTATTACGACGAAAGCGGTGAGGAGCACGAGCTTTCGGATGATCGCCTCAGTGGCAACGAAAACGCGCTGTGGTGCCCGTTGGAGGGGATGTCGCCACATCTGATCAATGCTTTTATCTCCATCGAGGATAAGCGCTTTTACGAGCACGCGGGGATCGACTGGATCCGCACAGGATCTGCTATTTGGCAATATCTGCGCGGCGGCAGCAAAAGCTTTGGCGGTTCTACCATTACACAGCAATTGGTGAAAAATCTGACAGGGGACAGCGAGCGCAGTGTGCGCCGTAAGGTTGAGGAGCTGTTGCGCGCGGTAGATCTGGAGAAAAAGCTGTCAAAAAACGAGATATTGGAGCAATATCTCAACGTGGTCAATCTTGCGCAGAATTGCTACGGTGTGCGTACGGCGGCAAACGTTTATTTTTCCAAAGAGCCCACCGCGCTTGATGCGCGTGAGAGCGCAACGATCGCTGCGATTACCAACAATCCCGCAAGGTATGATCCCATCAGAAACCCCGAAAACAATCGGGAGCGCAGGGATGTGATCCTTCGCGAGATGCACGTGCAACAGTGGATAGATGAAACGAATTATTTGCAAGCAAGATCCGAGCCGACGAAGCTTCTTGTCAACGAGCGCTTGCTTACGGGGCGCGTGAATTCCTGGTACGCAGATATGGTGGTGAATGACGTAATCGCGGCGCTTGTCGCACAAAAGGGAATGAGCGAGGCTGCGGCATCGCGTATGGTTTATTGCGGTGGATTGAAGATTTATACTGCGATCTCGCCCGCATTGCAGCAAATTGTGACGGAGTATTATGAAAACGAAGAAAATTTCCCCTTGCACGAAGGTGGGAAAAGGGCACAGAGCGCGCTTTTGCTGGTGGATCCGCACACGGGAGATATTCTAGCGGTGGCGGGAGCGATCGGAAAAAAAGGCTCCAACCGCGTGCAAAGCTTTGCAACGGATAGCAAACGCCCTTCCGGCTCCGTTATCAAGCCGCTTTCCGTGTATGCGCCCGCGCTTTCCCGTAATCTGATCAATTACGGAACGGTTTTTGACGATATTCCGCTGGATTTCAAGGGAAATGGCGCACCATGGCCGCGGAACGCACCGAATATCTATCGCGGGCTGACGACGGTCAATAACGCTGTGAAATATTCCGTCAACACCGTTTGCGTGGAGATTTTGCAAAAGCTAGGGATGCGTAATTCCTATCATTTCTTGCACGACAAGCTCGGTTTTTATTCTTTGGACGAAAAAAACGATCTCGGTGCGGCGGCACTTGCACTGGGGCAACAGCATACGGGGGTGACACTACGTGAAATCGTAGGCGGCTATACCGCGCTTGCAAACGAGGGAATTTACACGGGTACGCGCAGCTTTTATCGTGTGCTGGACAGCAAGGGGGAAGAAATTCTTGTAAACGGCGATTTTTCCAAAAGGGTGCTGGAGCGTGCGGATGCAGCAGTGCTGACGATGATGCTGCGCGGCGCCGTGCTGGAGGGTACGGGACGGGCGCTCACTCTCAAAGCCGTGACGGACGTTGCGGGGAAAACGGGAACAACGGGGAAAAATTGCGATAAATGGTTTGTGGGGTACACCCCGGAGCTGCTTTGCGGCGTGTGGTACGGGCACGAATATCCCGAACCCCTAAACGACGTGAAGGGAAATCCGGCACTTGCGGTCTTTGACGCAGTGATGCACGGTGTGCTTGAAAGGAAAGCGCCTCAAAAAATCCAGTTTGAGACGCCAGGTGAGGTGGTTGTGGTGCGCTATTGCAAGGACTCCGGAAAGCTGCCTTGCGAGGCGTGTCTTTTGGATCCGCGCGGTAACCGCTTGGAATATGGTTACTTTAAGAAGGGGAATGAGCCTGCGCGCAGATGTGACCGCCACGTGTGTGTGGAGTATTGCGTTCACGGCGGTGTTGCCACGGAAAACTGTCCCTTGGAATGTCGCTATCAAACCGCGCTTTTGCGTGTGAAGCGGAGCTTCCCATATAAAATTTCGGTAGAGGATGCACCGTACACCTGGGATGGTTCTGTGGATTTAATGGGACGAAAGTTCACTTATAATGAGCCGTATTATGCGGTAAATTACAATTCCAAGCAAAACTTTGGCATTGCAAAGGATGTTGTGCCGTATAATCACGCTTGTCCTGCGCACACGGCAGACGAATTTTGGAGACGCCGTGTAATTGCCGGATAAAAGAAAAAAACGAGCGATTTGATCGCTCGTTTTTTTAAAGTCTGATGGGATTGGTCCACGCCTGCTTGCCGTTTTCGTCGGTGACCATCACGCGCACATAAGTTTCATTTTCTACGGGTGTGTAGTAAGCAGAGGTCAGTGCCTCGCCCGTGAAAGCGCGGCGGGAGAAGGCGCGGTCGGAAAGAAATACGATCTCGCGGCAGGGGGAGCAGTTGACGACCAGCTCCTCGCCCTCTCGGTGCAGATGCACCTCGGGACCTTGCGTGGCGTAGAAGTCGCCGCAGTAGAGAGCACCCAGAATAGCTTCTTGCGTGCAAGTCTCGGCTTTTACCATTACCCACGCACCAAAGGCATCATTGTCGTAATAATGCGTGTCATCCGAGCCTACCAAAGGGTACAAGCATCCTTGTGCACCCAGCATATCCACGATCAGTGAGGAGTCGGCGCGTCTGGACATATGCACGCCGGATACGGAGTTGTAGATCTCGGTTGCATCTACGTTTTTCAAAGGCAAAACGTGCGCGGGGGTATTCAGCGACCACGCGGGATGCGCCAGGATGGCGAAGCCGCCCGCGCGCTTGATACCGTCAATCATTTCCTGCACGCCGGCGTCGCGCGGCAGGCACGGATCCTCGCGCATGCCGATGCCGACAATATGGAAAAGTCCGTCTTTTGTCGAGGTTTTGGTATCGTATTCAATGCCGGAGAGGACCAAAAGCCCGTTTTCTGCGGTTTTGTTCTTGCCGAACGCCCAGTGATCGGTCAGCGCCAAGGCATCGTAGCCCTCAGCGCGGTAGCAAGCGATCGCCTCATCCGGCGTTGCCGCGCCGTCTGAGCGCGTGGTGTGTGTATGTAAATTCACGCGGTAGCGCGTTTGTCCGAATAAGTCGATTTGCATCGAAGCTCTCCTTTGGTGAAACGATTTTTATTTGTGAAGCTCGTTTTCGTGCAGGACCACACCCTTTTGACGAAGCGCGTCTTGCAAAGTGGGAACGGAAAGCGTGGTAAAATCGTCTGTGAGCGCTGCCGCCGTACCTGCAGCCTCGCCCGTGACGGCGCAGCAGGGGATCACGCGCATCACGTCCCAAAGTGTTTCGTTCACAGAGGTACAGCGTCCCGCCGTGACGAGATTTTTCACGGCTTTGTTATACAGTATACGGAAAGGCACCTCCCATACGGGACCGCGTTTTTTCCAGTTGGAAACCATGCCGATGCTATCCTCAAAGTATTGATGCTCCTCGGTATAGGAAAGGGTATATTCGCCCTCGATCCTGCGCGTCATGCGGATCTGCGGGATCGTCGGGATCGTGGCAAGCTGAACGTGCTTGTTTTCTTCGCGCTTTTCCAGAAAGCTTTTCAAAATTTGTGCGTGCGAAAGGCAAGTCTGCTCGGAAAGCTCCTTGCCGTCAAGTCCCGTGAAACGGCGCGCGATCAGTGTCTTGGCGGGCTTGCCGTTGCGCTCCTCCTCAGGAGTGTCCGAGGCACCCAGCTGCTTTAATTGATAGCCGCTCTCATCGGCGAAATAATACCAGGCGGCAAGCACGTTACCTTGCTTGAAGGTTTGCGTGGGGACACCTGCAAGATGCGCGATATCGCAATCTCCCGTGGCGTCCACCACAGAGGAAACGGTGTAAAGCGTTTTTCCCGATTTGTTGTGTACGGTAAGCGAGGTGATCCTGTCTGCCTTGACGGTGCAATCCGTCACGTAACTGCCGTACATGATATCAACACCCTCACAAAGCAGCAGCTGCTCTGCAAGGATGGCGAAAAGCTGGGGATTATACTGCACCAGATAACGCTTGTCGATCTGTGTGCGCGATCCCTTGTTTTCCAGCCAGTTTTCGGGATACATCCCCTCATCACCGTAGGTGATGGAAAGCTTGAGCAGCTCTTCTGCAATTCCAAAGGAAACTTGGCGCCCCAATCCGTCGCAAAGGGGGAGATAGATGGTGACAAGCCCTGCGGTGCCAAGACCGCCGAGCATGTATTCCTTTTCAAAAAGCACCACGCGCCTGCCTTGTCTTGCAGCCGCCAAAGCGGCAGAAATGCCTGCAAAGCCGCCGCCACAGACGGCGATATCGTAAGTATTGTTTTGCATCATTAAACCCTCCTTTTAAAGTTGCCGAAGACCTCGCTGACCTTTTCAAAGCTGGCAAAGGTGTTGGGGTAGCGCTTGAGCAGCTTCATCATCTCGCCGATCTGGCGCTTGTTGATGATGCAGATCAGCATATATTTGTCGGTATTCGAATACATACCGCGCACACGGATCTCGGTCACGCCGTGCTTGAGCTCACGCATCAGCTCGGCAGCGATCTCGTTGGGGTGATCTGTGATGATCTCGAATTTGTAACCGCTTTTCATACCGCCAAGACCGCGGTCCACGATGATATTGGCCACAAAAAGGTTCATCAGCGTGCAAAGCGCGGGGGTGAAGCGCATGCCGTAGACAAAAAAGGCGATGCAGACCACGCTGGCGTCCATGATAAAGGAAACGTAGGCGATGTTCATTTCAGGTCTTGCCTTTTTCAAAAGCGCGGAAATGCCGTAAGTACCGCCGCTGGCGCCGAAGCGCTTGAGCATCAGGGAAAAGCCGAAGCCGGAGATCACGCCCGTGGCAATACACGCAAAGACGATATTGAAATCTGTACCGCTGTTGGCAAGCGAATAGGGGTTAAATCCCATCAACGCCCAAAGATCGGGGACAAAGGATTGCACACACATATAAATACTGAGCATCAGACCCAGTTTTTTATTGATAAAGGCGCTGACCAGCACGAAGATGGGCAGGTTGAAGGCGATCATCAGCACCGACCACGGCACGGCGTTTTGTACCAGATAGTGCGTGATGGTGGCAAGACCGCCCACGCCGCCGGGCGCAAAGCCGTTGCTGTTCTGGAAGAAAAAGTAGGCGGTACCGACGATAAGTCCCGCAAAAACCGCGCAAAAAGCGTCGTATGTAAGTGTTTTGACAGCTGATTTATTCATTTTTACTCCTTGAGCAAAAGCGCTTCCTTGTTGGTGAGATATTGAATATCCTTTTTGTTTGCCATCATCTGCAAAAATTCCTCAAATCTGTCCCAATCATTGTAGATGTCAAACTCAAACGAGTGTCCCCACACGTAAAAGAGTGCATCTGCGTCGGCAGGGAGAGCAAGAAAGCGCTCGCCCAATGCGAAAAGTCTTGCCCAATCGCCGAAATGGTGCACGGTGGGCTTGAATTCAAACAGATTTTCCTGTTTTTCAAAGTTGAGGGATGCAACCGTTGTTCTTGCATAGCGAACACCCGTGTTTTCGCGGATAACGTCCGCTACGTGGGAGTTATAATTCACGCCGCCGCCGGGGTAGGCAAAGCCCACGACCTCGTAGCCGCAAAGCTCACAGAGCGCCAGGCGGTCCTCCTCCACCTGATGGATGACCTCCTCATCGGTCTGCTTGGTAAGATCGGGATGCGTCAGCGTGTGCGCGGCGACCTCGTGTCCCTCGTAGATATGTTTTACGTCGGCGGCTTGTACCTTGTCCCAGCGCACGGGTACGCCACAGCGGATCAATTCGCGTTCTTTGCCAAAATGCCCGGAATTGAGGTTAAAGGTTGCTTTCATGCCGTATTTGTGGAACATTTCGGCAAGACGAATGTCCTGCGTGATGCCGTCATCGTAGCTGAAAGTTAAAATTTTCATAAAAGCTCCTTTTTAACAAATAATTCCGCCGCCGAAGAGGTAATCGTCCTCATAAAGCACCAAAGACTGTCCTTTAGAAATGGCGCGTTGCGGCGTATCAAATTCTACGGTTACCTCGTCCTCGCCCGTCTGCTCCACGCGTGCGAGGGTGGCTTTTTGGCTGTAACGCACCTTGGCAAGCAGCTTACGCGGGGCGGCGAGGGTGTCCTCGGGGATAAAATTGATATTTTTGGCAACCAGACGGGTGGTAAAAAGATCTTCGTTGGTGCCAAGCGTGACCGTGTTATTTTCGGCGGATTTTGCGACCACATACGCAGGGGCGCCAAGCGCGATGCCAAGCCCCTTGCGCTGTCCGATCGTATAGTGCAGCTGTCCCTTATGGGTGCCAAGCACTTGTCCGTCGGTAGAGAGAAAATTTCCGCATTCGGGGCGCTTTCCCGTAAATTTTTCAATAAATGCGGCATAATCGCCGTCGGGGATGAAGCAGATATCCTGACTGTCGGATTTCTGCGCCATCGGGAAGCCGAGCGAGGTGGCAAGCTCGCGCACCTCGGGTTTGGTGAGAGCGCCAAGAGGGAATTCCACGCGGGAAAGCACGTCCTGCGTGAGCGAGTAGAGCATATAGGTCTGATCCTTGCTTGCATCTGCCGCCATACGGATGAGCGAGCGGCTTGCGGTGTGCTCCACGCGCGCGTAATGTCCCGTGGCGATGCGGTCAAAGCCGTTTGCGTGCGCAAAATCAAGGAGCGCACCGAATTTAATCCTTTTGTTGCAAAGCACGCAAGGATTGGGCGTTTCGCCCGCCTCGTACGCGGCAATGAAGGGAAGGATCACGTCCTTTTCAAACTCTTTTTCCAGGTGCGCGACAAAATGCGGGATACCCAGCATCGCGCAAAGCGCGGCGGCATCGGTAGCGTCCTTGTTTGTGCAGCCTTTAAAATGCTGCATCGTGACACCCGCGGCGCTCGTATTTTTCGCGCAAAGCGCGGCGGCTACGGCACTGTCCACGCCACCGCTCATCGCGATCATAATCTTATTATTCATTCCGCATCGCTCCAGTCAAATCGCGTGAGGGTTCCTGCCTCCTGCAAGTCGGAAAAGTCGCTCTGACGCAGGATCTCATACACCGCGATCGCTACCGAATTGGACAAGTTCAAGCTACGCAGGCTTTCCCGCATCGGGATGCGTACGCATCTCTCGCGGTTGGCAAACAGCAGCTCCTCGGGCAGCCCCGCGCTCTCCTTACCGAACATAATGAAGACCTCGCTCTCGTAGGTGACCTCGGTATATGCCTTGGGTGCCTTGGTGGTGAAATAGTATATGGTAGCCCCCTGGTGACGTGCCATAAAGTCGGAAAGCCCGTCGTAATAGGTAATATCCAGCTTGTCCCAGTAGTCAAGCCCCGCACGCTTGAGCTTTTTATCGTCGATCTCAAAGCCCATCGGGCGGATGAGATGCAGCGACGCGCCCGTGGCGGCGCAGGTGCGGGCGATATTGCCTGTATTCTGCGGAATTTCGGGCTCCAACAGCACGATATGGATCTTAGGCATAAAAGCTTCTCACTTTCCTCATAGATATTACCATTATATCTCATTTTTCGCACATTCGCAAGAGCTTGGAAAATTATTTGCAAATTTTTTGCCAAGGGTATGGCAAAATACAATAAAATATAGTATAATAATTATATTATTGTTTATCGGAGGGCTCTTCATGGGACTTTTCAAAAAAATATTCGGCACGTACAGCAGCCGTCAGATCAAAAAGGTCAGCCGCCTTGCGAACCGCATCGAGGCACTTGCGCCGCAATACGAGGCGATGAGCAACGAGGAGCTGGCTGCCGTGACGCCCGCGTTGAAGGCACGTCTTGCAGGTGGGGAAACACTGGAGGATATTTTGTGCGATGCCTTTGCCGCTGTACGCGAAGCCGATGCGCGCGTGTTGGGCAAGCGCCCCTTCTACGTACAGGTGCTGGGCGGTATCCTTTTGCATCAGGGGCGCATTGCCGAGATGAAAACGCGTGAGGGTAAAACACTGGTTGCCACGATGCCCGCTTACCTCAACGCGCTCACGGGTCTTGGCGTGCACGTTGTGACTGTCAACGACTATCTGGCGCGCCGTGACAGCGAGGAGATGGGTCGCGTTTACGCCTTTATGGGGCTTTCCACGGGCGTGGTGGTACACGGACTTACTCCCGAGGAGAAAAAGGCGGCGTATAACGCCGATATCACCTACGGCACCAACAACGAGTTCGGCTTTGACTATCTGCGCGACAATATGGTGGTTTATAAGGACGATATGGTGCAGCGCGGTCACGTGTTTGCCATCGTGGACGAGGTGGACTCGATCCTCATTGACGAGGCACGTACGCCCCTGATCATTTCCGGTCAGGGACAGAAATCCACCGATCTTTACGAGCGCGCCAACACGTTGGTGCGCACGATGACCAAGCTTGTACGCAAGGAGATCGACAACAAAGAGGAAACCGATGAGATCGACGCCGATTATCTGGTGGACGAAAAGGGAAGAAACTCTGTGCTGACGCCCCGCGGTGCTGCCAAGGCAGAGGCTTTCTTTGGCATTGAAAATTTCAATGATCCCGCAAACTCTGAGATCGCGCATCATGTGAAGCAAGCCATTCATGCTTGGGGCGTGATGCACCGCGACGTGGATTACGTGGTCAACGAGAACGGCGTGATGATTGTGGACAGCTTCACGGGTCGTATCATGCCCGGTCGCCGCTATTCCAACGGCTTGCATCAGGCAATTGAGGCCAAGGAGGGGGTGGAGGTTCAGAAGGAGAACCGCACCCTTGCCTCCATCACCTTCCAGAACTATTTCCGTATGTATCGCAAGCTTTCGGGTATGACGGGTACCGCCCTTACCGAGGAGCTGGAATTCCGCGAGATCTATAACCTTGACGTGGTGGAGGTTCCCACCAACAGACCGATGATCCGCAAGGATCAGAACGACTACGTGTTCAAGAACGTCAAGGGCAAATACGAAGCTATTCTTGCACAGATCGAGGAATGTTACAAGAAGGGACAGCCCGTGCTTGTGGGTACGGTTAGCGTGGATAAATCCGAGGAGCTGTCCGTAAAGCTGAAAAAGCGCGGTATTCCGCACAACGTGCTCAATGCCAAGCATCACGAGCGCGAGGCGGAGATTGTGGCGCAGGCAGGCAAATACGGCGCCGTGACCATCTCCACCAATATGGCGGGACGTGGTACCGACATTATGCTGGGCGGCAACCCCGAATTTCTTGCCAAAAACGAGATGCGCAAGAACGGCTACACCGAGGAAATGATCAACAATGCCACAGGCACTGTTGACATTGAGGATGCGGAAATCCGCGAAGCACGCGAAACCTTCCGCGCGCTTGTTGAGCGCTTCAAGGAGGAGATTGCCCCCGAGGCAGAAAAGGTGCGTGAGGCGGGTGGTCTGTATATTCTCGGTACCGAGCGCCATGAAAGCCGCCGTATTGACAATCAGCTTCGCGGTCGTTCGGGACGTCAGGGTGACCCCGGCGAGTCCCGCTTCTTCCTGTCGCTGGAGGATGATTTGCTCCGTTTATTCGGTGCAGGGCGCCTCATCGGTCTTGTAGACCGTTTGGGACTTCCCGATGACGAACCGATCAAGGCGGGTATGCTGACCTCTGCCATTCAGAATGCGCAAAAGCGCATTGAGGATAACAACTTCAAGCGCAGAAAGTACGTGCTGACCTATGACGACGTGATGAACCAGCAAAGAAATCTGATCTACGCACAGCGCCGTCAGGTGCTGGACGGCGAGGATGTCAGCGAAACCATTCGCGGGATGATGAAGCTTTCCTTCGAGGAAACGGTTGCGACCTTTACTTCGAACGAGGGCGCCGACACCTGGAACCTGGAAGGTATTGAGGCGCAATATGCAGGATTTCTCTTGCAGAAGGACGACCTGGAGCCCGAAAAAATCAAAAAGTGGAAGTCTGCCGATCTGGTAGAATTTCTGATGCAGCGCGCCGAGGAGCGCTACGAGGCGCAAAGGGAGCTGTTCGGTGCGGAAACCTATGCCGAGGTACAGCGTTCTGTGCTCTTGCGCTCGGTTGACCGTCACTGGATGGAGCATATCGACGTGATGGACGATCTGAAGGAGAGCATCGGTCTGCAATCCTACGCACAGCGCGATCCGATCGTGGAATATCGTCTGCAGGGCGCGGATATGTTTGATGAAATGGTGGCGGATATCCGCGCGGAGACCGTGCGTATGATCCTTTCCGTGGTGCCGCGCACGCAGCCCATCAAGCGCGAGCAGCTGGCAAAGCCGCTCAAGGAAAATCTGACTGACGGCTCTGTTTCCAAGAAGACCGTAGTAGTGCGTAAGGCAGATCGTGTGGGACGCAACGATCTTTGCCCGTGTGGCAGTGGCAAAAAATATAAAAAGTGTTGCGGTGCTACGCAGGGCGGAAATTGATAAACGTTAAGAAAGTGAGGGAAATACGATGGGCTTTGGCTGGTTTTTGATAGGATATTTCTTCGTATCCGTCGTTTCAATCTATTCGCCGCTGTCCTTTGCGATGCTGGCCGGGTATCCGATGATGATCTATGGACTTTGGCAGCTGGCACCTTATCAGCGTTATTTTCGTGTTTCCTTCTTTTTCTCGCTGGTGTCCTTGCCGTTTTCCCTGTACTATGCGTGCTACGGATTTGGCAAAATGGGGCTTGGTATGTTGCCGTTTGTACAGGCGGCGTTTGTCAGCGTTGAATGGATCTATTTTATATTTACGCTGTTGTTTACGGCGCTGTGGCTGTATGCGGTGTATTTGCTTTGCCGTGAGCTCTGTCATCAAAGACTGCTTGCAGGAGCATTGCGCGCTTTGATCTTTTTCGCACTGGCGCAGCTTCTGGATCTTGTGGCAAGGCTGCCGATCGGGACTGTATCCGCTTATTTTGCGCTTCCTGCCATTCTTCTTCGCTTGATTACCATTTTCCTGAATATGTATCTCATTTATCTGTGCTATCGCTATATTTGCCCGCAGGGAGAGGAATTTTCTCACCTGAAGGCAGATGCGCATTTCAAGAAAATGAAGGACACCTTAAAGGAGGATAAAAAATGACCCTTCGGCAACAAAAAGAGGGAACTATGAGCTTTGGGTGCGTGTTGGCGGGGCTTTGCTTCTTTTTCAATCCCAGTCTTTCCGTTCTTGATTTTCTCCCCGATTTTATCGGCTGTCTTCTTGTGTTTTTCGGGCTCACCCGCGTGGCGCGTGTCAATCCCGTTATGCTGGAGGCGCGCAACAAATTTTTGAGCCTGACGGCGGTGTGCGCTGCCAAGGATCTTCTTGTGCTGATGGTGCTCGGATCCTCTGCTGCAAACGAGAAGGCAACCTCCTTGCTTCTCATTTCCTTTTCTGCCGCGCTTTTGTTTTTATGGTTTGCGTTTTCTGCCTTTCGCGCGTTGTTTGATGGCTTTTACGGTCTTGCCGTGCTGGGTGATTGCGCCGTGCTTTACGCAGAAAACGGTGGCAAAAGAAGCAAGACCGAAGCCATATTGCGTCACGCCCTTTTCTTCCTTGTCTTGCGCGAGATCCTGAACGTGCTTCCCGAGCTTTCTTCGCTTTCCGCATCTTCGGGAGAAATGAAGCCCAATCATATCAATCTGTACGAGTATATCGGAATTATGCGCTTGTTTTGTGCGCTGGTCATTCTGATTTTCGGCATCATTTATCTTGTCAAGATGATAAAATATTTCCTTTTGCTTCAAAACCAAAAGGATTTTCGTGCGCAGCTCGCCGCCAAGGAGCGCGAGATGGCAGCCAAGCATCCCGGAAATGCGATCACGCGCCGCTACCGTCTTTCCTTTTTGCTGATGGGCGCAGGTGCCTTTTTGCTGACGGATTTTTATCTGGATTTTACCAATATCATTCCCGATGCACTGGCTGCAGCTTGCTTTCTTGTGGGCATATTGCTATCGGATATTCTTTCCCGCAAGCAAAAGATTTTGGCAGCTTGCACCGCTTTTACATACGCGGTCGTAGCAACGATTTCCTCTTATTTTGCCACGTCCTTTTATGCGGAATTTGCCAATGCGCAGATCGGTCACAATGCGCTTGCCGACCGCGCTTACGGATTGATGTGGGGAAGTGCACTCTTGGAAATGCTGGTATTTCTTGCCGCGCTGGTGCTCGTGCTGCTGTTTTTGCGCCGCATCATCGACAAGTGGGGCGGTTATTTGTCGGCACAGGAGAACTCTGCGTTTGAAATGCGCCGCCGTGAGGCATTTTTGGAAGAATTTGACGGGGAACTGATCCGCACCTTTATTTTTGGTTTGCTGGCGGCACTTTTTTCCTTTGTATACGATTATATGAAGGTCATTCCCGCTATCAAATGGCTGCGCTTCCTGGAATTTTTCTGGGCGTTTGATTTTTGCGCCTCGCTGCTTTTTGCCGTGCTGTTCAGCACTTTGCTTGCCAATATTATCGGTGCGATCCGGCAAAGATTTATGTTTGATTGAATAAATTCTTGCCGTTTGGCTCAAACTCTTTGTGTGGCAAGGACCACTAATACACACAAAGGAGTTGGAACCATGCAGGAACAGAACCGCAATCAGAACAATCGCAACAACAACCAGAACAACCAGAATAACCAAAATAATCAGAACAATCAGAACAATCAGAACAACCAGAACAATCAGAATAACCAGAACAACCAGAATAATCAGAATAATCAGAACAAGAACAACAACAAGGCGCAGAACAAGTCCGAGCAATACTAAAAAAGCTTGGTTGGGGAAGAGCCGGAATTTTTCCGGCTCTTTTTTCTTTTGAGAATTGCATTTTAAAATAAAATATAGTATAATATAATTACATAATACGACGGAAAAAGAGAGGACGCTATGTCACAGCTTCAAAATCGTTACCTTTGTGCCAAACGCGCATTATTCGACCGCTATTTTGCCGGCTTGAATGATCGCCAGCGCGAGGCAGTTTATCATATTCACGATCCGCTTCTTATCCTTGCAGGCGCAGGAAGCGGTAAAACCACGGTGCTTGTGCGCCGTATTGCTTACATCATTCGCTTTGGCAATGCATATCACAGTAATTTTGTCCCCTTTGATCTGGATGAACATACGGTGATCGGTCTGGAAAAGGCGGCAAAGGCGCCGATGAGCGAAAAAATGCTGGAGCAGCTTTTGCTGCAATTTTCCGCTGATGCCACGCCCGCGTATCGCATTCTGGCGATCACCTTCACCAATAAGGCTGCCGGGGAGATGAAATCGCGTCTTGCCGCCGCTTTCCCCGACGAGCCGGATATTGCCTCGGACCTTTGGGTGGGTACCTTTCACTCGATCTGTATGCGCATTCTGCGTCGCCACCGCGATGAAGCGGGCTTGCAGGAGAATTTTACCGTTTACGATACAGACGATAGCAAAAAGGCAATGCAAGCCGTGCTGAAAGCCCTGAATATCGACGATAAGATGCTGCCCCTCAAGACCGTGATGAACGCCATCAGCCGCGCCAAGGACAAATTGATCGGTCCTGAGGAATTTTCGCTGGAGTTTGGCAATGAATTCCCGAAAAATCTGATCCAAAAGGTGTACGAGGGATACCAGAAACGCCTTGCTGCTTCCAACGCGCTGGATTTTGACGATATTATCTTCCGCACGGTGAAGCTTCTGGAGGAAAACGCTGAGGTACGTAACCTCTATCAGCGCCGTTTCCGCTACGTGTCCGTGGATGAGTATCAGGATACCAACGTGGCACAGTTCCGTTTAACGGCACTTTTATCGGCGGGAAGCAATAATCTGATGGTAGTTGGTGACGACGACCAGAGTATTTACCGCTTCCGCGGTGCAACCATTGAAAATATCCGTAATTTCCATAAAGTGTTCAAGGATGCCACCATCGTGCGCCTGGAGCAGAATTACCGCTCCACGCAGAACATCCTGGATGCCGCCAATGCTGTAATTTCAAACAACAGCAAGGATGAGGCGATGAAAAAGACGCTTTGGACGGATCAGGGTGCGGGCAGCAAGATCCGCGTACTCAATCCCGAAAACCAGAATGCCGAAGCACGCGCTATTCTTGACGAGATCCAGAAAAAGGTGCGCGAAGGGAAGCAATACCGCGATTTTGCCGTGCTTTTCCGCACGAATGCGCAATCCCAGTCCTTGGAAACCGCTTTTGCGCGCAGCGGCGTGCCTTACCGAATGCTGGGCGGCACTCGTTTCTCGGATCGCAAGGAAATCCGCGATACTGTGGCTTATCTGCAGCTGATCGACAACCACGCCGATAAGGAGCGTCTCTTGCGTATTGTCAATGAGCCGCGCCGCGGTCTTGGCGACAAGACGCTGGCTGCTGTGGAGGAGATCGCAAATTACGAGGGCTGCAGTATGTTCGAGGTGATGGAGCGTGCCGCATCCTACGTGGCGCTTTCCCGCAGTGCCAAGACCTTGATGGACTTTACCGCCTTGATTAACGAGCTTACGGCACGCCTTGAGGAGGTCCCGCTGGATCGCTTTGTGGACGAGATGCTGGATCGCACCGGTTATCGCCAGATGATCCGCGATATGGGCAAGGAGGAGGAAGACCGCCTGGACAACCTGGAGGAGTTTATTTCCAGTGTTATTCAGTATCAGGAGGAAGCAGAAGAGCCCTCTCTTACGGAATTTTTGGAAATGAACGCGCTTGTGGCGGATGTGGACCGCTATGACGATACCGCTGACGCCGTGGTACTGATGACCATTCATAGTGCGAAGGGTCTGGAGTTCCCGCAGGTATTCCTGCCCGGCTTTGAGGATGGCATTTTCCCCGGTATGCAGACCGTGATGGCAGGTCCCGAGGAGATTGAGGAAGAAAGACGACTTGCCTACGTGGCGATTACACGTGCCAAAGAGGCATTGTGCATCCTTCACGCCCAGAACCGTATGCTTTACGGTCGTACCAGCTACAATCCCGCTTCCCGCTTTTTGCAGGAGATCCCCCAAGAGCTTCTGGAGCGACCCGCCGCGCCGCAGCAAAGAACGAGTGTGTACGGTGTTGGTATCAACAAGAGCGCACCCGCTCGTTTCGGTTCTTCTGCCGCAACAGAGCGCAGCTCTGTCGGTCGCAGCTCCTTTGCGCAACCCGCTCCGGCTGCACAAAAGCGTGAGGTCTTTGTGGCAGGGGATCGCGTAAAGCACGCGACCTTTGGTGAGGGTACGATCCTTTCCACAAAAAAGATGGCTGCCGATATGATTTACGAGATTGCCTTTGACCGTGTTGGCACCAAAAATCTGATGCACACCTACGCGAAACTACAAAAACTATAAGGAGGTCATTGTGAAAACAGGCGCTTTTTTAAGAAATTATGCAACACGTCTTGCATTTGTGTGCGCTATTGTGGCGTTTATGCTCTTTATTCCGGCTGCGTTAACGGCATCTATGGCACTACGCGTATTTCTCATCGTTTTGATGGTGATGCTCCTTCTTGGCGGCGGTGTGCTGCTGTTTTTCGGCAATCGCCGCAATGTGGGGCAGATACATTATTTTCTGTATGACCGTCGCAGAAACCGACATTATCGGCGCGAGGATCTGACACCCGAGATCATTCAAGATGCGATGAGCCATTATCTGCGTTGCTTCGTCGGTGAGGAGATCGAGCTCTGGCAGGATATTCCCAAGCCCTTGCACTTGCAGCTGGAGGGTGAGGAGCAATTCCGTCCGCTTGTGATGTACCGTATGTTGGCATTGCTTTCTATGTGCGAAGCGCAAGAGGCACTTCGGATTTTCGGTGCGGCAAGCGAGCAGACTGTTTTCTGTCTTTGCCGAACGATCAGCGAGTGCGGCGACAGCGAAATGGCAGATTACATCTATCATCTGAAAAAGAACTTTCATACCGAACAGGAGCGCATCGCGCTGTTTTTTCCAAAGAACAAGCGTGCCTTCGCGACAAGGATCTTACGTTACGTGGAGCGTCATTTCGACGAGTTTTACGTGGCAAAGTCCAGAGTTGGAAAATAAAAAATATCCCGTGCAGATGCACGGGATATTTTTTTGCAAAATTTTGAAACGTTGAAAACACGAAATTGTGTAAAAACTAATCTTGAAAGGGGTGAAGTAGATGAAAAAGGGGATACAAGCGGCTTTTTTTCTGATTTTGGCGATGCTTTTGTGTTTGTTGCAGATCAGTGCTACCTCCGCTGCTACAAGCTGGTATACCGTGCGGAATAAGGCGCACAGACAACCGATATTCGGAAAGGATCTTTCCATTGTCGAGGAATATAACGGTTTTTTTATCGATCACGCTCACGCCACGCCCGAGGGGGATAAGGTGGTATATCTTACCTTTGATGCGGGATATGAAAACGGAAACGTGGCAAGAGTGCTGGATGTTTTGAAGGAAAAAGAGGTAAGCGGTGCTTTTTTTGTACTCAAGCACCTGGTCACAGCCAACGGTGATCTGATTTTGCGTATGGAAAGGGAGGGACACGCGGTCTGTAATCATACCGCCAATCATCCAGATCTTTCTGCGGCAAGCAAGGAACGGATCAAAGACGAGATAGAGGAATTGGAAAAATGCTATTTGTCGCTGACGGGAAAGCCAATGGCAAAATTCTTTCGCCCACCCGAGGGGAAATTTTCTGTTGAAATGCTAAAAAGTGTCAGTGAGCTGGGATATAAGACGGTTTTCTGGAGCTTTGCCTACGCGGATTGGGATAACGCGCATCAGCCAAGCACGCAAAAGGCGTTACAATGTATTATGGATAACGTGCATAACGGCGCCGTGATCCTGTTGCACCCTACCTCGCAGACAAATGCAACCGTACTGCCAACGGTCATTGATGAATTGCGGGCGCAAGGGTATCGTTTTGGCACACTGGAGGAGCTATGCGGCGGGGGATAAGCATTTTTCTTGCCGCCCTCTTGCTCTTTTTCAGCGTGTTGCCGGCACACGCGGCACGCATCGTGTACAGCTTTGCGGGAGGTACCTCAAAGCCGCGCGTGGCGCTCACCTTTGACGATGGGCCGCATCCGCGCTATACGCCGGAAATTCTGGATATTTTGAAGGAATACGGCGTGAATGCCACTTTCTTTTCGGTAGGCTCCAATGCGGAAAACTATCCACAGCTGATTGCGCGTATCCGGGAGGAGGGGCACGAGCTTGGCAACCACACACACAATCATTTTCACGTGGCAAAGCTTTCCTGCGAGCAGCTTTGTGCCGATATCGAAAGCTGTCAGCAGGTTCTGGAGCGGCTTGGCGGTGATAAGATCCGCTTTTTCCGACCGCCCGAGGGTGTTTGTACCGATGACGTGAAAAGCTATTGCGAGCAAAATGGAATGACGATCGTGCTTTGGAGCGTAGACACACGGGATTGGGCACACACTCCGGTGTGGGAGATCTGCGAAAACATCAAAAGCAACGTAAAGGACGGCTCCATCATTCTGATGCACGATTTTATCGGCAAAAACAGCCCAACCCCTGCCGCGCTGCGGCGCATCCTACCGATGCTTCAGGAGTTGGGCTATGAGCTTGTTACTGTCAGTGTGCTTCTGGGGGAGGCGGAGTAAGCTCCGTTTCCTCCGTCTCAGCATTTTCTGTGGCTTCCTCGCAGAGCTCCTCCTCATCCTCCTCAATGGTGTAGGTGGAGAGCTCAGTCTTGCCGTCGATCATATAACGGCGGATATTCGGGTAAGACGCATATACCGCCATAAAGCCGCCGAGAGCGGGAAGATAGAACAACGGCAGAATGAGGGGCAGCGTAAAGCCGATGGAAAGTGCGGGAGAGATCAGCATAAAATTCAGCCCCGCTACCAGAATAAAGCCGAAAATGGTCAACAGATTGCGCTTGATACCAAGCATAGAGAAGATGAAGGCATTCTTGATCAGCTTGCGGATGGGAAGGTCGAAGGTGATCATCATAGGGTAAATATAGAAGCGCATAGAGGCATACACGATGATCAGCATAATGATGACGAAATACATTATGCTGAAAGCGAACGTAGAGCCCGCCAGTGCGTTGAAATAATACCAGTCAAAGACCAGAAGCGCGATGGCAAGCACATCGATCAGACCGAAGAAGAAGCCTTGCTTCAGATTGCGCTTGATGGCGTAGAAATAATCCGACCACAAGAAGCAGGAGTCACCGCGCACAAGGCTGCGCAGATTATACGTGCCGCCCACCGTTTGCCAACCCCAGGTCAGTACCGTAATTGCCAGCAAAGCAACCATGATGACAATGGCCACGGTAGAGGGGAATGCCGCTTCCTGCTGTCCGCCGAATACGCCGAGCAGTGCAGTGGTGACGTTGGAGGCGTTTGCCCCTTGCGTTCCACCCAGCAGATGCACACCCAGAAGCGGTGTGAAAACGGGATTTGCCACCGTATAGGTTTTTTGTCCGAGCAGATAGATCAGCAAAATGGCGACCAACGGCAGAAAGCGGACGACCATCATCAGGTTGAGGGAGAGTAATCTGCCGCTTTTTCGCCATAATAATTTGAAAAAGTAGCCAAGCGTGGGCTCGGAGCTTTCCGCTACGGCATCGGTTTGCTCCCCGCGGGAGAAAAGACCGAATTTTCTTTTTTCGCTCATATCGGGAATTCCTTTCGGGATGAAATATCAAACTACCTTATATTGTAGCATAAATCAAGAAAAAAAGCAACGATAAACGCAAAAAAGCCGACGTAGATGTCGGCTTTTTTTGATTACGTCTCTCCCGCGTCGCTTTCCAGCTCGCGAAGGAGAATATATTTCGGCTTTTCTTTGCCGTTTACCGCCTCAGCGGTAATCAGCACCTCGGCGATATCCTTGCGGGCGGGTACCTCGTACATCGTGGAAAGCATCAGGGTCTCCATGATGGCGCGAAGACCGCGCGCGCCGGTTTTGCGTTCTACGGCAAGCTTGGCGATTGCCATCATTGCCTCCTCGGTAAAGGTCAGCTTAACGCCGTCCATCTCGAAAAGCTTGGTATACTGCTTGACAAGTGAGCTCTTGGGCTCGCGAATGATGCGCACCAGCGCATCCTCGTCCAGATCCGTGAGTGAAACGATCACGGGAACGCGTCCCACCAGCTCGGGGATCAGACCGTATTTCACGATATCGTGGGGAAGAACGTCTTTGAAGATGCCTTCCTTCTTCTTTTCCTCGCTGCGCTTGATCTCGCCGCCAAAGCCAACGGTTTGCTGACCCTTACGGCGATCAATGACCTTATCCAGTCCCTCAAACGCGCCGCCGCAGATGAAAAGAATATTCTTCGTATTGATCTGAATGAATTCCTGGTTGGGGTGCTTACGTCCGCCCTGCGGGGGGACATTGGCAACCGTGCCCTCCAGAATTTTGAGCAGCGCCTGCTGTACACCCTCGCCGGAAACGTCACGGGTGATCGAGCGGTTTTCACTCTTGCGGGCGATCTTGTCGATCTCGTCGATATAGATAATACCGCGCTCGGCACGGGAAATATCAAAATCTGCCGCCTGGATGAGGCGCAAGAGGATATTTTCTACATCCTCGCCCACGTAACCAGCCTCGGTAAGGGTGGTGGCGTCTGCG